>CAZTKR010000123.1:0-10717 GCA_964614115.1 uncultured bacterium | reverse complement strand
TCCCCCTGATCCAGACCGACTCGGATAACAATCCGGTGGGGTGGAAGGAGATCGGCATCAATCCGGGAGACTATTCCGCTGAGACCATGCAGCAGGTTGAGAAAATCCTCAGACAGATGCAGCGTGAAGGTGAGCCGGTCCGGATCAATTACAGCGAATCCCAGTTTGGGTATTTATATTACGGTGACAGCAAACTGATCTGGCAGCTGCACTGGGTGCCTTACGTACAGGTGGGCATCATCGGTTTTTTTATCCTTCTGGGTCTTCTCGGGTCCGCTCAAATCAGACAAAGCGAGCAGCGGCATATCTGGGTGGGCATGGCCAAGGAGACAGCCCATCAACTGGGTACGCCTCTTTCCTCCTTGATGGGCTGGCTGGAGGTCATCCGTTCGGAAAAACGCACGGATATAAAACGGATTTCAGAGGATATGGAGAGGGATCTCCAGCGGCTTCACCAGGTGACCAACCGGTTTTCGCAAATCGGTTCCAAGCCCGACCTCAAGGAGGCCGATGTGGCCGACGTTTTAAGAGAGGTTGCGGAATACATACGTCGACGAGCACCCCAACTGGGCCGGTCCGTAGTTATTCGGGAAGTCTACGAAAACGTTCCCTCAGTCGGACTGAACGCCGGCTTGTTTCAGTGGGCCGTGGAAAACGTACTCAAGAATGCCCTGGATGCCATGGATAAGGATAAGGGATGCATCGAGATCCGTCTCGGCCTCGAAGGAAGCGGAAGGCGTATTTACATAGACATCCAGGACAACGGGAAGGGCATCGAGCCCGCCGTCAAGAAGCGTATCTTTAAGCCGGGATATTCCACCAAAAAGCGAGGATGGGGATTGGGCCTCACGCTGGCCAAGCGCATCGTCGAGGAATACCACGGTGGGAGACTCTACGTTAAAGAAAGCAGGCCTAAACAGGGTACCACGGTTCGGATCGAGTTAAGTTGAGCCGAAAAATCCAATTCTTTACGCACGAATACATCGTTTAAAACGGGCCGATCGCAATGTCCTTCCGTATCCGGTGTTTCATGAATGATGGTGTTAAAGGAGGCGGCACTCCGCATCCATGGACGATACCGAACTGATGCTGCGGGTCAAGCAGGGAGACGACCAAGCCTTCCGGCAGATCGTGGAAACCTACCGTAAACCCATCTTGGACTTGTGTTTCAGGTACGTTGGGAATCAGGAGGATGCCGAGGAGGTGGCTCAGGATGTCTTCATCCGCCTGTATAAGGCAGCCCATCGTTATCAGCCCAGGGCCAAGCTTTCGACTCTGCTTTACCGCATCGCTGTGAACCTCTCCCTGAACCGGATTCGAGACCGTAAAGCGAAACGGTGGGTTTCGTGGGAACACCATCGCAGGGAGGATGAAAAAAAACCTCTGTCCTCCGAGACCTCTCAACCCGATACCGTACTGGAGAACAAAGAAAGACAGCAAATGATCCGAAGTGTGATCGATTCCCTGCCGCCGAATCAGAGAACCGCCGTCATCCTGAAACGATACCACGACCTCTCGTACGAAGAGATTGCCGATATCATGCGCTGTTCTGTTTCCGCAGTAGAGGCCAGACTCCACAGAGCCAAACAAAACCTGAAAAAACAACTCAAACCTTTCATCGCATGAGGACCGCAAGATAAGGATAGGAATCCGTGTTTCATATACAGAAGCGAGGTGATATACCGTGAAATGCCGAGCCGTTAAAAGGATGCTTTCAGCATACATCGATAATGAGTTGACTTCGACTCAAGGAGAGAGGGTCGAGGAACATCTGCAGGATTGCCCATCGTGCAGACATGCTCTGGAAATGCTGAGAGATACATGGGATGTCCTTGATGTCCTCCCCCATCCAAAACCCGCTACCCATTTCTACACCCGGCTGAAATCGAGACTCCTGACGGAGGAGAAGACAAAACCACGCAACTGGATAGAGACCATTCTGATTCCAGCTTTTGCAGCGGGTGTCGTGATTCTGGGAATTCTCCTGGGGAACAGCATCTCGAAAAACGGGACCCAGAGGAACGCGTCGGTCACTGCCGAGGAAGCATGGGCGGAATCGATGCATCTCGACAGCTTCGACGATTTTCCCACGGCGTCATTCGGAGAAGTGTATGCTGAATTGACGGATATCGAACTCGCCATGGAGGGATTCAAGCCATGAAAAACCGTAAAATCGTTCTTGCCTTGATCCTGTCCCTTGCCTTCAACGTGGCCTTCCTGGGCACGTTGGGATACCGCGCATGGAAGAAAAGCAAGTATTCAAAATCGTACTTTTACCGAGAGCGCGACGGCAGGAAATACTTCCATGAAAAACTGAAGCTAACCCCGGAGCAGAAAAAGCACCTGGAGGAAATCCGAGAAGAGTTTTCTCCTCGTATCAAACCCATACGTATCGATTTGATACAGAGAAGAAGGGCACTGGCCAATCTACTGATCGAAAACACACCGGATTCCGTCGAGATCGAAACGCGCCTTCAGGATATCGGCAAGCTCCAGATGGACATCGAGAGGGAAGTCATCCATCAACTTTTGCGGGAAAAAGATCTCCTGCCCCAGGAAGAGCGGAAGCGCTATCTCAACATGATCGCAAGACGAATGGGCAGTAAACTTGGCCCATCGTTCAGGGATCCCAGGAAGCATAAACAGGAGCCACCATCTGACCGTTCCCCGAACCATCGAGACAAATCAGCGGATTCATTGAGCCAAAGCCCTCGACACGAGCGGTAAAGAGACGTCATAGATGAAAAGGTATATCCAAGACAGACTTGAGAACATTCAGATAAAACACGTAAACAAACAGGAGAACAACGATGAAAGCACGATATATCACAATCCCGTCCATCCTCTTGGTTATCATGGTCTTCGCTCACGCGATGGGTCAGGATACACGAATGTACAGGTATGCTCACCGTTTCTGGCGAATACCGGACTTGACCGACGAGCAGAACGAACAAATAGATGAAATCCAGACCGAAACACAAAAGATCACCACGCCACTCCGGAGCAAACTGAACACACTTTCTGCAGAACTCGACGAACTCCTCATCGCCGAAAATCCCGACCGGAATGCCATCGACAGCAAGATGGATGAAATGGCCGAGGTACGTACCGAGTTGCATAAAAAACACATCGACACGCGCCTGAAAATCCGGGCGTTGTTGACCGAGAAACAGAGGGTGTACTTTGATTCTATGAGAAGCCACAGGTGGGGCCAAAGGGGAATGAGAGGCCGGTTTTCCTCCCGTTTCGACGGGCCCATGAATCTAAGGATGAATCGACACCGACGAATCGGCCAAGGCTACGATAAGTGGAATCCTGAATTCTAATCAACGACTGACAGCGGCGATAAAACGGGAGATCAATCGGGGTCTCCCGTTTTATTTGCGTCTACATCGATTCTATAGGTTTTTTCCTGCAGGAGCATCCAAATAAAGTCGAGAAATTTCCCTTTGGCCGGTCACGATATTTTAGCTTACCCCATTTTTAGATTTCCGAAAAATACTACTCCTACAAGCGTCCAATAGCCTAACCGAAATTATAACTGTCGAATCAAGCTTTAACAACCCATAGGCCGTACATGGTGTCTTTTTTCGAGGGTTTCTTGAAAAAAGAATAGGTAAGCCCTCGACCATCAAGACAATTAAATTCAGTAGAATAATTTATAAGAATAAAAAATAAGGATAGTATTAAAGATTGAATATAAAAAATAATGGTCAGACGGGAATTTTGGAAATGAATGGATTCGAGCGAATCAGCGCTCCTTCTTTTGAAAACGAATCTGGAACTTCGTTCCCTGACTCCGATCCAGCATCACGCTTCCGTCCAGCTGATCCTCGGCAAGTATGGTGACCAACTCCAGACCGAAGGAATCGGTATGGCCGATTTGCAGATCCTGGGGAATGCCCACACCATTATCCCTGACGATCAAATCCAGGGACTCATCCTCGTTCTTCATGAGAATCACATCGATTTTCCCCGTTCCCTTCCATTCAGGCGGGAAGGCGTACTTCAGGGAATTCGACACCAGCTCGTTGATTATCAGTCCACAGGGTACGGTGACTTCGATGCCCAGGGAAACTTCCTCGATTCGAATCTCCAGCTTTACCCTGTTGGGATCCACATTATACGACCAAAAAAGCCCATGCACCAGGTTCTCTACGTACTCCGCAAAATCCATACTGCCGACATCCCTGGACCGATAGAGCTTCTCGTGGATTAAAGACATGGCACGAATCCGATCCTGAGTCTCCATGAACATATTCAGCACTTCTTTGTCCTTGATATACTGAGACTGAAGGCTGAGTACACTGCATACCACCTGGAAATTGTTCTTGATCCGATGATGTATCTCCTTCAGGATCAGTTCCTTTTCCTTCAGGGAGGCTTCCAGGGCTTTTTCCCTATCGAGAGGCTCGTGAACGGCCTCCCACAGGCACAGCGCCCGCTTGATGAACCGAGGCATTTCCAGGAGACGATCTTCCGATTTAATGACGTAATCCATGGCTCCGGCCTTGATGGCCTTCAATCCCAGATGCTCATCGCTGGCGTTAACCATCAAGATAAGAGGAACGGGGTGTCTTTTTTCTTTACCGGTGAGGAATTCAATGGCCCAACCATCGGGAAGCAAATAATCGGATATGATAAGATCGGGGACGGATTCCGACACGATACTTCTGGCCTCTGCCAGATTGCCCACGATGGTAACTCGGTAGCGATCGGTGGATGCTTCCAACGCTCGCTCCAGGATATCCACGACGGACGTGTCGCTTTCAATGATTAAAACGTCTGTCGCTTCCCTATCCGTCGTTTTGTCACCCGACTTCGTACCCATGGATACTCGTTACCCATCCTGTTGAATGACACGGCATAATCATTAACATATTGAAAAATTTTTTATATGTCAATATAAAAAATACCCGTCAAAAAAATCAAGTGTTTTCTGACGGGTCTATACATCGATGGGAATACAGCCTAGAACATCAGATAGGAACCGGTTTAGAGCCTCTCCTATTAAGCCTGTGCTGTGCGACTCATACGTTATTTGCCCTCGAATCGATACGGTCGCTGAATCCAGATCGGAACTTTCCTGCCGTCTCGTGTGGCAGGAACATACTGACTCCTGTAGGCCGCTTCCACGGCAGAATGCGCGATACGTTGACTCCGTGTTGTATTATCCACCACCCGGACGCTGTCCACATAACCATCCTGGTTCACCAGGATTTCCAGAACTACCACTCCCTCGACGCCCCGCTTTCTTTCCGATTCGGGGTATTCCGGAATGACCTCGCGGATGGGACGCGGTCTCCAGGGCACCCGGTATATGCCGCCTCCCCCTCCGCCACCCACGCCGTCAAACAGGGGTATATCCTCAAAAACATCCAACTGGGTTAATTCAATGGTCTCATCCTCTGGTAGATACTCATCCTCCGTGGGAATGGGAACCTGGGGCAGGGTGGGCGGCCTCGCCATCGAGCCCGGCTGTCTCGTTCGAGGTGTAACATCCATGGCCACGGCTGTCATCATCGTGTTCAATTTCCACGTTTTACGGATTCTTTCAGGCAACCGGCGAGAGACTAAAAAGACCAACAGTGCCGCCGTAAGAGAGAAAATCAGGGCCTTTTCTAAACGAATACGGTATACGGCCTTTTCCTCTCCGTAGGCGCCCTGGCTAGACGACTTGAACGGGAGAAATCGATGGCGAAAATGTGGGGAACCAATGATCATCTCATCAATCCTGATTCATCCTGCTATTCCTTGTACGCACAACGTCCGATAGAGTTCAATCCTTTGTATCTATTCGTCACGATTTCTTCTTCTTCAGTATCTCCTGGAGAAGGTCTTTCAGCTTCCCCTCTTCCCCTTTTGTCCGGCGGTCGATATCCCCGGTCAACGCCTCGATCTTCTCATCGATCAGGGCCTGTACGTTCCCGGCCTCGTTCTTATACGTATCGATGGGCCCTTGTATCATGCCTTTTTTTTCCTGAAAAAGAGCCTCCAAATCGGTCAGATGCCGGTCCCGGACACGATTCAATGACGTTCGTATCCGATTCTGAGTCTCCGTAAGTGTCCTACTTGTAATACGTTTAAGTCCTTCGGAAACCCGATTGTCCACGTTGGAATTCAACCGAAAATCCAGGTCGTCGCCCAGGCTCAGGATGTCGGCCCGGAGCGTCAGAACATCCATCGTGGAGATGACGTCACGTATGATGTCGAGGAGTGCATCGTGGCTGGAATCCTCGGAAAAATGAAACAGGATATCCCGAACCGTGACGTCCCATCGGATTCCAAGTCTGTCCTTGCCCATCCATACGGTAGCCGCCATTTCGGCATTTCCTTTCTGAAGCGTAAACGGCTGGTAAGACACAGGGGAAATGGAGACATCGCTCAAAGGGACATTCGCGATGGTCAGCCTGAAGCTATCCTGGGGTGCCTCCGTCGTATGATCCAGGTCGGCATGGAAAAGAAGCGAGCGCTTGTCTTGCCGAACGCCCTTCAAATCGATGGTCGTGGGCTTCCCATAAACCCAGGGCTGGGACGTGATGCCCGCGGCCTCGCCCTGAACCGTCAACCCCGGATGCTCTTCGGTCTTGCCCGTACGCCCGGACAGGTGTACATTCTCGACCAAGAAGGCAGGCCACCGGTGCCGATCGTGAAAATGGACGGTCTGTCCGGCCATACGGGGCCGCTTTTGCTTCTCCGGTTTTTCCTCCTTCCTGGGTATCAGCCTCTGAATGGCTTCGATGACATTCAAAACCTCTTCTACTCGAGCGATCACCGTCGTTCCGAACAGAACCTTACCGATATTCTGAGCGCTCAGGTCTGGGAGCTGGGCTTTCTGTAGGATTTTGTGATAATCTTCGTCCACCCATCGATCGATCTTATCCTGGTACGATGCCAATCTGTCGATGTCTTGATGTATCTCCTGATGCTTTCTGTCCACGGTTTCGGAGAGGGACGATAATGTCTGTTGAGCGGACTTGACCTTCTCCAGTGCGGCAATCGCCTCGGGCACGGTCTTGATATTTTGAACATCGATGCCCGTAAAATCGTCGCGTATTCTCTCCAAATCCTCATCGGGATGAAATCCTCGGTAGAAAACCTGCCATTTATCGGCCGTACTCGTGATGTCCTTCTTCACGGAATCCAGGCGGTGGACGATCTTCAAATCGACCATGGTCATCAGACTGTCCACATGAATTTTTTGCTTCAGGGCTTCTGGATCGAAACGGAAGACCGGGAGCTGTTTGATTTCCTGCGTGAGATGTGCTTTGACTTTATCGAACACACCGGGTTTTCTCCTGCGTGCGGCCGATACATGCTTTTTCGGCAATGCACCGTCCGTGGCCCTGGGCGTACCCGATCGGACGTCTGCCAGTGTGATTTCCTCGATGATGACGCGCTTCCGGAGAAGGGCTTCTGGACGCATCCGGAAAGCGGTCCGTCCTGTCTCGATGACGTTCTGCATCGTGCTGTTGGGATCTGTCACCTGCAGGCGATCCCATTCTATGGCAAGGTCCAGCAGCCGAAAGTCGAGGCCATCGACGTCCACTTTTGCTCCTACAACAGCCTGACCCGCCTTTTCCAGTCCCGATTCGATCCATCGGTCAACGGAAAGACTGGATATCAAAACACCCATCAGGAACAGAATGAAAAAAACGATCAAACCCTTCCATCGCATGGCTTAAGCCCCCATATCCTTTAGTTTGACATACAACCGTACGATTTTACTCCCCTTCAGGATTTGTACGATTCGCCACTTTTGAATTTTTTGGTCCCATGACTCACGATACCGAATGACAAAACCTTTGAATAACCAATAATTGGGCACCAGAAGAATCAGCGAGCACACCAGACTCCCCATGAGCACGGTGTTGTTAAACCGCGTGAAGGGTGCGATGGGGGCGTTGTAGAGGGACGTCCAAATGGGTTCCAAGAATGATATCTTGACCAGTACGGCAAATCCAAGGGTGTGGAACAACGGGTCCAGCAGCCATGCAAAAAAGCTGAACACCATCCATGCCAGCAGGCCCGCAGAGATATTGACCTTCAGGATGATAATCAAAGCCAAGATGATGAGGTTGTGCAGGCTCCAGAAAGGTGTGAGACCCGGAATCGCGCCCAAGGCGAATCCCCAGGCGATCTGTCGGGGAGAATCGGCCGATCGCAATGCCTTTAGCAACTTGCTGATAACTTTCAGGAAAAACATAACATTACCTTGGTTAAATTGCGGAAAGGAATGATATAAATTATCTCGATTTTCTCTCAGAAATCCGTATGGATCGGTCTTATACAAAAAAATAAATAAATCACGAAAAGTCAAGCGCTTTTCATCGAAATCATCTACCTGGAGGATGTCATCCTGTCCTTGGGAAGTCAGTGCCAGGGTCTAGTACGACGACGGGGGGTACTCAATATAAACGGAAGAAATCGGGAGATCGTGGCGGCTTATAATCTTTTGTTTTAATGCTTATACGGCTCATAATCCAGGGGAAGTTCCTCGGCCATCCGCATTCGAGCCCAGTAACCGTACGTCCGGATCGCATCGGGATCGCCAGGCTCCCCCCGTCGGTCGATGGTGACTGCCTTTTCATGATCCAGTAATATCCAGGAGGTTCGTTCCGTATATAATTTTTCGTACACGACTTTGAGAAAATGGGGGAAAAACAACCGCTTCTCGTCTGGGACAACGCATCGAAAAAGCACGGAATCGACCGTCGTTTCGTATGGATGGAGGCTGGTTTCTTCATCCTCTGGATAAAAGCTATGCAGCCTGTACATCGTGAATCCTGCCTTTTGGAGCTCCCTCTGTCCGGCGTACAAAGCCGTAAAAAAATGCCGTCTCGACCCAAGATAGGCGTTCAAGCGATTTTCGCGCCATTTTCTTTCTTCCCAGTCATCCTCCGGCTCCAAGGATTCAAACAGGGAGATGAGGCTATACTCACCCACGGACAGTTGACGAAAACGAAACGAGACCAGGTAAGCAGAAAGGCAATAGCCCAAAGCCCGGTTGACGATCTCCAGGGGCGCACTGGCCGTTGCCGTCAGCGTCTCCGTCTTGCCCTCCACTTTAAAACTGAGAACTTCAGGATTCAAAATCGAACATTTGCTTGCGAACGAACCTTCTCCGAATAGATACTCCTTAAAACGTTCCAGGTTCTTCTCCCAATCGTGGGGATAAGGAGCCGTTACCTCGATATTCGGCGCCTGTATGGGCCTCGGCTCCAGCGTGATATGAACCACCATGTCCGCTGATTCCGTCAAACGGATTTCCTTCATCCACATCCCATACCCCACCATCGAAGCGACCAGTTCGTACGTGCCCAACGGCACGTTCACGATGTCGAAGCGACCTTCTTCGTCCGTGGCGGCTCCTATCGTCGTGCGGGAAAGAAATACATTGGCAAAATGCAGAGGCTGACCATTGGACGCATCGCTCACAGTACCGACGATTCGGACGCGGGGTACGGTCTGGGCTGTCGATAATATGGAGAAAACCATCCATAACAACCCGCCGACGATAAGCAGTTTATTTCCTATACGCACGATTCCCATCTATACCTCTTACTCTTCCGGTATATAATCCAAAGGAAGCTCCTCTGCAAAGCGCTCTTTGGCCCAGTACCCGTACTGCGTAACCGCACCGGAATTATGGACAAGCCCCAGAGAGTTGATGATTGCGGGCATGCTTGTATTCATTCTCAGCCAGGACGTCTGTTGAAATAATTTATTTCCCCACCTGTCTTCCTTGGGAAATTCTTCCTTGGTATAAATAACCCTTAAAAAATCCGCAAAAAAGAGCTTTTTCTCAAATTCTCTCTGGCATGGTTGGAGTAAGTTATCGGTCGATATATTGCTCAAATAGATATTGGCATCCCATCGATAGCGTCGAAAATCATTCTTCACGCAAAATCCCTCTTCTTCCCACCGATTCGATAGAAGTGCTATGAAGAAATGCCGGAGGGATCCGTAAAAGGCTTTATGCCGATTCTTTCTCCATTCGTTCTCTTCATTTGGATGCTGAGATTCCAGGGGTTCGAATATCGACTTGCCACTGGAATGCAGATGATCACCCCTTCGAACGAATTCCTCCAAGTAGAATTGAATCCGATAGCCCAATCCCCTATTCACGATCTCCAGGGGTCCGCTGGCTACAGCCGTAAACGTGTCCGAGGGCTTATCCTCAGTGAAATCCAATACTTCGGGATTTACAATCTCACACAGATCGGCATTTTCTGTGCTGCCGAAGAACATTCGGTGAAACGATTTAAGGTGCTTTTCCCATGCTTTCGGGCGAGGCGCTGTCACCTCGAGAGTCGGTGCCTTCAGGGTCTTCGGCTTCAGCTGAAAATGGAATTCCAGGTCCACTGGCTCCGTCCATTCAACCTTCATCACCTGGAGGTCATAACCCATCATCGATACGACCAGTTCGTACGTGCCCAACGGCACGTTCACGATAGAAAATCGGCCTTCCTCGTCCGTGGCAGCTCCTATCGTCGTGCCGGAAAGAAACACGTTGGCAAAATGCAGAGGCTGACCGTTGGACGCATCCACCACCCAGCCGACGATCCGTACACGGGGTATGGTCTGAACGAATGCCGAACTGGACGTCAACAGGAACATTGTCAGTAAGAGGCGCCCGATATACCATCGTGGCTTTTGACTCCTCAGTTGTATTATATCACTTTCTCCCAACGTTATGGATGGAAATTCCGAATCC
>CAZTKR010000122.1:0-10763 GCA_964614115.1 uncultured bacterium | reverse complement strand
GGCTTAAAACGATGGTCTAGTATCATTCGGATGATCGCCCGATGAGCTAATTCTTCCAACTCTTCTCCGGCCATGATCCATTATCCTTTGCTATTCGAATAAATTGGATACATTAATGTATACATTATAACATCCAAAATCAAGTCTTTTTTCATTCCTCAAAATCTTCATTCGATCCATGGTCGGTCACTTTTTAGTAAGCGACACGCCGATGACTTCGCTTCAGCACGATCATCCACAATTCTAAAGAATCCGATACTTTACAATTTCATCCAGAATGCGTATATTAGGGCCTAAGACGCTCCGGTTCGGTACTGTATCATTCTATTTCGGTCTATTCGGCACACAGACAAGGGAGGATTCACAGGATGGAACATACATACCATGAACTCAAGCATAAAACCGTGATCCAGCTTAGGGACATCGCCAAGGAAATCGAGCACGATGCTGTACAGGGCTACACCCAGATGAATAAAGACCACTTGTTACAGGCCATCTGCACGGCCCTGCACATCGAAATGCATGAACACCATGAAGTGGTAGGCATCAACAAGACAAATATCAAGACGAAAATAAGGGAATTGAAGAAGACGCGGGATAAGGCCCTGGAGGCCAAGGATCATCAAAAACTCAAAGCCGTCAGGAAAGAAATCAAAAGCTTGAAGAATCAACTGCGCCGTGCCACGATATAGAAAACGGATGACGGGACATTGCCGCCGATAAGTGAAAACCTTTTGTTTTTAAAAACCGAACCATTTACGATGAATCGACATTACCAGTCGTTCAGGTACCAGCATCACAAGTAAGAAAATCTCAGGCCGATACGTGGAATTCCCGTTTACTATCTTAGAAGCATCAGCCGCCTGTGGAATCGTCATCCTCGGATCGATCCTCCAGGGATCCGTGGGATTCGGCCTGGGCCCCTTTGCCGTCCCTCTCCTCGTCCTCATCGATCCCGTCTTCGTTCCCGGCCCCTTGTTATTGAGCGCCTTTTTTTTAACCGGCCTAATGTACCACCGAGAACAGCATGCCGTCAGACACAGGGAAATCGCTTGGGCTCTGGCGGGACGCCTCATCGGAACAACCATCGGCGCTGCCGTACTCCGATTCATACCCAAAGACCATCTCTCTTTGTTCTTCGGCTGCATCGTACTCGTGGCTCTAGTGATCTTTACCAGCGGGGTCCACATCCCTGTGATACCCCGGAATCTGTTGGGTGCCGGTACCCTCTCGGGCTTCATGGGTACGACCGCCGCCATCGGTGGCGCACCCCTGGCTCTGCTCTACCACCGAAAAGAAGGCCCACGGCTCCGCGGCACGCTTTCAGGTATCTTCATGATCGGCGTGATGTTTGCCATCGGTTCATTGGTCATCATCGGACGCTTTGGCCTGCGCGAAATCGCGGCCTCCTTGGTGCTCATTCCAGGAATACTCATCGGATTTCTCGTCTCAAAGCATACGTCCAGACTCCTGGACCGAGGATTCATACGGCCTACCATCCTCATCGTCTCTGGAGCCTCGTCAATCGTTTTGATCGTACGGTACTTCATCCCCTAAAACAAAAAGCGGACACCGAAGAAGCGTCCGCCAGAAACCGCCGAGAAAAACAGCGCCGGTTCGGCTCTAAAGTCGAATCTCCATCCCCACAGCCATGGCAAAGACATCCATCCGCAATTCTTGATTCTTCACTATCCGCCGACAGTCCTCCATAATTTCATCCACGGCTGCATCTGTCCTGTCCTGATTGTGGTGAAAGAGTCCAAACCGTCCTACGCCGGCTTCCATGGCCAGTCGCAGTGCTTCACGATACGTGCTGTGCCCCCACGTCCGGGTACTCCGATATTCCTCTTCCGTGAACTCGGCATCGTGCACCAGCACGTCCGCATCCCTGGAAAAATCCAAGTAAGCCTGATAGTCGAGTCCGCCCGGATGCCTGAACGTCAGTTCGTTGTCCGTGATGAAAACGAATGTCTTGCCATCCTCTTCGAACTTATAACCGAGACCCTGATTGGGATGGCTGATTCGGATGGGTGTGACAAGCATCGAGTCGATGGAGAACGGCTTCCTGCACGCTCCGTGGAACAGAAGCTCTGCCTTCACGTCTTCAAGCCTGACAGGGAAGAACGGCGGATGCATCATTTGCGAGAGAATCCCCTCAATCGACCTCTGGGCAAAGCGGCAGCCGTATACATCGATACGGACTCCGTGCGTGTAGATGGGTTTGAAGAAAGGAAATCCCAGGAGATGATCCCAGTGGGAATGGGTCAAGATAAGATGATAATGACGCGCTTCCTCCAGCATGAGTCGATTGCCCAGACGGCGAATACCCGTGCCAGCATCGACGATGATGATAGTGTTCTGTCTCGTCCGCAACTCCAGGCAGGTTGTGTCGCCCCCGATTGTATCGTATTCTTTACCCGAGACCGGAATCGAGCCTCGGGCACCCCAACAACGAATGATCATGTTCTGTGACCGAAATAGAATTGGACAGTTAAATGAGTAAAAAGTGTCATTTCGAATTCCGATTTGTTGACATCATTTCCGTATCATTGCTTCGGATTTTTTTCTCTTGAATAAGAGCGATAAAACCGGTGATTACTTCTCTTCCAGGTCGGTGACGCCGTCCCAGTCCGATGGAGGTGGATCGGTCTGAAAAGCGAGGCAGCGGTCTCTGTAAATCCTCGACGGCCCGTCCGTGGCACGCAGCTCAAGACAGCGCTGGAAGCACCGGACCGCTTCCGCCCAGCTCCGGGATCGATACAGCGCCATACCTTTGTCGAAAGCATTCAGCATGGCGGGAATCGGATCGTCCAGCTTATCATCCATGAATCCGAGAAGCTCATACACCTGGATGGGCTCTGCCTTCCCCTTCACACGGATGACGTCCAGCATACGGGTCCGGAAATCGTCCTTCACCTGATCATACGTAAACGCACTGATCATGATGTTCGTGCCGTAGAATTTATTGGCGCCTTCCAAACGTGAGCCGAGATTCACGGCATCACCGATAACCGTGTAATCGAAGACATCCCGCGATCCCATATTCCCGACGATCACCTCCCCTGTGTTGATCCCGATCCGGGATTTGAGCTGAGGCTTCTCCTCTTTCATCCATGCTTTCCGGAGTTCATCCAGTTTCCTCTGCATCTCCACGGCCGTCTTGCAGGCCATGAAGGCATGGCTCTCGTACGGGACCGGAACGCCGAATTCGGCCATGATGGCGTCGCCCTCGTACTTGTCGATGATACCGTCGTTTGCAAGGATGATTTCCGACATGGCCGTCAAATAGTCGTTTAGCAAGTGAACCAACTCGGTGGGAGCCAGCTTTTCGGATATGGGCGTGAACCCGACGATGTCGGAGAATATGACGCTCACGACGCGTTCTTCTCCGCCCAGAGTCAGCTTATCGGGATCTTTCAGAATTTCTTCTACCACTTTCTCGGGTACGTACTGGGCAAAAGCGCCGCGTATCATCCGCTTCTCTCGTTGCGATAACACGTACTGATAGAGGTTGTATCCCACGAAACAAAACAGGATCAACAAGCCCGGCATGGTCATGTCGATGATGACATGGGAACGCACAAACAGGAAAAGGCTGACGGAAAAATAGAGCAGCATCATGAAGATGGAACCGATGAGGCTCCACACCGTCGGCAGGTACGACGTGATCCCGTACATCAGTACGCCCAGAACGAGCAAGATGGCCACGTGTTCCCAGAGGCCCCATTTGACCAGATAGCGACCGTCCAGAATCGTCTGAAGGGCGTTGGCATGGACTTCGACACCGGGTGTAAGCGCTTTCTTCGACTGTCCAGCCTCGTCCCGCGTCTCTAAGAACGGCGTTGGAAAATCGTCGTGCAGTTCCTGCATCGTGGCACCGATGAGGACGATCTTGTCCTTCAGGATACCGGAGTGGAGAAGTCCTGGCGGCAGGCCCAGGTCCGGGTCGCCGGGATCGTCGAACGCATCGATATCGAATTCATCCAACAGGTCGAACTCGGCATCGTCCAGTACGTTGTCGAAGGGGTACACGGGAAACGTGTAGGCAGGCCCCGCATAGTTGATGAGCATCGAGTAGTCGTCAAACTTGGGTATGGCATAGGCGCCCATGACGAATCGGTCCGGCTCATCCTCAATGGGCAAGTCGGGACTGTAATCCTCGTAGAGCCTGAGCACCTGAAGGATGAAGGACGGGAAAACACGGTCCAAATGCTTTTGAACGGCGAGGTACCTTCTGAAGATGCCGTCCCTGTCAACCTCGCTGGAAACCAGCCCCCACGACACACCCGTACTCGTGAACGTTTCGTGTGGTGGCACCAGAATGGTCGACTCCAGCCGTCCCGACGAATAAAACAGTTTGCCCGCCAGTACGACGTTTCGATGTTCTTTCAAGACCGCAGCCAGGGCATCATCCGATGCCTGTCCGTGCCTGTCCGCCTGATCGAAGATCACATCCACGCCGATGACCTTGGCACCGGCTTCGTTTAGATTCTCGATGACCCGGGCAAAGTATGCCCGCGGCCACGGCCAGCGGTTAGGCGTCGAGGCATCGGATTGATCATCGATGGCCAGGATGACGATGGGCGATTCGGAGACATCGATCGTCCCGCGCAGACGAAAACGGTAGTCGAGAAAATCCAGCTCCAGGGATTGGAAGGTCTCGATGTTCGAGATGAACAGGGCGAAGACCACGGCGCCGAGCCATATAAAAAACCCGGCCAAAGGCCGAGGTTTGTATCGCTTACTGGCCATCGAAGACACCTTTACGCGAATAAAGGGAATGTGATTCCTTGCATCGACAGCAAGATACCCGGCGGATTTTCTTTTTCCTCGTCGGGCGTATATCCGGCATGACGGTCATCACGACTTATGGGATGAGATCCCGCTACGCTCATTCCATCCGGGATCGGTTATACGTTAAAAATTATACTCGTACCGTACGTTGATGATCTGATCATCCATATCCTCTCCCAAATAGGAGTAGGATATCTTATCGTATCTCAATGTGAAAATACCGTACTTGGAAGTTTGGTATGCCAGCCCACCCGAAAAATTGGTCCTGGTCGTGCTGGTGCTTTCTTCGGACGTGTATTCGGAGTCGATGTTCTGAATCGAGAAATTCACAAAAGGCCTGAGAACATCCCTGCCAAAGAGTTCGCGCAACCGGTAATCGAGCCTGACGTTGGTCCTTTGGATATCCATCGTCGTCAGAAGCGTGTCGCCGTAGGCAGTCTCCGACATACTGTAGCTGATGCGCGAAGTCAACTGGAACGGAAATCTCGTTCGTAGACTCACGATGAACGACTGAAAATCACCGGCACCCTCGGCATTAGCGGCATCGTCGCGAAGGTATGTTGAAAAATTCACGGAGAACGTATTGTTGACCGGACCCAGGCGAACGTCATAACTCGAGGCCGCGGTAAACCGCTGGGTGTAATTGTCTTCGATATAAAGATAGCTGCTCGTGGCCGTGTCCGATGGGGTAACAGCGTTATCCCTGCTGTGTTTCGAATACCCCAGGGTCAACGAGGGGAGATTCTTGAACGGAAAATAGGATACGGTGGCCCCAAACTCCGTATTGTTCGTTCGATAATCCACATCGGTCAGGTTATTCTTATAAAGCTTTAAAAACACGTTTAAGAACATCTGATTCCTGAGGAGACGCACGTTATCGTTGATATAAAAACCCGCGATATCCTTGAGCAAGTAAGGATTCCCTGGGCTTTCGAATTCGTTGGCTATGTTCAAATAGGTCAGCTTCAAATTGTTGTTCAGATACCGGAGGTGGAGGTCGAACTGCATGGCCATGCTGGGGTAAAGATTCAAGCCGCCCGTGAGCGACAGAAAGCCCAGACTCTTGAGCAGATCATACACCCTCTCGGCCTGTGAGTTGTCGGCCAGGGAGCTGTCGACTTCCACCAGGTCTCCATATTCGACTTCCGGTCCCCCGGCATCGGAGTTCCTGATGCTGGCCTGAACACTGGCCTCAAAGAGCACTCTTCTTTGGTCGAACTGCATGCTGAGGTCGGTTCCTACGATGAGTGCTTCCTTCACGTTTCCGCCGTACTGGATGGAATTTTCATCCTGCTTGGAATTGACCAGATTGAGCCTCCAATGGACATGATCCCCAAACCGGAAACCCGGCCGGACGGCCATGATCTTTTCCGAATACGTTCCGTTTACCTGAAGCGTATCGCTATTGTCGTCGATATCCAGGCTACCCTCTAGCCCACGGTAGGTTTGTCCGTAGATATAATCCAGTGTAAAAAATCCCAATGCCAGACCCGCCCGAAGACCTCTCACGCGCTTGTCCTGAAACACCAGGGGGTTGTAAAAAGGCATCAGGTCGCCGCCGTGCAGGTATACATGACTCCGGTCGGTGATGTTATACTGGAGTTCGCTGCTGTATCGGTTCACGGGCTGCCGTTCCGCTTCCTCCTCGGACGAGAGAAGAAGGCGGGAGTACAAATCCCATTGGCCGTAGTTCAAGTTGATGTGGCCGCCGCCGCGGAAAAAGTTATCGCTCCGGTCCGACACATCCTGGTACCGATTGTCCAGAACAACAGATCCGTTCAGTTTGAGACCCGGAGGGCCCGTCACCCGTTTGATGACTCGAAACGCCCATTCCCGGGTGGCCAGAAGTTCTCCCGAATTATCAAAAAGCTCCAGTTTTACGTTGTGCCGACCCAGCCGGATCATGGGCGGCACATGAATAATCAGACCATCGCCCATTTCGGCCATGGATGTCACGTCCATTTCGTCCAGGTACAGTCTTGAGAGCGTAAAGTCGATCTCCGATTCCCCGCCCATCACCGACACGGCGATGACCACCTCATCCTCGGCCAGGACATCCTCGGGTGCAGGACTCAGAATGACTATCTCAAAATCAGCCACCTGCCCGGATGTTCTGGCAGGCGAGACACGCAGCACGTAAGGTTCACGCTGGGGTTCCACTTCTGGCAGGGTGCCCGTCACGCCCAATGCGCCCTCGTAGGCAATAAAGTATTCGATTCTTCCCGTCGTCGTACTGGCTGTATTGAGCTCGGCCACGTACACGTATCCTTCCCGCTTCATGGCGATTTGCCGGTAGTTCTGCTCACCGAGCTCGCGATAGAAAACCCGCATATCGTGAACGGTCTGTCCCCCGGAAATAGATACAACCTCAATCCGCGCCTTCTCGCCCCTGACGATACCCGATGGCACTTCATGCTCGAGCAGAGGTTTTCTGCCGGATGCGACACTCATGGTCATGCAGAACAGTACGAGAATGATAGATAATCGTAATTTCATATTCAGCTCTCCCGTAATAAATGATTACCGGATGATCTGCCACAGCTTAAATGAATCCACGATGCCCTCCTGAGGCTATCGTTGCAGTCTGCCAAAGCGCCGTCACATTCCTGACCTCGGAACCCACACCGTTCCCGGACGTTGATGGCTTTGGCACAGCATGGGGTTTATTCGGTCTTCTTTACCTTGAACCTCAAGTACTTTTTCTGCCCGGCATCATTCTCGAATTCCAACTCCAGCTCATCTTCCTCCAAGTCTTCTTCAATCGAGGGCATCTCCCCTGGCTTCATCTTTCTGAGTACCGGTTCAGAGTCCTTTGACGCGACATGCACGGCATACCCGGCATTCATCATGACGGCTCCGGCGTCGTTACTGACTTCCACACTGCCCTCGTTACAATAGTAATCCGAGCCCTGCGTCTGCTGGTAGACTGTCATGAATTCCGTACCCTTCACGCTGGCCACCGAGGTCGGCGTAGCAACCTGAAATGTGCCCTTCTGTTGCGTGATGCGCGTAAGTATCGTACCGGCCTCCACCACGATATTCTTCATGATCCGATTGGCTTCTTTTTGACCCTGTATCGTACACGTCGAATTGGCACCGATACGGACCAAACTGGCATCGTCGATAAACCGAAAGGCGACGAAGCTTTTCATCCCTGTCACCAGCTTATCTCCTTCCGCCAGCCGGGATCCCCGTTGTACGCTCTTGGGTGAGGTCTCCCCTGAGGACGTGACAAGCACAGACCCCCGGACCTTGAGGACGACAGCGACAGTCTCAGCCCCCTCTGCCAATGAAGACAAGCTCAGAATGGCAGCGGTTATCAGCACGGATATTGTTTTTATCCTCTTCATAGCATCTTCCATAGATTGGGATTATTGGAGTTCAAGATCTTCGATCTCGAATGGATTTTCTTGATAATAGGCGATGAGATCGAAGAAATCCGACAGCGTGATGGTCTCGCCGTTCAGACGAATCGTCTGTAAGTTAAACCCGGACAGGTCGTTGGCGATCTCCTCTGCCTGATCGCCCAGGAGCGGTTCCAGTAAGAGTCGGATATCCCGGATTGCAAGGCCCGCCTCGGTATCTATGGTAAATTGTTGCACGGGCGAGGCGAATTCTTCCAGGCCGTGGGACGTAAAAACCTGGACCTTCACATACCAAAAATAGGTGGCTCCGGGTTCCAACGGATCGCCATCCGTCATCTGATAGCTGAACTGTTTCAAGGGTGTATGATACTCCAGGGTCGGATGCCCGGACAGCACCGTCTCCACATCGTCGTCTGGATTGCGTTTCTTGTGCACGTACACCATGAAATCGGTTCCATCGGAATCGTACTGGAAAAACGGGTATTCCGTACCGATCACATCTCTGTCTCTCGGATATTGCAGGTAGATCAGCGACGGATTGGTGATGAGGATCTGCAGCTCTGCCTTGACCTCGCCGTATCCCCAGGCCGTATTATCCAGAATGGCCTGCAGGATATAACCGCCCCTCTCGAGTCTGCCCGATTTGAATAAATACGTCTCAAAATCATCGTCGGGAATTTCGATTGTTTTATGAAACTCGAAATGGATGTTCGAGCCTGGAAAAGTACCCATATTGAGCAATTCGATATTATTGGCCGTATACGATGGACTGCCCGGAGGCGGCATGGGGTCCGGCGCTGGCAGGAGAAACGGATCTGTTTCCGCGGATGTGATGACCGTGCTTCCCTGGAGAACATTCAAGATAAGCCGCGTATCCTCCCAGTCCTGTGTCACATAGTACAGGCTCACATCGCAGACATAATCGGCAACGCCCATGTCCAGGAGATCAAGATCGGACAAGTACACGACTTGAAGCCCCTGCATCAGTTGAGGACTTAATGTGACTCTGACCGTCGGGAATTCCTGGGCCCGCAGCCGCGATGTCCCTCCCAGGGCTATGATCGCACTGAGGAACAGTAACCCTGGTTTCGGTATTTTTGACATTTTCTGCCTCCTGTATTTATTGATATCGAAGATTGGTCCAAAGCCTGTTGGACAAGGTAAGATTAAATCCACTGTTTAAGAATGAAGATATAGAAGACTTTACATACAACGTGCAACAGTTGATCCACGTGGATGTTGGTCCAATTCTCGCATTTGGCGAAATCGATTATCCAGTGGAGCACGACTTCTACGATTCCCAGTATGGGATTATTCGTAATCAGCCATACGGCTCCGCCGTGAATCAACGCGTGGGCCGTAAGCCAGTAATACCAGTTGGGGAAGTATTTTCGCTCGTCAGGATTGGCGTCGAACGTCTGGTTCCGATTCTTACCCAC
Source organism: uncultured bacterium (assembly GCA_964614115.1). Classification (GTDB taxonomy): domain Bacteria; phylum Zhuqueibacterota; class QNDG01; order QNDG01; family DSAB01; genus CAZTKR01. The sequence continues at coordinate 1,165 of CAZTKR010000122.1, read as the reverse complement.
AGCCATGGACGTCGGCTGCAGGGCAAAATCCACGAGGGCATGTCCGACCAGAAACTTAAAAATCAGAACCCACAGTGCAGTATCCATGCTCTTGTCTCGTTCTCTTTATTTGGATTCATTCGATGAAAAAGCGAACGATGGAACGTTTCAGGATAAAATGTCTGCTTCGTCTGGTTAGAGGATCTTCATGATGGCACACGTAAAATCGTCGCTCTGTTGTGCCTTTCCCACGTGTTGCTCAACATCCTTTTCGATGGCCGACAGAATCGCATGCGCCGGTTCGGTCAAACGTTTAAACACAGTCTGGATCAAACGGTACTCTTCGTATTCCACCTCTTCCTCGTTCCACGCTTCGGTTACACCATCGGTGAAGAAAACGAGGACATCATCCGAGCGCAACTGGATTTCTTCCATCTCGTATTGAACGTCGAGCCCACCCAGGAACAATCCTCCTTTGTGAAGGGCGATGGGTTTTGTATTGCAGGAGCGAAAGATGAGAGGTGGATTGTGTCCCGCGTTGATGCTGACCATATGTTTCGTTTGGTGATGATACAAACCGAACCAGCATGTCGCAAATTTTGTGGTGGTCGTCGATTCGATGAGTACCTTGTTCATGGCTATCACCAGCGTCATCAAATCAAACGCGTCCTGTTTCAATTTCAGGTAACTGTTCATACAAGAGTAAATCGTGGATACGATGAGAGCCGCGGGAATGCCCTTGCCCGTGACATCGGCCACGAAAAAGAGACTCTGCTTCTCATTGATTCTCACGATATTGTAATAATCTCCACCCACCTGCTTGGCCGGAATGAGCCGGGCTGCAACCTGGATATCGTCGTATTCTGGAAGCGCGGCTGGAAGCAGCTTCTGCTGAATCTCCCTGGCCGTATCGAGTTCCCGCTCCAAGGCTTCTGTTTCTACCTGCTTTTCTATCAGTTTATGATTTTCGATGGCGATAGCACATTGGGACGCCAGGGTTTCGAATATCTTTAAATCCCTCTCCTCGAACTGGCCGCTCCCTTTTTTATTGATGACTTGCATCACACCCAGGAGTTGCCTTTTCCGAATCAGTGGAACGCAGATCATCGATTTCGTCTTAAACTTGGATTTTTTATCGTAGTCCGGACTGAACCGGGGGTCTTTGTAACAATCTTCCACCAACAAC
>CAZTKR010000121.1:0-10855 GCA_964614115.1 uncultured bacterium | reverse complement strand
CAGGACCTCACAGAACTGGGTCTGGAAATCACACAGGATGACGAGAACCTCATCCGCGACATCCATGAAGCACCGGATCAATCCATACCGATTCCGGCCGTTCACTGGACCATCGATGAAAATCTTAACATAGACATCCTTACAATTAAAATATGGAACAAGGCCAGGAGCAAGCATCCCTTCGGCCAGGTGGACATTTGCGATTTTCAAATCGATTTTATCGTGGAGAACAGCGCGGACAAGCAGAGGAGCCTTGCCAAGCGTTTTGACAGCTTCAACCAGTTTCCAAAAAATTTTACTCTTCCAAACGGAAGCGATACGGCACGTGCTTCACTGATAATACACACACGCCATATTCCCAAAACGATTCCGGATATTGCAAGCTGCAGCATCCTGGTGAGTTTCTTGTACAAAGAAGAACAGTCGGAGAAAAAAGGCAGGGCGGATTTCCATAAAGTTCAATTGGCGTTCAATTTTTTACTCCGAAGAAAAGTCGAAAAATGGCTGGCCTTGGATTTTGGTACGTCGGCTATAGCTGTTGCTGTTTTCGATCCGAAAATTTCGAGTCAGGATCACGTTCATGTTCTGAACTTGAACGAGGTGCATCGTGAGATACTGTCTCAGGAAATAAAGGGGGAGGAGCCCGAATTCGACGAAAAAGACACAGAATTTCTATCCTCATTAATGTATCTGAAATCGGACGAGGAAGAAGAGGAATCGGATTACACGATATTGAAATTGACGCCGGAATCCGTCCGGTTCTCGCCGGACATGGGTGAAAAAAAGGAAGTGTCGTTCATCTATAAGGTATTACCCAACATCAAGATACTGATGGGCCACGATAAGATTCCCCTTAAACAGTTCGATGTTGTGGACATCAGGGGGAAAGATGAGAGGGAATTGCCCGTATCCGAAGTGCTGAAATCCGCGTATCAGCGCTTGTTCACAAAATACATCATACCCAGTATACAGAAACTTTATTACAATCCGAACAAGCAATTAAAACTTCTGGAATACTTAAAGACGTTCGGGAACAACGTTATCACAGTACCCAACACCTACAATCAAACGCATAGACAGATTCTGGAAGAGCTCATCGAGAAGCACATCACGTGGGATCTTCTCGATCCGGAGATCGTCAGTCAAAAACCGAATATTGCCAAGAGACCGTTGTTCTTCAAGGATAATATTGAATTCGTCAGCGAATCCGATGCCGTAGCGTGCTACTACCTCACCCGTTGGGCGGAGTTAAATCCCGAGAAGACACAGACTCCCGAGGAAGAATACATCTTGATATACGATATCGGTGCCGGAACGGTCGATATCTCCTACCTGAAGATCAGTCAATCGAAGAGGGATTTAAAGATCGAATGTCTGGGCCAGTTGGGGGCCCTGACAGCGGGCAATTGTCTGGATACCACGATAACCCGGATCATCGATGTGCAGAGCCGGGTGGATGGATCCATCAAGGATGTTCAGGTATTTTCCAGGGAGATCAAGCATCTGGCAGACTTGGGCTATTTGAAAGATTTTATCAAGCATAATTTCAAGATAAACCTCTCGGACGCGTTGCACGGTGAGGGTCAGAATGAGGTCGACTACGATCCGGACAGCTTACGGTATGCCAGGCTCTGGAAGCCGAAGGATTTTAACAGAATTGCCCGGGTGAGTTTGTTCCAGGATAATCCTCTTCTGTATGAGTTCCTTGAGTTCGTGACCAAGAAATTGATATTGTCACTGATGGAGATCGTGGATGAAGACCACCTGGTGAATAAAAAGCTTAAACTGGACAAAGTCATCGTTTCCGGTCGGGCTTCCAAGTTTGGACCCATCCTCCAAGAATTGGAAAAGACGCTGGAGACGTATTCCACCGTCGACACCAAAGAGGGCATCGTTCAGGTGAGGGACCAGGACCTAAAACGGGCTGTCGTCCTGGGCGCGCTGGATCATGTTACGCATTATACCAAGGCACGCCATAAAAAACGGTTTACCAATTCATACTACGGGCTGGTATGGCAGGACAAAGCATTTGGTGCCGACAAGTATGGAGTGAAAATTCTGCTCAAGCCCACCGATGATATTCACAACATCAGTGATTTCCCGGTCCGGCAGGAGGACGATCTGTTCGTGCTGGATGCTGGAAAGATCAACCTGGGATTCTCGGACAAGGTGTCTTTGATTCAGAGTTTCACCCGTTCACCCCAGGACGAGATGAAGCATTCGCGGTCGGACATGATCTCCAAAGTCCTGGAAATCCGAAAAAGCAATATTACGACGGACGATTACGATGCCATTCCCGTGTTGTTGAAGTTTGATAAACACATGATGCTGCGCTTGAGAGTGCACCACGTGGAGACAGACCCAAAAATGATAGAAGCGTTCAGCCTGGATCAAGACTTGACGTACGAGATGAATACCTGGCCGTACACGCAGATTCTGCACATTGCCCAGGAACAGGCGGAGATCGTGAAGAGCATCCAATCTGGCAACTACGAATGGCCCGAGGTGGAAGGATCCGAATCCTCAGAGCCCGAGGAAACCGATGAGGATTCCGAGGACGTCGAGGAAGCAAAAACCGAAGAAAAGAAGCCAAAGAAAAAAGAATCCAAGCGTGAGGAAGAGGAAGATGAAATGCCCGGCTATTAATGTATGGGGAATCGTCCTGTCGCTTTGCTTTTTTCATCCATACGCACCGGCGGATGGATACGCCGGCAATCCATCGATTCAAATACGGATTGATGTCTATCCTACCCCGAATGAAGAATACATACTGTTGCAACCCATGAAAGCCGATACGTTGTACCTGTTTCCGTTAATGGACGATGTGAAGACGTGGTTAAAAGACGAGGAATGGAATAAACACTGGCGTGTCGTCGAAGAACGATTCATAAAAGATTGCGGGCTGGACACTGCGGCGTATGCGGCGTCTCTTCAAGACTCGATAGAAAGCCCAACGATCGACAGTGTCTTGATGGAAAAGGACTGGAATCGACTGTATAAAAAATTGAAAGAGTCCATCCGTAATCAAACGCCCTTGGAAGGTACCCATCATTCGTTTCAATTCCAGCAGATAGAAGAGCATCACACGGTGCATGTGCCCCAGTTGAATGATCCGGCGTTTTTTGACGGGTTGCACGCTTTGGAAGAACGGCTGTCTACAGAACGGTTATTCGCTCGTATCAAAGAAATGAAGGAGATCGTCATTCTTGAGGATGATACGACCTCAATAAAAATAGATATTCTGGAATCGTTGGCAGATACGAATAAGTATAAAATATCTTTTGACTTCGAGAAAACAACCCTCTTTATAGAAAACGTAGACATCGAAGGCCATCGAATCAAGATCGTAAGAAAACCCAAGTCCTATCAAGAGCCAGTAGAACGTTTCAAAATGATCATTTCACACAAAACATATCCAGATTTACAATGCGAGAAATCGATTACGGTGCATCATCCGGAGAAACCGATACTTGTTCGTGTCCAGAGAATGCTGGAAAAGTTTTTGGGTCTAGTGTCGAGGAATTTCCACGGATTTTCAATAGCCGGGGTTATTGTTGGTATAATACTGGGATGGTTGTTCCACTTTATTTACGATAAGGTCACGTATGAGCACATAGACGAAGGAAAAAAGAGAAGCGATGTTTCGAGAATGAAAGATGATGAAACCAATTGGAGACAAGAATACAATAAACTTCTGATTAAGCATCGAACTGTCGAGAAAAAACATGACTCTCTAGAAATACAATTACAAAAATGCAAGGATATTTCTAACAGCATCAAGCGTAGCTTAAACACGATAGGTGGTTATCCTGAATCCGACAGAATGCCGATGGGTGGGCTTCCGTCCCATCGTTTAATGGACGGTTTACTCAAGGACCTAAACGAAATCAGAACGCGGGTCGGAAAGATAGATGATGGTAAGACGGCGGAAATTAATGCGATTAAAAAGAATTATGAAAAAGAGAAACAAAAATTTTTACAACAGTCTGAGAGCCAGAAATCACGGTTTCATGATTTGTTGAACACAGTACGGCATATTTTTACACCCATGGAAAAAAAATATAAAGAGTTTCAATTCTTATTTTCAAATGAATACTGGCAATCGGAATATGACACGAAGAGAGGCGGTTTTGCGGCAGGATTGGCACAGCAGATCGAGGCCATGGAGATCACGGTTCCCACGTTATTCAAGGAAACGGAGAAAAAAATAGAGCGGGCGGAATGGATTACGAAGAAGTATCTCCAGAACGAGTACATGGCCATTCCGGGGTACGATCTGGAGGCGGATATTTCGTCTTTACATGCCATATTGAAGCATCCCTACTTCGGTGAAAAAGGGAACAGGCCGTCGTGGGTCTATTCCCAGTCGCTGAGTCCTGATAAAGATGGAAAGAAAGACGTGGAGACGACGCTGCACGAAAAGGTATGGAATACGGAGCTTGGGGAATCCATACAGATCGTGCAAAAAATTCTGTTCAAGCTGGATTTGATCTTGTCGAATAAATCCAGAGTGGAGGATACGGTTTTCAAGAAGGCTGCCAAGCTGAAGGTCGCATCCAGTGCCGTGCACTATCTTTTGCAGAATATCTCGATTTCCATGCGGCGGATTTACCACGATGTTCGGCCGGGCGAGAAAATGAACCTGGACTTCGTGACCAAGGAGGGGGACAAGAACATACTGAAGACAGAAGCATTGCGGGCTCTCATCGATCCGGATGTCTATCAAAGAGACGACATCGTGGACGTGGCCTACTGGGGATACACGGAAATCGATGGGGATATGGATTTTTCCAACGGGAAAAAATCTCGAATCGTCACCGCCACAAGACTATAGGAACGGAATCATGAAACAATGCCAGCACAAAGACTGTGATGAGACGATCCAACGGGGGACGGCCATTTTCTGCCCATACTGTGGCCGTTACCAGGAACCCACGGGGTGGCACTACCATCAGCTGCCGATGAACAGACCCGTTGGCCCTTTCTTCCGGAAACAGGAAAACGGTTCCACATCGGTACTGCTGAGCGTTGAAAATCCCATCATCGATTGCCTTGCTGACGGAAACGTGCTGGCGGTGCAGACGCACGATGTCGTGACCGGCCTGGACTTGGACGCTTCGAAAGCTGCCGAGTGCCCGCATACTCTCTGGTCTGCGCCGGTTCAGACGAACGCCCGCATCACCATCCTAAGACCGTTCCTCGTCATCATCGAGAGCAACCGGATCAGGGGTATTCACCTCGACACACACAACGAGCTCAAGTTTCTCTCGTTCATGGATCAGGCGGAGCTGATGGCTCTGAAGCATTCCACGAACATCATTCCGGTAGAACACACAGCGAAAAACCGGAGGCAGGCATACCTAATCTTTGCCAAAGACCGGTCGTTGCTCATCATAGCCTTCAACCTGAAGAACCAGTACATCAAGCATGTCGTGAAGTCGATCCGGTTCCAGAGCCCGATTCTTTCCTTCCATCTCGACGATGCAGACAAAGACTGGCTCTACGTCTATTCCGTCACGGGGGAGTTTGTCCGCTTGTGTATCTCCGAAACTGTCGAGGGCGACTCGCAAGAGCCCGTCGAGCCTGAAAGTACGGTGTATGCAGCCGAATGCCGGCCCAGCGGTGGTTTCCAGGTAGAATGGGTCTATTCCATCAAAGGCAGCACCTATTTTCTGGTTCGGAAGACGACCGGCGATACATTTATCTACAGAACCATAGACAACATGACGGAGCTGTTGACAGACCAGAGATTCAACAAGAAACCGCCTTCTGCGGGACGCGGGTACCCGCTCATTCTGTGCGAGGATAATGAGTATCCCAATTCGCTCTGGGGATTTAATCTCACCAGTCAAGAACCGAAGAAATACAATCTGAACGTGTCAGAACATTTTCTGATGGAACATCAAAATTTCCAGTTTGACCCCCACGGGCTTCTTCACTGTGCGGGCATGTACTGGGCGTTGTGCCCATCCCGGCGTTTTGAAACGTCCCCGTATGAGTTCGTGAATCTGGTGTTTCAGGAGAACGGACAAATCCGGGTTCAACCGTTACTGAATATCCCCATCAGAAAAAGCGGCGAGCCTGGTGAAACCGGTCGTATGCTGCCGTTGATGCTGTCCGGCAGCCATTTCATCAGTTACACAGACAAGACAATCATCTTGATTGGATAAACGAAGAGGAGAGGATCATGAAACGTGGTTACATGTTCGTGTTTCTTTTTATCCTGCCGATGTTCCTGCAGGGAGAAGGCGTGGGCATCCTGTTCGACAACTCGGGATCCATGCGTATGAACTTCACGAATCAAATGCTGCAGGATGCCCAGGAGACGGTATTGGATTTGATATTTACCGGCCGTTTTGATCCCAACACGTGGAGGGTAGAGGCTCAGAGCGACGAATTCGAGAACAGAGGCGTAAAGCCGTTCTGGTCTCCCAACGATATCATCTACTTGCATGCCTTCGGTGAGTTGACCAGCCGAACGGAACCGTTTTTCAGGGCATCGCCAGATTATTCCGAGGAGAAGACGGAAGCGGATGCCCGGCGGTATGTTCAGCAGCAGTTGTTCCGCAGGCTGAATTATCAAGACCAGTTCACGAATTTCGATCTGGCCAAATTCCTCTGCTGGTGGAATGTGGGAACCCGGCTGGGCAGTCAGGGGAGAGGCTATTTCATGAACGTCTTTATCGTCTCGGATTTCATCCTGGACCCCAATATTCCTTTTGTGGGCGCCGGAGACCGCATCCATAATTCGTTCATCGAGAACGGTGCCGGCGAGACGACCCTACTGAAGCTCGTTCATTCGGGGCCGAATCCACGAAGCACCAACGCGACACTGCAAATCCGTCTGGTGCGCATTGGCCCCCATTTCATCAAACCCCCTCCGGTGGGGGTCAGCAGACCGGGCGAGAAAGACAGCATACGCTTGGTCAAACCGGTGCAAAATTTTAAAGTCGGGTCCAAGGGATCGTCACAAATTCTGTTTTCATGGAATGCCAAGGGCGCTTTCGAGAAATTCATCCTGGAAATTCATTCCACGAAGCCAAAACGCGCGGTGCATGTACGACAAGTCGAAGGAACCCAGGTGAACATACCCGCCAATCTGATTCTTCAGAGGATGAAGCGCATCAAGACGAAACGCTTGGAATGGTTTGTCAAGGGCGTGTACCCGGAAGGTCAGACGAGCGGCAACATCTCCATCACATCCGATCGCCGCATCATCCAACTGGCAAAGAAAAAGTCCCAGATTTGGGTTCTGTTCCTGATTCTGCTCCTCATCGGCCTGGTGATTCTGGGATTGTCGCAGAGGGAACGGATCGTCCGATGGTTCAAGAAGTTTTTTCATGCCAAGGACGAAGCGGACGGTTTTGACGACGACTTCGATGACAAGGGCGGAAAGATGAACGTTACCGCCGACGGTGACGACTGGTAAACGTCTTATCCATTCATGGAGGATGGGCCAATGCATTATCTCATTCATACTTTCCTGAATTTATTTACCGACGTATCGAGCATGGACACCATCACATACATCGGCATTGCCACGCTCACGGGCATGGGCATTATTCTGTTGTTTGCGTATATCGTGTTTACCATACTCATCTCTTTTACCAAATCCAAACAGGCATCGGAGTTTGAGCACAAGCTGAAACGGAAACGGATATGGGCTTGGGTCTACGTGTTTATGTGCTTTTGGATGAGCGCCGAGATCATCGCCAGCTGGCAATTCAGCTGGTTGACGTTGGTGAACGATTATATCCCGCTATGGTTCGTTTTTGTCTTCAGCGCTGTGTTGTCCCTCGTGTATGCCTTTGCATGGAGGAGAAGAGGCGCGGAGCTTAGAAGCATGGTGAATAAAATGGCGAAAATAAGAGCGTAAGAGGAGGCATCCCATGGGTAATCCTCTCCAAGGAATGACATTCAAGCGAACCGTCATCGTCGGGCTGGGATCCACCGGTCTGGACATACTCCACGCCTTCCAGGATTTCTGGTATGAACGGTTCAACAACACAGACACGTCGCTGGTAAAACTCATCAACATCGAAACGGCCCAGGCTAATAAGGTCAAATCAAAACCCACGGGAACGATGATCAATCAGATATTCATCCGCAATCGCGGCCTGGAATACGGCGACTTGGCCAACACATTGCGGGGCATGGAAAATCCTCTGAAGAACGTCGAACATCTTCCGTGGGAATGGCTCTGGACGAAGAAGATCAACTGGCGGGAGAATATCGGAACCCTTTCCGATGATGGTGCCGGCGGTATCCGGGCCGGCGGACGCATGCTGCTGTACAGTCCCAACCCGCAGAATATCACCAATGCCCAATCGTTCTATTATGCCGTGCAGAATGTGCTGACGAATGTATGGAAACCCATCGAATCGGTGAACGATGCCGTGGCCAAGGATATTTTCCAGAAACTACGGTTCAAGATGTCCGAATGGGTGGACAGTGGCGAGACCACACATGATCCCATCGATCACATCGAGAAATCGGCCCACAATCCCCATTTCGAGTCACGGGGTGTCAATGCCATCGTGGTCGGCTCGCTGACGGGGGGGACGTCCTCGGGCATGTTCATCGACCTGGGGTATATTCTGCAAAAAGTCATCGGCATACCCTCCACGGACTTGAAACGTATCTCCGGCATTTTTACGATCCCCCCTCTGGAAGAAAAAGTATCGGCCATCTCGGGCACGATTGCCTGGGATCAGGTACGCGCCAACGCCTTCGGATCGATCTACGGCCTGATGCGGATGATGTCCCAGTACTCTGACGACGGAAAGGTGGAAAAGATGCCCTACGGGTATGTGTACATCGTCTCCCCAGAGTACAACACCGACTCGGCTGCAGATTATTTCAAATCTTTCGACGGCCTCACGGAGATGGTGGCCTTGCGCCTGTTCGCCAACGTACTGGGGTATAAGTACAAGGCCGATGAATACATCACCGATGAATGGATTCAGAATCCCAAGAATTATATGCTCACCATGGGAACGGGCGCCATACTCTATCCCAAATTCACGATGATCGAGATGGGGAGCTGCGAGCTGACCCGAGATTTCATTAGTTCCCTCATCAACGAAACAACCGTTCACGACAGCAATGGTCAGCCGTTTCGGCTGAACAAGAAACAGATCAAGAACGAGGTCGGACGACGGATTGACGATTTGACGGAAAAATACATCTCTCAGACCCTTCGGATGAACACCCAATCGGACCTTCCCTCCATTGACGAGACGCTGATGAGCTACCGGAAAACACTGGAAGAAGACATGGAGCAGAACAAAAGGCTGCTGTACCGCGAATTCGTCGAGGCCGACGGGTATTTCCGTAACATCATCGAGGAAAACAAGGAAAAGATGATAAACGGCCTGGGGAGCGACATCGAACAGGAGCTCATTCAGTCGCTGCAGAGACATCAAAACATCGCGTATCTGAATCACAAGCTCGATTATTACATCAAAGAATTCAAGAGCTGTCGAGAACTCTGGAAGCTTCAGGGATGCGACCAGTTCGATGCCAAGGGAGAAATCATCCGGCTCATCAAAGAGTACAAGAAATACCACGCGTTGAACGCACCCACGGACTTGAAGACGATTCTCCAGGACCTGCTGTACACACTCTTCGACCGGTATCTGATTTCCAACGCGTATGTGTTCCTGGCCGAAGTCATCGCTCTCCTGGAAAGCTGGCAGACGAACATCCAAAAAATACGGATGGATTTGGAAACGGCCCGGTCGGAATTCAACGAGCGGTTTGATTCCTTCTCGTTACGCCTGGAGAACGACCTCCAGATGTCCCCTATCGTAAAACTCTTTCACAAAGGGAAAGAGGCCGATTACCGTCAGATCAAGTCGCAGCTCATCGGCCAACGGAAGGTCGCAGGCTGGCGCCACCTGGATTACGGGGACAAACCCGTCAAGCCCGCCCTGTTCTGGGCGCAGATGAAAAAAGGTAAGGTCGACATGGAATCGGTGAAGAATGTCCTCGGCCTGAGGCTGAACGAAGAGTTGAACCGGTACCTAGAAGAAAATAATTTCAACATCCTCGACCGGGCCCATGCGTCGGAGAACCGCAACGTGGTGTCGACTGTTTTTTCGAAGATCAGGACCGGTTTTTTGAAGACGAAGGAAGGCATGCAGATGGCCGTGGGCCGTATCCCCACGTTCATCATCGCCAAGGGAGACAAGGAACGTCTGGACGAATTCATCCGTAATTATCAATTGGACTGCGAAGCGTTTCGCAATCCTATCATGGAGCACATGATCATCTATACCAAGGATTTTGCCAACGTGACTATAGAAAAGTTGGAATCCTATGACAAGATGAAAGATGCATTCCTGATGGATCATCCCAGTCAGCCCGATTGGACCAAGCTCCGCCTGGCCTACTCCGATGAAGTTGACTTTACGATTATCGAGAAGAAACGGTACGAAGGCATCCATCGGCTCCTTGAATTCATGCGTTATTTCTGGTTCAAGATGGTCATCCAGCCCCAGGGCATCGAATACCGGCTTGGTGAGACGCAGGAGTTGTCTTACCCGCAGGCATCCCTGGACGCCAGGGGGCAACCGGTCACCGACGGCGTATACAGCAAGGCGCCAGGCCGTGTACCGCACCTGTACTTCATCGATCCCAACTCCAAGAAGCCCGTCGACCTGAATCTGCTCAAACCGGAGTCGGACATACTGAGTTATCTCTGCCAGCGACCTGTCATCTACGATGCCCTGAAGAATCTGACCAAGCCCCATCTCCAGTTCGAAAAAACCGATTACTTGGATTTACTGTACGACCATTACGTGAAGGAAATCAAACCATCCATCGACTCCAAGGACATAGACACCATATTCTA
>CAZTKR010000120.1:0-10855 GCA_964614115.1 uncultured bacterium | reverse complement strand
TCTCCTGACTGCGTGGCGGCTATTGTTGTGGATGGTTTTGAGGGATCCACGGCTCCTTTGCGCCAAAAAACATGGAAGGATAAGAATTCCTCCATCGCATCCATCGGAGAATCGGGACACCCGCGGACAAAACAAAAGGGGAATGTCATGTCCATTCCCCTAAATCCGATGTCGAATTTAAAAGTGGCTCAGAATGATTTTTTTACATTCAGATAAAAATTGAATCGGATCGATTATAAAAAACTGCCAACAGCCCTATCTGCATTCTCGTATGTGTCGAAAATCGTCATTAACTTCGTCATGATAAAAAGACTATTCACTTTATCCGTCGCGCCCGCGATCTTAAGCTTTGCATCGGCATTCTGACACGATGTATAAGAAGCCATCAGCATGCCCAAGCCTTTACTGTTCATCCATTTCACGTTGGATAGATTAATCACCACTTTCTTTTGACCACCCTCTAAAAGACTTTTTATTTTTTCATGACATTCATCGGTTTCCTTACCGCCCATTAAATTGCCCTTTACATCGATAATCGAAACACCCTGAACGATTTTTTCTTTAACGGCCATCGTATCACCTCATTTATTTGTTTTTCGTATATGTCGTGTCTAACTGCGTCCTACTGAAAACTATTATAAATAAGAAATTTCCGACACAATGTCAAGCACATTATTTCGCCATTTGCGATGAAGACTTTTTGACATCCGTATTTTCCGGTGTATCTTTTATTCCTTTTTGAACATCCGACGGAGGATGGATCGGTTCCTGACGATCCTGTATCCATCGATTCCACACCGATTGATACGCTTCTTTAACAAACCGCCACTGGTTTTTCAACCCGATGCCGCGAACGCTCAACCCATACTCTGCAGCACCGAACAGGAGCAATCCAAGAATCCAAAAGGTGTAGGTTCTGGGTCGAAGATGTGTCAACCGGTACCAGATCCTTCCCCAGTAGCGTGGAGGCCAGTTCGCGTCCATCTTCCGAGGTGACAGGTTTTGCAGGTAATTCTTGAGTATCATCTGATGATCCAAGGGATACCTCCGAAGGTACTTCTCCAGACGTTTTTTGATCTCCCTGGTATCCTGGTACCTTCGGGAAGGTTTTTTACGAAGACATTTTTGAATGATTCTGCTGAACCGTCTAGGCACCGCCGGATTGAGCTTACCCGGGGGACGTATCCGCTTGTGAATCACCTTTTCCAGGACTTCTTCTTTATCGTCCTTGGCGAAGGGCTTATAACCCGTCAGCATCTCATAGAACAGGATTCCCAGAGAAAAAATATCCGAGGCCGGTGTCACTTTCTTACCCAGAGCCTGCTCTGGAGACATGTAGTTATACGTCCCGATCACAGCACCCAGAGACGTCAGATTCTCGTCGTACTGGAAATGGGCGATACCGAAGTCGAGTATTTTGACTTGACCCGAGTTGGAGATGATGATGTTGGCAGGCTTTAAATCGCGATGGACCACTCCATAACTATGGGCGTGCTCTAATCCACGACAGATGTGGTAGAGGACGATAGCCGCGATATGGATGGGAATATAGGAAGTGGTCGACAGGATTTGCCGGATGGTCTGGCCTTGGACGTATTCCATGGCGATATAGTAGGAATGACTGCGAACCCAGTAATCGTAGATATGAACGATGGCATCATGGGACAATTGAGAAACAACCTTGGCCTCCCGGCGGAATCGTGAGATAATCCTTTCATTGAAAGCGTACTGGGGAAGAAGCTCCTTGATAACCAGCTTTCTTCCCAATAAATCTTGTTTGGCCAGGTAGATGTTGGCGGCGCTCCCCTTCCCGATCTGCCTCTCCACCACGTACTTGCCGATCTTTTTTTTACCCTTTGTTGTCTTGGCCGGCATCTTGGCACACCGTTCACTGAGTCACAGAATCCAGTCGAAAGAGCACCACCGTGATGTTGTCTTTTCCTCCATTCTCGTTGGCCAATTCCACCAATCCGCACGCCGCCGTCTCCAGAGAATCGGACTCTGCGACGATGCGGTGTATCTCGTCATCCTCGATCATATCGTTAAGACCATCGCTGCAGATCAGGAAAATATCACCATTGGTAAAATCCGTGGTAAAAACATCGGGCTTTAATCGGCGGTTCCGGCCCACACAGCGGGTGATAATGTTCTTTTGCGGGTGTTTCCTGGCTTCCTCTGGAGTGAGAATGTCTTTCTGTACCATCTCCTGGACTTTGGTATGATCCTCGGTGATCTGAAGGATATCATCGGATTGAATCCTGTAGAGCCTGGAATCACCGACGTGGGCCACGTACAAAAAACCGTCGCGCAAAACGACGGCCGTTAGGGTCGATCCCATGCCCTTGTGGGATTCATGCTCCACAGCATACTCATACACGGCCCGATTGGTCCCTTCGACAGCATGAAGCATCACGGCGGTGAAATGATCTCCGTCCTCCGGAGTATCGAAGGGAATGGTCGCATCTTCGTCTGTGATAAAGGGTATGATGAGCTGAACAAAATTATCGGCTGTCAGACGGCTGGCGACTTCACCGTAGTTCTCACCCCCCATGCCATCGGCAACCAAAAAAATGGCAACATCTTCGTCGCAGATGAAGGCATCCTCATTCTGGCTTCTCCGTCTTCCCCTGTCTGTCGATGCATAGCAATCAATCATCACATCATCATGTGACGCCATGGTCCTCTCCTGGTTTCGGAAGAGGATGACACGATACGATTATCGGCCTTCGTTTATCACTGCTTACAAAGGATAAAAACGCCACGGTACCGCGAGGACGGAGAGCATTCATGTATGATCCCGTCACAGCAGATGGTTGTTCTCCGTCCTCTGCTTTCCAAGTATTTTCTATGGATGCTTCAGGCGAAAGTGCGATTCGTGCCATCCCCGTATCTATTCAGCCATCATTCTTGGATGGTGCCCGTATTCATCGTGTTGCCTGCAAAGGATCCCCAAACGATGCGATTCTTCTTGATGCGTGTCTCTGTCTGTACAGCGATGATCTTTCGGTTCTGCGTGCCCACGGCGATATCCACAACCCCATCGGATGTAAAATCGCCAATCACAGGACACGAATCGATGCTTCCCCCGACTTTCAATTGATTCAACTGGTGACCCATCTTGCCATCGATGACAATCAGGTTGCCCTGCCCGTCCCCGACAATCACATCCATCGTCCGGTCGCCGTTGAGATCACAAAGTGCCGGCTGGCTCTTCCTCGTCCGAGTAAGGCCATAATCCCACAGATATTTGGACCCTTTCGAGCCGCCGTCGACGGCGTACACATGACCGCCTGGCGTGGATATGACGACGTCGAGTGTTCCATCATCGTTAAGGTCTGACAATGCGGGAGGAACGGGCAGGAAGGGATCGGCGTGAGTAGGTCGAGCCCCTGTGGGCGCTGCCCATGTCCAAAGCACGGCCCCGCTCTGGCCTGCCAGTACGACGAGTCTCGTCGGAGTGACCAGAGCCACGTCCAGAATCTTATCGCCATTAAAATCTCCACAGGCCACGGTGGAAAGCTGTTCCGTCTCTGTGTACGTCCAGATACTACGGCCGTTTCGTCCATCCAGGGAATACAGCCTGTAATTATTCGATCCGATGATGACATCGGGTACACCATCACCGTTGAGGTCGGTCAGTGCTGAAGCGGATTCTATGCGCGCCCCGGTGTTGAACGACCAAACGGCTCCACCTTGACGGCCGTCAAGACAATAGACCATTCCCTGGACGGTACCGATGAATACATCCTCGATTCCGTCCCCGTTAATATCAGCCGCTGCCGGCGAAGAGGATGCTGCCGAGCCTATACGTCCCGTCCAGATCTGTCTCATCGTACCCCCGTCGATGGCCAGAACACCCATCGCTGTCGTGCCGACGATCACGTCCAAGTCGCCATCCCGCTCGTTGATGTCCACCAGAAGGGGCGATGAGGGAATCGCTCCCCCGCCGCTCCGGAATTCAGAATTCCAGATGAGTCCTCCCTGCCGTCCATCCAGGGCGTATACGACACCTGCCCTATCGGCAGCCACTAAGTCGATAAAACCGTCGCCGTTCAGGTCTCCAAGACTGGGTGAAGCGCTCACGGCTGCCGCGGTGCCCTGTTCCCACATCACCTGCATGATGACTTTTTGAGGTCTGCCGGCCCCGGGCGTCAGGATAAACCGGTATACGACAAAAGCCAGGACAGCCAAAGCGGCCACTGCCAGCGCGCCTTTCACCAGCACACCGATCCGAGGTCTCTTTCCAGGGACAGTCGCCGTGACGACCCGGAACTCGAACACGTTGGATCCGGCCTGGATCCGATCTCCGCTGGCCAGTGTCTTCTGGGTAATTTTCTGTCCGTTCACGAACGTTCCATTGGAACTTCCCAGGTCCGAGATCACAAATTCGTTGCCTTCCCGTGCTATCTTGTAGTGTTTTCTTGAAAGCCGCTTATCCGCAATGGTAATCTCGGCATCCTCATCCCGACCAAAGACAGTATCCCCCTCTTCCAGAACAATCTCGCCCTCCAGGGAGTCCGACTTGACGACAACCAGCTTGGCTTCGGGCTCCTCGTAGAACATCGTACGATCTTCGTCCACGACTGTACCTTCTTCCAGGACCGTCTCTTCTTCCACTTCGAACACGGTACGTTCATCATCGGGCAGTCCAGAATCAAAATGGAGGGTGTAATCCCCGATTTCAATCTTGTCACCGGTGTGTATATCTTTCTCCGAAATTTTTTCACCGTTCAACTTCGTCCCGCCTGCGCTCCCTGAATCGACGATGACATACTGGTCTTCCTTCATGAGGATCTGCGCATGTTTCCGTGAGACGTTCTTCTCTTCGAGAACGATATGGTTATCGCCCTTTCTACCGATAAGGACAGGAAGATCGTCGACAACATATTCCAGAATCGTCTCCTCACCTTTTTTTACAACGATGGTAGGCTTGGAAAGGGGTGCTTGCGCCTCTCCCTCTTGCTGGATTTCTCCTTCGGCCTGAAACGTCTCATCGCTGTCCCGAGTGCGATCCTCATCCATTTCGGTGTTGAGAAAATCCTGATCACTCATGATATCCTCCTTCCATTGGAGTTGTGATCGATAGAAAAAAATCCCGGCATCCCGGATGATTCTCTAAAAATGACAGAGTATCCTCCGTTACCCATAAAGGCATGAAATCATGTAGCAACGGGCATTCCACTCTGAGAATGAACGATGATACCGGATAATTATACCCTCTTAGCTACGAAATCAACGTCAATATGTTTCGGTATGGTATCCCGTAGAAACTCGTTCTATCAACCTCTGTATGATATTCCCGCATCTGCGTCCGGGAATTGACCAATACCTTTCAGACGAATCCGTACAAAAAAGAATGTAAAAGATTTCCTATTAAAATCAAAGTAAATTATTCATTCATTTGCGTAAAATCCAGCTCCGATCCCAGAACGCTGTGAGGGATTAAATACACCACCAACATCAGCACGGCAGCCATGACGATCCATCCCCTTCCTTCTCTCCCCTTCCTGCACCGAAACCACGCCCACACCCATCCCAGCATAGCGATCAGTGTTTTATTATCCGTGAGATCTTTTCCGAAAGGGATTCCCGTCCAGAAAGCACCAAAGGCAAACTTCTGCATCAGGGGGCCGAGGATAAAGCCGCCGATGAAGAAAAGGCCAATGGTCCACAGCATGAATCGATAGGCCCTGCCGTTCGCATCCAGTGCCTCCAATCCCGTCCGAGTCGACATAAGCATGGCCATGAACATCAACAGCACATGGGGAATCACGATAGCTGCCGGCACATACCCTTTATACCTCAGGATGACGGGTGTTTCACCCGATAGGGAGACGTGCTCACCGTCTTTTTCCAGTGTGACAAAATACATCACCTTACCCGCAGGCGGCTGTTCAGGGAGATGGGCGACGAGTGTGTCAGCCTTTCTCTGGGGAGCACGGATAGTCCAATCATCGTTCGATTTGAATCGTCGAAACCGGAGTACGCCGACGATGGCCGTATCGGGCACCTGGATAGTCACGGGTGCAGAATCCCCCACAGTATATGTGCGTAAAAGAGAATACGCGACTTCCTTGCCATCCATGACAACGTTCCCCCTCAGGGGATACGTCGGCCCTGTTCGCCTCTGATATACGACTGATGCGGCCGTGATGGCAAAAGCAAGTACCCATAGCCAACCTTTGTGCCGTGCTAGTCTGACGTCTGGAAATTTTCCTTCTTTCATAAGCCTGTCCTCATGTCGCATAATCACAGCATGTCTTTCTGTGGCGATATGCCGGTTTTTTCGGTGTTGCCCCCCAAACAAATCCCTGTTATGAAAGAATGATACAGGATTTTATTCAGAATTACAAGGATTAAAAATCAAAGAGACGCATCGTATAAAGGTTATCTTGGAAGGATGCTTCGGAGGGCAAGTATCAGAAACCCAACTTTTCAGTTTTTTGTGATGGCGTATTATCCGCTCCCGGCTCCCCACCTGGCCCGGTATCCACGTACATCCACGTGCACGAAGGGCCCGTGCGTGGTCGTGGTCTCGTAAATCCCCAATCCTCCTACGAATGCTCGAAAAGTCGGATCGTCCGACAGTTCATCGATATGGTCGAACAGGAATTTGGCATCTTTGACATCGATGCGGCCGTCCATGTTCAGATCGTCCATTCGCCCATCCTTGGGATCGACATCGATGAATATATCTGCAGCCGCTCCGTAGATGTGTCGGCTGTATTTCCCGTTTCCGATGGATCGATTGTAGTGGGGTGTTCGATACCCGCTCAGAATACTCAGGGTTTGGCACCCATAGCCCTTCTGTTGGAGTGAATGCAGGATGCCTTCCAGTTTGAAAAGAAGCGGTTCCTGTAGTGCGATGTATTGGGGATAGGATGTACAGCCCTTACACAGAAATTGTTTCAACTGAAAATGGGGTGAGATCCACGTGTCTCGATTTTGCTTCGTAACCTCGACCAACCCTGCCGGCGGCCTGTACTCCGGGAGGTTTCGATAAGGGGTATGGGGATAGTTGCCGATGGTGTACCCGTTGATACGGCCATCACAGGCTTGTTGCAAAGGCACCATGACAAAGACGTTTAGTATGATCGAGCCTTTTTTCTGGGTATCATTCACGCAGATAGGATACAATCCAGGTTCATCAGGAGCCCGCCAAACCCATCGATTCGGCCCCGTCTCGCTGACGACGCCCGCCTCGGCTTCAATTTTAAAAAAAACGGTACGGCCGGAATCCCATGCTCGGATAAGCACGTCTTCATCGGGCAGTACGTATACACCCATCACAGGATAGGATACCACAGTGTCTTTGAACCGGACATGAAAACCGGCGAAATTCATCCTTGTCAGCCGATCCACACCCGTCTGTACGGTATCCGGTGAAAAACTTGTGATAAGAATCGTGAATAAAAACGGTTTGATGACGAAACCATAAAAAGGTCGTCGCTTGAACCGCATAAATGTCTTTCCTCTCTTCCTCTTTACTATCCCGAATAATTAAGGATACAAAAATAAAACGAAAAAACAAAATGAAAAATACTGTCTTAAATCCTTTTAATAAGGGAGAAATGCCTCCCGTCTCATGGCATTTTCCAGGATTCCGTCACGGTCGTAGATATCTTTGAGATAATGAACCGAGCCATCCTCATGGGCCCAAGCAGTGCAGTAGATGATATAAACAGGAATGGGTTTGGGAATCATGATCGTCCTATTCTCATCGGACTCCAGGACTCTTTCAATCTCACCCCGGAACCAGGTCGAATCGCCGTCCAATACAAATTCGGCCAATGCCTCGGGGTCTTCCACGCGAATGCACCCGGAGCTGAATGCCCGCTGCCTTTTCTCAAATAGGTTCCGTTCGGGTGTGTCGTGGAGGTATACATCGTACTTATTGGGAAACATGAACTTGATCCGCCCCAGGGAGTTCTTCAGTCCCGGGGCCTGCCGAAAATGGTATGGAAGACTATCCTTGGTGAACGACACCCAATCGATGGAATCCGGACTGAGGGGTGTTTCGCATGACCAGTCAGTGAACACCTCAATTTTTCGTGATGCCAGGTAATTCGGATCATTCTTAATCTTGGGGAGTATGTCTTCCCTGGCAATGGTAACTGGTACTTTCCAGTACGGATTCAAGACCAGATGTGTCATCATCCCGCTGAATGTGGGCGTCTGCCGATAATCCTTGCCCACAACAACTCGCATTTTCAGCACGGGTCTTCCGAACTCCATGGCCAGGAGTTCATAAGTAGCAATATTCACGAGAATATAACGATTCCCCAAATCGCGAGGCAGCCAACGCCAGCGCTCCATGTTGGCAGCCAGTGTCCTCACATAATGAAGGGCAGGCACGTTCATGGCCAGCCGCGTTTCGTATCCCACGCTGCCGTCTTCTTCCAAACCGTGTTTTTTCTGAAATCGACGGACGACTTGCTCCAGCGTACAATCGAAAACGGCATTCTCATCGAACGAGTTGAGCTGATATTCACCCGATACGGCGAGGCGTGCGCGAAGAGCCGCCACACGATACCCCTCATCCCCTATCTTCATCGTCGGCCCCTCTGGAACAACGGGCCATCCCCCCCGCCAGGCAATCGAACGGTATCGACCCAACTCATCCCGCAACCGCTGATAGTAGGGAAACGAAGGCAGCAGACCCAAGAGCGAACCTTGTATCCTTCGCTCCCTCAACGCTCCCTCCAGAACCTCCACCATATCATACTCGGGATGTTTGGTCATCCATGCAGGGTCGATGGTTTCAGGATCGATGTGTCCGGACAGGAGATGTGATCCGTAGAGGAGATACGCATCGGAGAGCAATAAATCCAGATCGCTGATGCGCCCGATATCGAAGGGAAGGTGTTTTTTCTTATCCGCCCGTATCGAATCCAGAAGTGCCGAGATGCCCGTCACGTGGTAATGATCCGGGTTCAATCCTTCATGATAGGCCGAATGCACGGCCTTGACAAGACTGTCGGCCAGGGAAAGGGGCCCCTTGTTGTTGATCCAGGCCGGCTGGAAGGTGCGGTTCATGTAGAACCGGAACAGCATGGTATCGGTGCGCAGAATCTCGTGCTCAATCGAAATGTGGGGAGAAACACCGGCTTCTATCAATCGGGTTCGGAGATGATGACCGACTTCCTCGATGAGCATGTATTTATTCCGTATACGGATGAGAACGTACATATAAAAAACGAGTATGAGCACGAAAACCAGCAGGCTCAACAATAATTTATTTATCGCTGCGAGTTTCTTTAGCTTTGAAAGTAAACGATGCATGGCTGTCTTATCGATTCTGACATGATCGATAAAATATACTAAAAAATAGTGAGTTATGCAATATGAGTGTTTAATAAAAGAATACGCTAACTATTTTTTAATAATGCACGACGAAAGACCGAAATCAGCGGGCCGGTCTTTCAATGATAAGGAACACATCTCATACCCTGAGACAATATCCGCTGAGTATGCCTCTTCGTATGGGTACAGGAAGACGATGTCGCGGTGTGCTGGAATCAATTTTAACGCCATTTCGCTTTTAATCGTTGGATGATCTTTTGATCTGTCAGATAGTCAAGGATCGCCTTGGCGATGATACGATGCCCGAGAGCCGTGGGATGGGGATCACTCTTACTCAACTGCCAAGCAGAGGTAGGATCTTCCAGTCGATGCTCGAACACGTATTTCTCCCAGGCCGGCAAGACCTCTATCGACCCAAATCCCAACTCCTGGCACATCGTTTTCACGAATACCGGCAGGTCCCAGTGGGAAAGAACAATCACCTCAAAACCGTGTTCTTCACGTAAAACCTTCAATTCTTCCATGGCCAGGTGGAAAACATCCTTGCCTACCATGTGACTGTATTCATCCGGCACGTTCTCGGGTTTGTTCTCAAAATGCCCGCCCCTGACATCGAAGGGTGCATGAGTCAATCCCTCCGGAAGAGGATCGGCTTGGGATAATTTTGCCACAAATTGTCTGAGAAACGACTTTCTCAGCGTAAAATAATTTTCCTTCTTCCTGATAAAATTGGGAAGATCCAAGTCGTTGATAACAAAATCGACCAGGACGATATCGGGACTGTAGGCCAGTCCCTTCTCCTTCAATGTCTCCACTTCCATGACGGTGTTGTAACCGGGTACAGCCGTATTCACGACCTCCCAGGAAAACGGCGGATGTGCTTCGTTCAGCATGCTTGAGAGAACGGGCAAGTAGGCCTCATCGTCCCGGACGCCCCAGCCGAACATCACCGAATCGCCGATACCCAGGAGACGTATGACACGGTCTGTCCTATCCACCGTTACTTTTTTGCCTCGAAATCCTCTCGAATTTGTCGTGACGGATTGATTCAGGAAGACCACCGATAAATCGGGGATAAGCTCGTAGATGATACGCGGGTTACTGCTTAAACGGATCATCCGTCCGAAAGGCACGGATTCACCGGAACGTGGTTTGTTTACAGTGTCATCCAGGCTGCTTAACAACTTGGAATCATCACGATAGGCCTTGTACCGCAACCCGGCCTCGACGAAACAGAACGAGACGAGTATGGAGACCATCATGAGTGCATGATTCGATGCTTCCGTGAGTACCTTTTTTCCCGATAAGGCGGACGTGGCGAGAATCAGGATGCCAACGATAAAAATCCCGACAACGGTAATATTGGGAGTGATGAACCGCATGAATTCTTGCGTGTTCTCAAGAAAGACAGCGAGAAGTACAACAAAGCACACACCCGTGATGATGGCGGGAAAAATGGGAATCCTGCGAACGCGTGAGCAGAGACGCGCAAAACGTTCTTTGTTTACTGTGACCTTCCATGCCGTTATCGAACCGATGATCATCATCATCA
>CAZTKR010000119.1:0-10862 GCA_964614115.1 uncultured bacterium | reverse complement strand
AACGTGAATGTCTTCTTAAAAAAGGCGTCGTCTTTATAGAGGTGCTTCAAGAAAAAAGGAATGAGTCCGGATTGCCAATCATGACAGTGGATGACATCGGGTTGCCATTGGAGTTTCTTCAAGGTTTTGAGCACACCTTTGGAAAAAAGAATGAATCGTTGGTCGTTATCTTTAAACTCTTTTTTATTAGCATCTGTATAAAACCCGTCTCTGAAGAAAAACGGTTTATAATCGATAAAATAAACCTGTACTTTTGAGTTGGGGATAAAAGCCGATTTCACATCGATACTGACCGTATTGTTTCCCAAGGGAATATCGATCTTCTGCAAGCGAATCACATCGCGTAGAACGTACTTACGCTCGTTGATGGTGCGATATTGAGGTGTAATGACGCGTACATCATGGCCCATATCTTTCAACGCTTTGGGAAGGGCACCGCCCACATCTCCCAACTCGCTGGTTTTCGAGAAAGGGGCAACCTCTGAAAAAACCATTAAAATATTAAGTTTTCCCTTCATCAGAGCTCCCTATGAAGTATGCAAAACATAGAGAAAAGAAGAACATCTCCCCATGTACAATCGATTCAAGGTTTGCTTTATTGGCTTTCAAAAGTATCGCTTAGTAGCAGAAGAAAAGCGAAGCCGCCCAAATGGATTGCTGCTTTCGAATTGTATATCGATACATCCACTGGCATTATGGATACTGGGCAATATACCGCTTTGCGATGTTTACGTACTCGCTCGTAGGATAATTGTTGACCAATTTTTCAAATTCTCTCTTTGCCTGCTCCTCATCGTTCAACCGAATATAACACAGACCCAATTTTAGTTGTGCGTCATCGTCTTTATTGGAATCGGAAAAAGTAAAAACGCTCTGAAAAGCAGCGATCGCCTGCTGATAATTCCCTAAAGCATAGTACGATTCACCGATCCAGTACTGGCAATTATCCGAGAGTGAATGCCGGTTGTTCATCTGCAGCAACGCCTCAAACTTCTGAACGGCCTCCCGGTACTGACGAGATCGGTAACTCTGCAGGGCATCCTGATAGCCATCTGAAAACGAGGACGCCCGGGATGACGATGTGCCTGTCGACCGGTAGTTCTGGGACCCGGCCGCGGCCAGAGTTTCCTGCTGTTGACTGATTCTATCTTCCAAGCTTTGTTCTCTTCTGTCCAGACCGGCCCGTTCTTCTTCATACCGATTGAGCTGCCGCTCCAAATCCGACATTTGGCCGTCCGTCTTCGGTTGAGCGGCCGCTGGCTCGCTCTCTTCTACCACTCCTAAAAGCTTCAAAACATCATCGTCGTTTATGGTATCTTCTTCCTGGCCTTCTTCGGATTTTGCATCGGTCAATCCCAGGAGTTCATCGATATCTGCAACATCCTCTACCTGTGTCTCCCCCCTCGGCGCACGTTGAGTCGTAGCGCATCCCATGAAACAGATAAAGCCGATAATGAGTATGGAGACAAGCATGGATCCCGCGAATTTTCCTCTCACCATGATCTCTACCTCCTATGGCTTTTAAATATAAAAGTCTTATTAATTTATTGAAAACAATCGAGAAAATCAAGGCTTTTAATTGCCAGTTTCTTCGATTTCTTTTTTATTTATATGGATGCTTTTAATGCCTCAACAACCCAACGAGCAAAGGAAACCTGTCTATATGATGACTCGACGTTGGCACCCCGTAAATCGTCTGAAAAAATAACTTCAACCATGTATTCACCTGCCCGCGTAACCCTCTCATTCGTGGATTCTTCAAACCTTTCTTTGATATAAACAGTATCTCATGAATCAGACCAAACGACGGAATCGTGACGGCTGCTTCAATCTGAGGATTTCTTTGCTTTCTTCTCCAGTCTCGATTTCTTGTTGAGGACGATATACAGGTATATCCCAAAAACCAACATGGCCAAGGAAATCCATTGATTGAATGTCAACGATACGCCAAATAAGGAACCCTTGACCGAAGATTCGTAATACCGCAGAAAATCGACTCCGAATCGGAAG
Source organism: uncultured bacterium (assembly GCA_964614115.1). GTDB lineage: Bacteria > Zhuqueibacterota > QNDG01 > QNDG01 > DSAB01 > CAZTKR01. Next base: position 8,852 of record CAZTKR010000119.1, on the reverse strand, counting down.
ATGCCATAGAGCATAAAAAAGATGGAAACCAGGAATCCATCGAACCGGGGCTTTCTGTCCAGAAGAAGAATGACGATTAAAATAACAAGTCCGTACAACGAAGAATAAAGCTGTGTGGGATGAAGATGCTGACCTGGAAGGATCGATCCCGCCGGACTAATTATCGGGAAAACAACTCCCCAGGGAAGATCACAGGGCTTGCCAAAACAACAACCGTGAAGGAAACAGCCGATGCGCGTGATAAAAATACCCAAACCAAAGGCTGGAGCCATCACATCGCAAAGCTTCAGAATGGGAATGTGCTTGACTCGACAGTAGACGAGTATCGCCACCAAAGCCAGGACAACGCCCCCCAGCATCGTTAGCCCTAAAAGACCGATCTCTCCCGTACTCTGGAAGGGACTGAACGTGTCCAGCCAGTGCCCCCGGAATTCATCCAAATGCGTGAGGACATACATCAGTCTCGAGCCTATGATGGCACTCAAAACAATAATCAGGGACACGTCCATCACGCGATTTTTATCGATACCCCGTTTGTCGGCCCGATACATCGACCAGTAAATACCGATCAAGAACGAAATCGCCAGCATCAAACCGTATGAATGAACCTCAAGCCTGCCTAAACGAAAAAGCACCGGAAACATAAACAATACCCTCCCCGATTACAAAATGCCCCTTGTGAATACGAATACATGCGTGTTTGATCGACTGTTTCTATATAATCGTAAACCATAATAAAATACAAAATTCTTGGATTAAATCCTAAAAGAATATTGGATATCCCCAGAATTTTTTATACTTATACATTCGGGGAATATTGATATAAAAAGGCAAACGAGAGCGATGCTATTCAATACGTATAACGCCGGCCCAGGATGTTGAGCACCAAGCCTAGCAGGATCATGCTCATCAGCAGGCAGGAGCCCCCATAACTCAACAAGGGCATGGGCAACCCTGTGACGGGAAAAAGTCCCACCGACATCCCTACATTCACGACACACTGAAACGCTAAGATCGACAGGCAGCCTATGGCCGTAAAACTGGCAAATCCGTTTTGGGTCGACTTTGTGGCCGCATGGAGCGTTCTCTTAAAAAGGATCAAAAATAATGCCAGCACGATTATAATACCGAGAAATCCGAACTCCTCTCCCAGAACCGAAAAAATAAAATCGGTATGCTGCTCCGGAAGGAATCGAAGCTGGGTCTGGGAACCCTGCAAAAAACCCTTTCCCAAAATGCCTCCCGATCCGATGGCCACTTTGGATTGTATGACCTGGTAAGCAGCTCCATGAGGGTCGGAACGCATGCCCAAGAACGTGATGATACGCTGCTGCTGATACGAGGGGAGCCGATGCCACAGAGACGGCGCAAGACGCCCCAATCCAAAACACATGGAAACCAACCCCATACCCATCCACCATTTTGGACGCAGGATGGCCAGGACCACACCCAGCAAAATCATGAGTCCGATGAAGCTGACAGGATGGAAACCCGCCCCCAGGGCTACGAAGGGCAGAAGAATGAGCAACACCGCTTCCCATCGGATTCCCGCCCAAAACAGCATGACGATTAAAAGTGCGATAAACACAGAGGCCGTACCCACGTCGGGCTGTTTCAAGATGAGGAGTGCAGGAACCAGGGCCAGGCTCGCTACTCCCAGGATTCGTCTCCAATCCAGGGCACCTTCTTTTTTGCCGGATAGATACCGGGCAAGAGCCAGTAAGGTGGCCACCTTGGCCAATTCCGATGGCTGAAACTGAAAACCGCCCACAACGATCCAGCGGTGAACCCGGCCCGTGGAAAGAAACAGGACCAGGACGAGGAGCAGCACACTGATTCCGTAGAAGATATAGGCTCCGCGATAAAAGACGTTCAGGGGAAACAGAAGAATCGCCGTCATGGCCACAGAGCCAACCATGAACCAGACGATCTGTCGAGCAAATCCCGTACTGAACATGGCTTGATGAGCGCTGGCTGTCACGCTATACAGACAGAAAAATCCCACGACAATCAGGCCGAGTGTCGCTCCCAGCATGGTGACATCCAAGGACAACCCTCGCAGGGATGCTCTCATGAAATCCCCTTCTCCCGGAAAAACCATCGAAAAATCCTGCCCGCGATGGGTGCTGCCACAGCGCCTCCACTTCCCCCGTTCTCCACGACCACGGCCAGAGCGATTCGGGGCTCCTGCCGTGGAGCGAATCCGATAAACCAGGCATGGTCTTCACCGTGAGGATTCTGGGCCGTACCTGTCTTCCCGCACACATCAGCGCCAGGAATACGAGCGGCACTGCCCGTCCCTTTGGAATGATTCACGACGCGGAACATGCCTTCCTTAACCCGATAAAATACGTCGCGTGAAATTCCCCGGACGTCTCGGCTTCTCACCTGCTTTTCCACCCACACATCCGATCCGTCTTCCTGAATCCACCCAACGAGGTGGGGCTGCACCATCCTTCCCTCCATGGCGATGACGGCGGCCAGTTGGATCATCTGGGTGGGGGTGACCAGGAGATCACCCTGGCCCACCGAAAGGTTGGCCAGCATGCCCTTGCTCCATCCCTTCTGTCCGTACTTTTTATTTAAGTATTCTCTGTCGGGTAGTAAACCGCTGCTCTCTCCCGTTAAATCGATCCCCGTAGGAGCCCCAAATCCCAGCAGCCTTCCGCTCCGGGCCCACGCGTCGATACCCACCCGGAGTCCCAGCCGGTAAAAATACACATTGCAGGATACTTTGAGTGCATCCAGAAGGTTCACCGATCCGTGCCCATCAGGCTGCCAGCAGTGAAACATGCGCCTTCCCAGCCACAGGTATCCTGGGCAGGTCGTCTCATCGTCGGGATCGATTTTACATTCCTTCAGGGCGGCCACCATCAATGCCAGCTTGTAAGTCGACCCCGGCGGAAGCTGGGCCTGAACGGCGCGGTGAAGAAGTGGTTTATCCGGGTCTTCCATCAGCCGGTTCCAGATTTCGGGAGACACCCCGTTAGCGAACGGCTCCAGACTGTAGTCCGGCGCACTAGTCATGGCCAGCACATCGCCGCACGTGGGATCGAGAACAACCACAGCACCGCGCTTTTCCTCCATCAGATTTTCGACAACTTCCTGAAGAGCCGCATCCAGTGTCAGCCGCAAGGATCGGCCCTGAATGGAGGGAACATCACGGGCGCCCTCGAAATTTCCGACTTCTCTTCCCTTCACGTCGACTTCGACGTACCGGTAACCCCTTTGCCCCTGCAAGACATCATCATAGCTCTTTTCCACGCCGCTTTTCCCGACAATATCGCCACGATGATGATTCCCATCCTTCAGCTGTTTCAATTCCGTGTTGCTGATCTCGCCCACGTAGCCCAGCACATGGGGCGCTCGGATAGGGGAAGGATACGTCCGCACCGGCTCGACCTGGTAAAACACACCCCTCAGATCGAGTCGATGCTCTTCGACCTTGGATAACGTCTCAAAACACATATCCCGGATGAGCCGGACGGGCGTGAAGGGACCGTTTCCCCTATCTTTGATTCGTTCCATGATCTCGTCGATCGATAAACCAACAATCGAGGAAATCACGGCAGCATCCACTGGATTTTTCTTGAATTCGTAGGGTACGATGTACAAAGAGTAACTGGGCCTGTTGTCTACCAGGATCTGACCATGCCGATCATAGATGCGACCCCGACTGGGCATGATGGGAATCTGCCGGACATGATTTTGTTCCGATCGTTCCCTGTACAGGGCGCTGCTCAATACCTGCAAATGAAAGAACCGGAAAAACAGGATGAAAAAGACCGTGTAAAGCGTTGCTTTGAAGCATATCGCCCGCCTGTCTCTTTGTCGGTCGTGGATCACCATCTATCGGGCCCCTTTTCGGTTCCGAACGACCCTAATAAGGCTGTAAGTGGACATGCCAAAAAGTAGGGTATACAGCATGGACGGCAAACCATTTCGGAAGAATAGCGAGAGGAATCCTGCCGCGGCTTCCCGCGATGCAAACAGCGTATAGATGAGTTGATGGACGAAGACGGCAAAAAAAAGCATGATTCCGACCAGGATAAAATCATGACTGTACTTGCTCCTGGGCAACGAACAGGCTACGTAGCAGGCCAGCGACTTGGATAAAGCGAATACGCCCAGGGTACCTCCTCCCACCAGATCCTGGAGCATACCGCCGCAAAAACCCAGAACGACCCCCTGACTGCGGTCGTGATACGAGCACCAGATGATCATATAAGCCATGAGCACGTCTGGAGCAATTCCACCGATCCGGATCAGGGGTACCAGTGTGGATTGGACGACCAGCACGGCTAAAACGACGAATGCGACGGTTAAGAATCCCAAGAAACACCTCGCTCATTGCCCCAGGAGAGGAGTATCGTTCTTCAGGACGAGAACTTCCTCCAGGGTGCCCAGGTCGACGGCCGTTTTCAGACGTATTTTCAGGAACAATCCCTCTTCATCGGGTGACACATCGATGACCCGTCCGACGGCCAGGCCCGGCGGATAAATCTCGCTGTATCCCGATGTCACGATCACATTGCCGATCCGCACATCACTCTTCAGGGGAACGCCCTCTAACTGGCACACATCGCCGTAGAGCCAGCGTACGATGCCCAGTACACGTGTTCTCTGCACCTTACCACTCACACGACAGTTGGGGTCCGTCAGAAGGAGCCCCACGGAAGAAAATGCGTTCACGGACACGATTTTCCCCACAACACCTTTTTCCGTCACCAGGGCCATGTTCTTATGACAACCCTGTCGCCAGCCGATGTTGAGATGGACCGTCCCGGCAATACCCACGGTTCCCCGACCGATGACCTCGGCGGGGATACAATCGAAACGTTTCTGCTCCATGAACCCCAGAAGATTGCGCAATCGCTCATTCTGCAGCAAGGTTTCGCGGTATTTATCTCGCTCTAAAGAGACGCGTCCCAGTTCGACGAGAAGCTCTCGATGTGTTGTGCGCAAGCGCACCAATCCCGGCAGCCAGGACATTCCTTTTTGGAGCATACCCATCACCTGACCCGTTTCTCTCTTGACCATCACGAGAGGAGGGCTTTGATCCAGGGCCATGAATAAAAGGGAGAAGAGAATCGCTGAAGCCATCAGCCAGCGATCTTTCGTCTTCTCCCAGATACGCGAGAAGCTCGCGGACATACGTCCTTCTCCTTAGCGAGCGCGGAGATTCAATTGTTTTTTATACCGGTCCAAATCATCCAGAACCTTGCCCACCCCGCGAACCACGGCGGTGAGCGGATCCTCCGCCGTACTCACGGGCAGCTCCGTTTCCTGGCGCAACCGCTCATCCAGGCCTTTGAGCAGGGCGCCTCCTCCTGTGATCATGATTCCTCGCTCGATGATATCCGATGATAGCTCGGGCGGGGTTTTTTCCAGGGCCAACAGGACGGCCTCTACGATAGCACTCATCGGGTCCTCCAGCGCCTCCTGAATTTCTGTGGCCGAAACCTCGACGTTCCTGGGAATACCCGTGATCAGGTCTCTTCCCTGAATGCATACTAGACGATCATCCTGAAAGGGCTTGACCGACCCGGCGTTGATCTTGATCTTCTCAGCGGTCCTCTCGCCCAGCAGCAGATTGTGTTTTTTCTTGAAGTATTGAATGATGACCTCGTCCATCTCGTCCCCGGCAATCCGTATGGAAATCTTCGTGACGATACCGGCCATGGATACAACGGCGATTTCCGTCGTGCCCCCGCCGATATCGACGACCATACTCCCCACCGGGTCTTCGATGGGCAGCTCCACACCGATGGCAGCCGCCATCGGTTCTTCCACCAGGTATACCTCTCGGGCCCCGGCGTGCTCCCCTGAATCGCGTACGGCGCGCCGTTCGACCTCCGTGATTCCCGACGGAATAGAGATGGCCATGACCGGATGGAGCAGACGCTTTCCCTGCACCTTGTGGATGAACTTCTTGATCATCATCTCGGCCAGATCGAAGTCCGCGATCACACCGTCCTTCATCGGTCGTGCTGTGATGATCTCTTCCGGCGTCTTTCCCCACATCGTACGGGCCTCATGACCCACGGCCAGGAGCTGATGATCCTCCCTCCTCACCGCGATAACCGAGGGCTCGTTCAGCAGAATCCCTTTTCCCTTGATGTGGATGAGTGTATTGGCCGTACCTAAATCGATGGCCACATCGCTGTTGAATAAATTCCAGAAGGACAATCCCATGCTATCCTCTAATGTCTGAAATGCCTCATGCCCGTCATCGCCATAGCCACGCCCATCTCATCGCATGCCTTGATGGAGTCTTCGTCCCGCTTGGATCCTCCGGGCTGCACGATGTACCGTATGCCATGCTCCGCTGCGACCCGGACCGTGTCATCGAAGGGGAAAAAGGCATCGGATGCCAGAACCATCTCTCCCAACTGCTGCTGGCAGTACGTTTCGAATGATACATCGGGATGATTTTGGTCGTACTCGATCTGCAGGTTCTCCATCGCCTTGGTCAGGGCCAGCTTCCGCAGCGAATCCACACGGTTGGGTTGACCGGCACCCATGCCGATGACCTGGTAAAAACCAGGACGGTATTCCCTGCCCAGGACGATGGCGTTAGACTTGGTGTGTTTGCACGCCTTGACTGTAAACTCGGCCAACCGCTTCTTGCTTTCATCAAACGGCTTTTGCGTGACGGTCTCAAACCGTTCCCAAACGGCCAGGTCCCTCTCCATGCGCAGCATGCCTCCGGTGATCTTCCGGAAGGTGTGGGGCTCGACGTCTTTGCCATCCAGCGTTCCGACCTTCAGGATTCTCAACGCCTTGGTCTTGGAGAGCAGGGCCAGTGCCGCAGCATCGAATTCGGGGGCAATAATCACTTCCACAAACTTACTGGGCACTTCCTGAGGCAACATACGCCCCTCTTTCACGATATAGCCGATATGGGTCACGTTCTTGCCCTTCAGGAATTCGGCAAAAACCATGTCCACCTTCGTATTGCAGGCAATGACGGAGCCGAAAGCCGAAATGGGATCTCCGGCCCAGGCCCTCTGCAGCGCTTCACCGGATGATTCGCCCACGGCATAACCGCAGGGATTCGTATGCTTGATGACAGCCACACCAGCCTGGCCGGCAAGGTCCTTTACAGCCTCCAGTGCAGCGTCGGCATCCATGTAATTATTGTACGACATCTCCTTGCCATGGAGGATCTCGGCGTTTGCCACCGAAGATTCCTTGCAGGATGCATCGATATAAAAAGTCGCCTTCTGATGGCTGTTTTCGCCATACCGGAGGGCTTGGCCCTGGTTGTAGTGAAGCCTCTGGATGTCTTCTCCCACGAACCCGTGCGAGAGATAACGGTCGATGGCGCTGTCATACTCCGCGGTGCTCCGAAACACCTTGCTTGCCAGGATTTTTTTCGTTTCTGGAGCCACTTCACCTCTTTGCCGGATCTCGTCCAAAATTCCATCGTAATCGGCGGGATCGGTGACCACGGCGACGTGTTTGTAGTTCTTCGCCGCACTTCGCAGCATCGTAGGGCCTCCAATATCGATATTCTCCACGGCTTCTTCCACACCGACGCCCTCCTTGGCCACGGTCGTCTCGAACGGGTACAGGTTCACGACGACCAGATCGATCCACTCAATCTCCATGTCCCCGGCCTGCTTTGCATGCTCCGGATTATCCCTCAATCCCAAGAGTCCTCCATGAATCTTGGGGTGCAGTGTTTTTACTCTGCCGTCCATCATCTCAGGAAATCCCGTGACTTTTTCGATAGGGATAACCGGAATTCCTTTCTCCGATAAGGTTTTGGCCGTTCCCCCGGTCGATATAATCTCGATCCCTAAATCGGCCAATGCGGTTGCAAATTCCACGATGCCCGTTTTGTCGGACACACTGATCAGGGCTCTTCGAACTTTCGACACTCTCTCCTCCTTCCTTGCTTACGAATAGTAACTCATGTATCGTTCTCTGCCATGCTGTTCTCTATAAATGTACAGAACCCGACCGGTTCCCAGAACCGGCCGGTGTATTTTGTGTCTACAAACAAGCCTTTTTGAATAATTGTTGAAAGATGCAAAAGGAATGCCAGGACGAACGTGGCCGCGGACGATCAATCCTTGTTTTTCCGGATAATCGCTCTCTGTCCTTCAACGTCCACCCTTCCCTCGGCAAAGAGCTGCAGGGCCTCTGCGTACAGTTGATGTTCCACTTTCAGCACGCGGGCGGCCAATGAGTCGGGTGTATCGTCCGCCTCCACGGGCACACAACGTTGGGCAACGATGGCACCGTGATCGTATATCTCATCCACGATATGAACGGTCACTCCCGACACCCTGCACCCGAGTGCGACGACGGCCTCATGGACATGATGCCCGTACATGCCTTTTCCGCCGAAGGAGGGAAGAAGGGCCGGATGGATGTTGACGATACGATTCCTGTATGCTGCGATGATTTCTGGAGGTACCTTCTTCATGTACCCCGCCAGAGCGATAAACCCAACGCCGTGCGCGTCCAGGGCCGAATGCATCGCTTCGATGAACATCTCCCTCGTCTCGAAGGCTGCCTTGGTCACAACGGCCGTGGGTATGTCATGTTTTCGTGCTATTGAAAGGGCCCCGGCCTCAGGATTATTGGTGAGAAGTAGCCGGACCTCGGCATCCAAACGATTCTCTTGTTTGGCCTGTAAAATCGCGTTAAAATTCGATCCCCGACCCGAGGCAAATACACCCAACTGCAATTTTTTCAAAAGAGTCCCTCCATATTCTCTGTTGAACAGCGTGCGCGACGAGTCTTAGGGAACCCGATTAAAGATATCCCAAAAAGGCGAGGACAATCGGTACTCTCCCAATCCGGTTCGATCGATAAAAACCAACGCACGATTAATCTTA
>CAZTKR010000118.1:0-10865 GCA_964614115.1 uncultured bacterium | reverse complement strand
TCCATAAAACTCCCCACACATTAAAATTCCACTTGCGAATGTAAATTAAAATTGGTATCATTTTTCTCATATTTTCAAATTCAACGTCGAATCGTAAGGGCATTAGCATGAAACAACCGGTGATCTGTGTTCGCAACGTGAAAAAGACATACGGCAAACTCGTGGCTCTCGATCATGTCAGCTTCGACGTGGAAGAGGCCACGTGCTACGCCCTGCTGGGGCCCAATGGCGCGGGCAAGACCACGATGATGAAGATGATTTATGGAAAATGCGTCCGCGATGCGGTTCCTGAAAGCAGCGTCCGCGTGTTTGGTTTCGATCCCGATACACAGGAGTTGGATATCAAGACCCTCTCGGGCATCGTACCCCAGGAGGACAACATCGACCAGGAACTCAATGTCAAGCAAAACCTGGATGTTTATGCCAATTTCTACGGGATTCAAAAGAAGGAAGCCGAAGAGCGCATACACCGTTTGCTGGATTTTATGGAACTGACAGATAAAAAACAGGCTAAGATTCCGGAACTGTCCGGCGGTATGAAACGGCGGCTTCTCATCGTGCGCGCCCTACTGAATGAACCGAAACTCCTGGTTCTCGACGAGCCCACAACGGGCTTGGACCCTCAGGTGCGGCATCTGATCTGGGACAGGGTTCGCCAGTTGAAAAAAGATGGAACCACCGTGCTCTTGACAACCCACTACATGGAGGAAGCATTCGCCCTGGCAGATACGATTTTGATTCTCCATGAAGGGAAAAGATTGTTGGAGGGCAACCCGCAACAGCTCATGGGTGAGCATATGGAGGATTATGTGCTGGAAGTATTGGACAAAGATACGTTAAGTGCGATAGACACTGTGATAAAAGATGCGTCTGTCCGAAAGGAAGAAGCTCAAAACCTCCTGATGCTCTATTCCAACGAGTTAGACTATTTGAAGCGTCTTTCGGAGAACTTGGATCCGGGGAGTCATTACCTGAGGCAGACGAACCTAGAGGACCTGTTCCTGAAAATGACCGGGAGAAAGCTCCATGATCAGCAGTAAACGTGTAAATCATCCGCCTTTTTTCCACAGGATCGCCAGCGTGTGGTACAGGCACATGCGTGTGTATACAAAAAACCTGATAACCAACGGATTTCCGCCATTCATTGAACCGCTGATTTTTCTCTCAGCTATCGGTCTCGGGCTGGGAAAATACGTGACTGAGATGGGGGGTATTCCGTACATCAAATTTCTGGCTTCGGGGCTTTTGGTCACGGCGGCCATGTTCACAGCCGCGTTCGAGTGCTCCTACGGCACGTACATCCGTTTGGAATTCGAAAAAGCCTACAACGGCATGCTGGCCGCACCCATCACGGTGAACGACCTTCTGATGGGAGAGATCCTTTGGGCGGGAACCAAGGGGCTGTTCTTTTCCACGGCCGTTCTGACGGTGATCTCGATTTTTGGAATTCTGTCTGTTCAATTGTTTCTGGTCGTGCCCATTCTGGGATTTTTAACCGGGATGATGTTCGCAGCCTTATCGTTGTTCGTGACTTCGTTCGTCCGGGACATCAATCAGTTCAACTTCTACTTTACGGGATTCATTTCTCCCATGTTTTTCTTCTCCGGTGTGGTGTTTTCCCTGGACAATCTTCCGTCTTTCATGAAAGTCATCGCCGAAGTGCTGCCCCTGACCCATGTGGTCAGGCTGGTCAGGGCGTGCTGCCTGACCGGATTCAGTGATTGGGTGTTTTTCGACCTTTGTTACATTGTGGCACTGACAGGGGGTGTCGGTTTTTTTGCCATCCGGCGCTTGAAGCGACGTTTGATCGACTGAGTTTCGAAAGGATGGATATCCCGCGTTTTACAGATTACGATGCATTCGCCTGGATTTACGACAGGCACTGGGGGAATATCAGCCTGAACATGCTCCCGTTTCTCGAGAGATTCGTGCTAAAACACATACCTGCCGGCGGCTCTATCCTCGACCTCTGCTGCGGCACGGGTCAGATGGCATCCGAGCTAAGCAGCCGGGATTACCGGGTTACGGGCGTGGACGGCTCCCAGGAGATGATTCGACGGGCGCGTATGAATGCTCCCAGCGCCACGTTCATCGTCGACGATGCCAGGACGTTCAAGCTCTCCTCATATTTCGAGGCCGTCCTGTCTCTGTTCGACAGCCTGAATCATGTGATGAACATCGATGAACTGGAATTGGTTTTTCGGAATGTCTTCCAGGCATTAAAGCCCGGAGGTGTGTTCTTTTTTGATTTGAACATGGAAGCAGGATACCGTAAGAACTGGATGAACACGGCCACGAATATCGTAGAAGAGGAGTATGTGTGTGCCGTCTGCTGCTCGTACGATTCAAAAAACAGAATCGGATCATTCCGTGCCACCCTGTTTCGATGGTCGGACGGCTGGGAAAGGGAGGATATCACGCTCTACCAGAAGTGTTATACGAAGAATGAAGTCCTGTCCGCTTTGAAAAAGGCCGGTTTTCAGAGGATTAAATCGTTGAGCACGGACGAAGATTTGGGTCTGGATATCGTCGGAAGACGCTTCTTCCTGGCCTATCGAACGGATTAAGAGTCCAGTCATCCCATAGGGGCATATACATGCATCACCTTGTATACGCCAGCCTCTGCTATTAACAGTAAAATCATACAAATTATCCACTACGCGTATGATTCTCGAAGTCTTGACAACTTCCACGGATTTGTTTCTTTATTTCTTCTTGCATCACACTGAAAAATTAAGTACCATGTTTTTGTAGCTTGACGAATCGTCGGTTACAGCATTTCTGGTTTTCATGTCTGTCGTGCTCAGATTTATTTTTTGGGATTCTGATCAACCGGACTAAATTTTCGATCGTATTTCCGGCATCTTTCATACGGAATGACGCTAGATAGTTGTTGGATGAATAAAATGAAAGAAGGTAATTCGCATGTGTGAAGAGAATTCGACTTTGATAAGGCCGGACGCGGCCGAAGGAAGAGAGACAAGCGGAGGCGGGTACATCACGTTTTTCTATCAGAAAGACAAGTTCGTCTGCGGTACTTTCACCATGCCACCCGGCATTATCCTCAGTGCTAAAGGAGCCATGTCTCACCCGGGCGATGAGATCTATTATGTTGTGAAAGGGCCATCGTATTGCGATTTGCCCGATGAGGGCAGGACCGTCAGGATTGAAGCAGGAGAAGGCTTGACGATCCCAGCGGGAACGAAACATATTCCTCACAACAAGCCGGGGAAAGAAGACGTCGTCGTCTTTTTTGTCTGTACGGAATGGCCCTGATGGATGGTTTGTTGCAGCATCTATTATGATTCATTCGAGACCAGAGGCATCCAGAAGAAAAGACGATAACCGTTGTCGGTCTTATTGATTGAACGATCGAATATCGGGGACGATGGTATTTATCATGCTACCCATACCATTTCGAGGGGGTTTGGATGATCTTCCATACCCGTCGTTTCATAACCGGTCTAGATAATGGGAAAGACACCATGATCCGAACACGCCTCCTCTTTGTGGCTGTTCTTGTGCTGTGTGCCATCAGCCGTTGTTTCATGGTCGACAGGCTTTCGGGTGAGGGCGAAGCCCGGAAGATCGGGGCGCTGGGCCGGCCCGCTCAGGCGAAAGTCCTGAAGATCTGGGACACGGGCATCACCGTGAACAACGATCTCGTGGTCGGCTTTCTCCTGGAGGTTCGTCCGGAAGACGGACCGGCGCATCAGGCCGAGACCAAAGCGTTGATTTCCAGGCTGGACATCCCCCAGATTCAACCCGGGGCTGTTCTGCCCGTCAAATTCGATCCCGACGATCCCGGGCGTGTTGCGCTGGATATCTATGCGGAGGAATAGCCCGATTCCTGCTCTCAACCTTGTCCTTATGCACTCACTCGAGATGGAGCAGCAGGACACATCCTATGAAGATGGGGGGCGTGCTGTTGATGACACACAGGATGGCTGTGCTCGGGATTAAAATCCTGTAAACAGCTTCGCAATTTACCCAAGAGGTTCGGATTTATGACAATCCATAAATGTAGAAAGTCTATACAAAATCACCTTCGTTTCAGCCTTTATGCCATAGCCGTTTTACTCGTTCTATCCATACCTGCCTGCCAAAGGGATGGCCCTGAAGACGGAATAGAAGTCGAATTCCATCGGGAATACGGCCAGCTGGAGATCGGCGGCACGTATGTTGGTGCGTCGTTCTTCAAAAGCCGGCCCCTGCCCTCCAGAATCAGTTTTTATTACCCGGTAGCTAACAGCATCGATTTCAGCACAGACTACTGGCAGCGTCATCGATCCTGCCCCCTCACTGTCATTCTCGCATCCGATGCAGGAAGTGATACCCTCGGCAAGGATCCCTATCCCTACCGGTATACGCCGTTCAGCGCCCGATTCGAGAAAGTACAGTCCGATTTTAAGGTCCGATTTTCCTATGACGTCTGTGAGGACGTGCCTGTGCTCGTACTCCGTCTCGGCTTAGAGAACCGGCGAGAGGAACACAAGACCATCTCCGTCCATACGATCTTGCGAACAGGGGTACGCACCAGCCATACCTACGCACTCAAGAACAGCACATCTATCCAGTACACGCAGGACAAGGCCGTGGCTCTGGCTTATTTTGACGATGCGGAGACCGACTCGGCCGTACTCTTTGTGGCCAATGCGGGCATGCGGCCCGTTGGCTCCTCCGACGACAGAAGCATGGAAACCGACGGAAGCATGACGACGGAATCCGACATCCACTTTCACTATGAACAAGATTTGAAGGCGGGTCAACATCTTGAAATCATCCTGTTGATGGGGATGTGCCGGCAAGACGAGTACCCCGATGTGATTATCCGATCGATGGAGCAATGGCACCGAAGCATACAGAAAAATAAAAAGCGTGTACTCGAGTATGCCCACCATCGCACAAAATTTCTCGTGGACGATCCTGCCCTCCAACAAACCGTTCTTTGGGCAAAAGCCGTGCTCGCGGCGAATCGGCACTATATCGACGGATGGGTGGTTCCCATGCCCTGTCCGGCAGAGTATAACTTTTTTTTCACTCACGATCTTCTGGTAACCGGTCTGGGCGCGGTCGCTTTCGATCCGGATTATGTCCGACAAGGCTATCGATTTCTGATGTCATTAACGGGTCGGGATTCCGTGCTGGCGCATGCTTATTACTGGAAGGATGGCCGTTTCGTGACGGAGTATTGTCAATCGGATAACTGGAACCATCTCTGGTTTATCCTGTCGGCCGCATCGTTTCTGAAGCACAGCGGTGATCTGGAAACGCTTCGACATCTTTTTCCCGTACTCCGCAAGAGCCTCCGGATGTTGCTGGAGAACAAGGGTGAGGATGATTTGATGTATGCTCGGCGTCCCGACTGGTGGGATACGGGCGACGTATACGGTGCCCGGGCGTACATCACGAGTCTGATGATCAAGGCGTTGCAGGATTTCTGTTACATCTCGTTGGCTTTGGGCGAAACCGGTGAAGACCTGGAGGCCTACATCAAACTGGCTGGACGGATGAAAGATCAATTGGTCCACCGTTTATGGGATGACAATGCCGCTTTCCTGATGAATGGGCTGGATGACAAGCGCATGGATCATCATTATTATTCCGGCTCCCTGGTCGCCGCCGCTTATCATTGTTTGGATCACGATAGGATGAGAAAGCTTTTGGATACCGCAAAAGCCTTCTTACTCGATGAAAAAATCGGCATTCGGAATGCGATGCCGGCCGATTTTCATCGTCTCATTTCCACATACCATTTTAAGGGCATGGAGTCAGGACTGCCCTACGTTTACTTTAACGGCGGGGTTTGGCCGCAGAACAACGCGTGGTATGCACTGGGGCTTCTTGCCAGTCAGCAGCCGGATCGAGCCAAAGAAGTCTTAAAGAAGTACATGACTCTGGAAGGCATCCGTCAGAGTCCCAACGGACAGCCTTCGTTCTATGAATATCGGATGACGGACCCGGATTCACCACGGTACGGTGAGATCGACAAGCCGACTTTTTTATGGGCGGGAGGATGGTTCCTCCACGTGCTGTATCGGCTTGCCGGTCTGCGTGAGAATTCGTGGAATGTGTCGTTCAGCCCGAATCTGCCGGAAGGATTAGAAAATATGGAATACGATGTGATGATAAGGGGAAGGGCGTGCCGGGTTCGGTGGTCGGGATACGGCCCTTATTTTCATGAAATTCGTCTCGACGGAAAGACGGCGTACTCCGCTGTGATGACACGGCCGGCAAAAGACATCCTGCTCAAACGGGGCCTCCCTGAGACGCCCTGTCTGAGTACTGCCCAGTGTATCGTAGAGGATGTGGTATATTCCGGTTCAGACGAGAAAATGACTATCCATTTTTCCGGGATTCGACATCAACCGGTGGAGCTCGAAGTGGTATCACCGATGTCCGTAAAGCGTGTTGCGTGGAATGACATGCCGTTCCACGGGTATACGGTAGTGTCCGATATCGAAGGAATTGATACGATTTGTTTACGATTGGATGTTTTGAAAAAGAGGAATGTTTTGGTGCTGTATTTTCAGTAACCTCCATGTATTGACCTTGTCTCGTGCTACACTTTGATGAAGGGAAGTATGTTGGTTAAAGCATAATGAGCCTTTGGTGTTGCAATCAATCGATGGTAGGATGAGATAATCGTTTTAGTATGATCCGAAATGTCCGTATTTGAAGAGAAAGAATCCCCTATTCCGTCTATCAATTTATTTGCTGTTCTATCTTCCTCGGGAACCACCGCCCTTTTTATCTTTCGCCTCGCTGACTTTGATGGTTTTCCCGTCTAATTCCGCTCCATCCCCCTCGGCAATGGCCTTATCCGCATCTTCGTCTTTTTTAAACGTGATGAATCCAAATCCCCGGCAGCGTCCCGTATATCGGTCGGTGATGACCTTGGCTTCGCTGATTTCACCGAACTCCTCGAAGACTTCACGGAGTTCATCACTGGTGATATCCAAGGGCAGGCCGCCTATGTATAATTTTTTCGCCATCGTCTATTCACTCCTTTCCCGTCTTCCATATTCGTCGTTTGCATCCATGGATTTTGGATTACGGTAGTTCGTTTTCGTTCAACGTGGGAACATATGTGAATCTCTGCTCGTCAGGAGACAGGTTTATGTAACCCTTTTTAAATCGGATATTCAACCCTCATCCCCTATGGGATCGACATTCCCGTTCTCGCCTTCCTATCGCTCATGCTGAGATGGGTGTCCTCGTCGCTCCTGGATTTTAGTGAATCCGCAGATGATTGCAGGTCTTTTTTGTTTTCATGGAAAGTCGCGACTTGTACCGATTTGAAGGCCGTCCCTTTTCTCAAAGATTGATACGGATACAGCCAGAAATGTATTCCACTGGCAAGGGAATGGCACACTTGGAATAACAATCTGGTTTGAAAACGTTATCTCTCAGGAGGTCGGATGGTGTGAAAAACAGAGAGAACAGGATCCGCTTCGCCTATGACCGGACTGTTAGTCGGAATGCATCCGTTTTCCCATGAAATCGTTGTGACCAAGCAAAAAGGTACGAAGATTTAACGATTCCTGCAAGGAGAATTTCATGTACTTGTGGCAAGGGTTTTGGTCTTGTCTGGACGTCTCTATTACGGCGGGGTGAAAAATATACGACCTCGGTATTGTGGCAACGAAAGTATGTGACAGAAGGTTCCGACCCGGTCATCCGTTTTCCGGGCTTGTTACTGTATACAGAGGTCTTGCGATCTTCACTGTATTCTCACATTCTAAGTACCGATGTTCCTCTCGGTAGGGGCACTAACTTCACGGATTCACATGAGAATCGGTTCAAGGTTTCCCCAGAGAGTTCGGGATATAGGGTGAGACGCATCAAATATGTATTGACTTACGTATAAATCACGAGTATATTTATGGGATATCATGTACGGTTTTGCATTGAATTACTTACGGGATGGGATCTGGTTTTTCACGGCCAGTTGGAATGCAACAGGAGGTCATCGGTTTGATAAAATACGCATACGGCCGTACTCGTAGTGGCATTCAGTTACTAAGGGACCGTTTTTATTGCTACCGGACTGAAATGAACCGTGCGGTAGAGATTGAGCGCATTTATCAAAAAACACGGGAACTCGGTCTGATTGTTAGCTTATTATTGGCCATCGGGGTTTTTCTGTCGTCGAAGCGTATGGTAGAACAGAAACCGGTCTTCAAGAAATCCGCGCTCATCATCGATGTCGTGGATGACATCCCTCAAACCACCCAGTATCGCGACGTACCTGCACCAACGCGTCCTACCGTTCCCATTGCGTCAGAGGACGAAATGATACCGGCGGATGAGACAATTGAACTAACCAACATCGACTTTGAGGAAATCCCGTTACCGCCGCCGCCCCTGTCCGCATCCGGTGACGGAGACGGGTCCGCACCCATGTTCGTCGCGTTTGATGAACCCCCCATGCCCATCGGAGGACTGGACTCTATTCAGCGTAACCTGGTGTATCCTGAGATTGCCCGTAAAGCGGGTATCGAAGGTACGGTCATTCTCCATCTTCAGATCGATGAAAAAGGTGAGATACGCGATATTAAGGTCATGAAGGCGTTGGACCTGGATGTGTTAACGGAAGCGGCTATCGCTGCCGTCAAAAAAGTGAGATGGAAACCCGCCAGACAGCGTGACGAACCCATTACGGTCTGGGTCAGCGTGCCCATCAACTTTTCCCTCGTAGGAAGAATCTGAATATGTCTACTGCATGACCGATAGGCACGCCCGATTATTTCAAGAACCCGCGGCTAGTCCGTGGGTTTTTTATATATCGGAATAAACGCATCGGGGATCGATTCAAACGTTCCTTACGAAGAAGAACTCCTGACCTGGGATGTCAGATACCATCGCAAGGCGTATCATTTGGCACACATTTTCCAAGTTCGCTAATGGGGTGTTTTGTCGGATTTCATCTTGACATTATCGGAATAAATGGTATATTTTCAAAGTACTTATAAGACTCTGTTCGATACCCCCAAAAGACCGTTACCCTATGCGGTGTCGGTATACATCCCTTATACCTCTCGTCAGCTGGGTGCTTGCTTTACGGTTCGTGACATGTTTGGCTCAGGACAACTCCCATGCTGAGGGACTCATCTCTCGGCTGGGCTGTGCTAATTGTCATACCAGCCAGGCTATAGCGTCCACGCTGACGGAGAACATCCCCAATCTGAGTTATGTCGGTCTCCGGTACAATCCCGCCTATCTCCTGGACTTCCTCCGGAATCCACAGAACGTGCGCAAACATATCGGGCCGGCGCGGATGCCGGATTTCCGGCTTGATGAAGCGGAAGCACTGGCCCTCGTCCTCTTCCTGGAGCCCTATGATCAACTGGTACCATCCTGGCCCACATATCCGTCCGGACTGGACCGACCGGCGACGGAAGCATCCAACGAAGCCCTGGTTGTCGAAGACGAGACATGCCTGTCCTGCCATGCTATGAACGGTAAAGGTGGCGTCTTTGCCGTCGATCTGTCGTCCGTCGGCCATCGGTTGCAATTGTGCTTCGGATAGATTTTCATAGCCCTTATACGTGTTGCATCATCAAAGGCGGTGTATTGAAAACGCTTGATTTTCCGGTTGTCCTTATTTATGAAAGACAGAAACGTAACGTCAACTTGAATAGGGTACCCAGGGACCTGTTTTTCGTATCGTTTTGTGTTGAGGGCACGTCTTGTCGTTTTCCTTGGCAGCCGGTTTAGACCGTTCCGTCTCAGGGTACGATAAATAGTCAAAGTCGATATTTTAATGTCAGGACGGTACCGCTGCAAGTATATAGAAATACGTTCGGGTCCGAAATGACACTTTTTCCTCATATGAATGACAATATCTTGAATCTCCGGTGGTGTGGTGGCTGGATGAGATTTGGGTATAGGAGCTTTGTTAATCAATCCATCTTCACCGTATTTTTCATAATTAGCTTTTCATGTGTAAAAGGATTGTCTTGAAATACCAAAACGGCTACAGGTTAGAGCAACATTTTTTGATGCTTTTGCATGATTGAATACGTTTAGCTTTAATTTGATCTCTCTTTGGGCTTTTGTCATTGACTCAGATCTCCTTGACCAAAGATAAACCGAATACTAAAAACGGTCAAGCGAGATCTGATAATCGGCATTAATTCACCTGGCTTCCGATAATCACATAGCCATAAGAAGACTCCCTGCCACGAACACACCAATGGAATTGGGATGGATTCCAAGAAATACTTGTGAATTGATTCAAATCCTCGAAAACAGCTCACCAATTTCTTAATCTATTCACTCTCGGGAATAAATCCGTCCGACCCATTGTCTAATTGACAGATGAAAAAGAATCTAAAAGCAAGGAGGCGGAAATCGAAATTCTTTTCAGATCATGTTAAATCACTCAGCAGAAGGAGAAAGCCATAAAACGGCCATCCGTGGAAACAGGTATGAGAACGGGCTATGATTACGACGCCGATGCGTGGAGTATAGGTGGTCAGTTTCGGTTTTCCCTGGGATCAATGAGAATTTTGCAAATCGTACCCAGTGCCGACGTCTTTCTCAGGGTAGGCAATACCGATTGGCAAATCAACGCAGATGCCGCCATCCCTTTGGATCCGGTTATATATGCAGGCGGCGGCCTGGCAGCCGTTAACTGGGATTTTAAAGATTCCAGGACAGAAGAGACCAAGACAGGATACAATCTTTTCATAGGTCTCAGATTGCCATTTTTCCGCCTGTCCATAACACCCCATGCTGAAGTCCGATGAACGTATACCGGTACTTATGAACCTTTTCGTCTCGTCGTCGGAGTTAATGTGCCTTTGAAAGATTAAACAGGCTCTTTTTTCATGATGAATAAGTTTCATATAAAAAATAGC
>CAZTKR010000117.1:0-10947 GCA_964614115.1 uncultured bacterium | reverse complement strand
TCGAGATAAATCAGGCAGTCCATCCACGGGGAGCCGCTTCGTTTCAAGAATTCGCGTCGTTTTTATTTAAATGGTACACTCTGCACAACTCGTGTCGGAAACGAGTAAAAATCGTTTCCTTTATCGATGAGACATATCCCGTCACAAGGTGGCGGGCTTTTTTGTATCCATCCACATTGGAAATGGGAGATTGACAACGATGGAGCCGTTCTCATGCATACTGAGGAACGGGAATCGTCCGTCATCCTGGAGCGGTCTGTTGAAATGAGTCGCGCGATCATGATCCCTATCGCCGTAATCTATCGGTCGTGTCCAAAAAGACTTGTTTCTTTTATCCAAAACCATTATTATGCATCGATCCATCCGTTTTACGAATGAATAGAGTCCGCAGATGAAAGCCGTCCTGGTTTTAGAGGATCAAAACGTATTCTACGGAGAAGCCTTTGGTGCGCAAGGAACAGCCATGGGGGAAGTCGTATTCAACACGGGGATGACGGGATATCAGGAAATCCTGACGGATCCCTCCTACAAGGGCCAGATGGTGACGATGACGTATCCCCATATCGGAAATTACGGCGTCAATCCCGAGGATATCGAATCCATGGCACCCCAGGTGGAGGCCCTTATCGTCCGGGAGCTCTGCGATCTGCCCAGCAACTACCGGTCAACAGAATCGCTGGACAGCTACCTGAAGCGCCATGGGATACCGGGTATCCAGAGAATCGATACACGTGCACTGACACGGCATATACGTGAAAAAGGCTCGATGATGGGTATCCTGTCAACCAACACAGAAAGCATTCCCAAACTCCAGGATCGATTGAAACATCATCCGGCCATCACGGGCAGGGATTTGGTCCAGTACGTCACGACCCAGAAAACCAGTCGATGGAAGGAGGGCGTCCGGCAGCAGTGGTATTATGATCCGGTTCATCCTTTGGGAGACCGACAATTCAAAGTCGTTGCTTTTGATTATGGCGTAAAACGGAATATACTCCGTCTGATGACCTCCTTCGGTCTCGACGTGGTTGTCGTGCCTGCCTCGACACCGGTGGAGGCCATCACGGAGTTGGGGCCCGACGGTATCTTTTTGTCCAACGGACCGGGCGATCCCCAGGGCGTTGGGTATGCCATAGAGTGCGTTCGAAAACTGGCGGGCCGGTATCCGATTTTTGGTATCTGTCTGGGCCATCAGATCATCGGGCTTGCCCTGGGAGCTGAGACGTACAAGCTGAAGTTCGGCCATCATGGGAGCAATCACCCTGTCAAGCACCAGGAAACGGGGATCATCGAGATCACGGCTCAAAATCATAATTATGCCGTGAATCCCGACACTCTGGACAAAACCGGTTTTAAACAAACCCATATCAACTTGAATGACCACACCGTGGAGGGCATGGCGCACAAAGAGCTTCCTGTATTCTCGGTTCAGTATCACCCCGAGGCATCACCCGGACCGCATGACTCGTTGTACCTGTTCGAACGTTTTTATAAGATGATGGAAACCGGCTGATGGAAGCATTCGGTCATGCAGATCATCGATACTCATAGCAAATGTCCGGGATTGAAAATTGATTACTATATTGAAAATCTAAATATCATAGATTTGCGGTCTTTACTATTTCGTTTAAGGAGGCCATGCCAAAGCGAGAAGACATCCATAAAATCGTGATCATCGGTTCCGGCCCGATTGTCATCGGCCAGGCCTGTGAGTTCGATTATTCGGGCACCCAGGCCGTAAAGGCGCTGAGGTCGCTGGGGTACGAGACGGTGCTGGTCAATTCCAACCCGGCCACGATCATGACCGATCCGGAGCTGGCCAATCGTACATATGTGGAACCCATCAACAGAAAGACCGTGGCCAAGATTCTTCGGAAGGAACGGCCCGATGCTCTTCTTCCCACCATGGGGGGACAGACAAGCTTGAACGTGACGGTGGAGCTGGCCGAGAGGGGAATTCTCCAAGAGTACGGTATAGAACTCATCGGTGCAAAACTGGATGCCATCCAGAAAGCCGAAGACCGGGAATTGTTCAAGGAGGCCATGCTCAGGATCGGGCTGGATTTACCCAAGGGGGGATTTGCCAAGAGTCTGGATGAGGCCCATTCCCTGATTCAGGAAGTTGGGTTTCCTGCCATCATCCGTCCGGCCTTTACACTGGGGGGTACGGGTGGCAGCATCGCCTACAACATCGAAGAGTATGAAGATCAAGTTCGGTGGGGCATCGAGAACAGCCCCATCGGCGAAGTCCTCATCGAGGAGTCGGTGATGGGATGGAAGGAATTCGAGCTGGAGGTGATGCGGGACCTGAAGGACAATGTGGTTATCATCTGTTCCATCGAGAATGTGGATCCTATGGGAATCCACACCGGTGATTCGGTGACCGTGGCCCCGGCCCAGACGCTGACGGATCGGGAGTACCAGAGGATGCGCGATGCGGCCAAAGCCATCATCCGAGAAATCGGCGTGGAGACAGGCGGTTCCAACATTCAGTTTGCCATCAATCCTAAAGACGGACGAATGGTCGTCATCGAGATGAATCCACGGGTATCCAGGAGCTCGGCACTAGCCTCCAAGGCCACGGGATTTCCCATTGCCAAGATCGCCGCACAACTGGCCGTAGGCCTTACCCTGGATGAGATTCCCAACGATATCACGGGCAAGACTCCGGCTTCTTTCGAGCCCACCATCGACTATGTGGTCGTGAAGATACCGCGTTGGAATTTCGAAAAGTTTGCCCAGGCCGAGCCCATACTGGGCACACAGATGAAATCGGTGGGGGAAACCATGGCCATCGGGCGAACGTTCCAGGAGGCGTTCCAGAAGGGACTCCGCTCTCTGGAGACGGATTGCTACGGATTTTCCAACGACGATGATATCGACGACGACGCTTTGAAGGAAACGTTGAAAAAATCGACACCCCAGCGTCTCTTCTTCATTGCGGAGGCCCTGAGACGTCAAACCGGAATCGAAGAGATATACCAGAATACCGGAATCGATCCCTGGTTTTTGGAGCAGTTCAGGCAGATCATCCTCACCGAGGAAAAGCTGAAGTACAAATCCCTCAATGCCCAGTATTTAAAAACGGCAAAGGCACAAGGTTTTTCCGATCGACGCATTGCGAGACTCACGGGTGAAGGCGAAGACACCATCAGGCAGTTACGGCATAAAAAAAAGATCATCCCCGTTTACAAAGTTGTGGATACATGTGCCGCCGAGTTCCAGTCGGAGACATCGTACATGTACGGCACGTACGAGGAAGAAAACGAGGCTCGCCGGAGTCGAAAGTCCAACGTCATCATCCTGGGCAGCGGACCCAATCGCATCGGCCAGGGCATCGAATTCGACTACTGCTGCGTGCATGCCGTGATGGCACTCCGGGAAGAAGGGTACGAGGCCATCATGATTAACAACAATCCAGAGACGGTCTCTACGGATTACGACACGGCCGATAAGCTCTACTTCGAGCCCCTCACCCTGGAGGATGTGCTACACATCGTCGATTTTGAGAAACCCGAAGGTGTGATCGTCCAGTTCGGCGGCCAAACGCCGTTGAAACTGGCCAAGGGACTGGAGAAGGCAGGTGTCCCGATACTGGGCACGTCCCCCGAATCCATCGACCTGGCCGAGGATCGGAAGCGCTTCGGTCAACTCATCAAGGATTCAGGCATACGGCAGCCTGAGTGGGGTACAGCCTTTACGTTCCAGGAGGCCAGGCAGATCGCCGGAAAGATCGGGTATCCCGTCCTGGTCAGGCCATCCTACGTGCTGGGAGGCCGGGGCATGGAGATCGTGTATGACGAGGATTCTCTTGAAACATACATTCATGAAGCGTCATCCGTCTCACCCGATCACCCGGTACTGGTGGATAAGTTTTTGGAAGATGCCTTTGAATTCGATGTGGATGCGGTATGCGACGGACGGCAAACCGTGATCTGCGGACTGATGCAGCACATCGAGGAGGCGGGAATCCATTCTGGCGACAGCTCCTGCGTACTACCGGCCTACATGCTTTCAGATGAAGACCGCAAGCTTATCTGCGACCAGACGAAAATGCTGGCCGACATGCTCGACGTCCGGGGCCTCATCAACGTTCAATTTGCCCTGCGGGACGGAAACATTTACATCCTCGAGGTCAATCCCCGGGCCAGCCGTACGGTGCCCTTTGTCAGCAAGGCGACGGGCGTTCCCTGGGCCAAGGTGGCTGCCAGAGTGATGGTGGGTAGGACGTTGGAGGAGTTGGGCGTTACGGAACAGGCGGACGGGGAGATGATTGCCGTGAAGACACCCGTTTTCCCTTTTATGAAATTTCCCAACGTCCAGACGTACCTGGGCCCTGAGATGCGCTCCACGGGTGAGGTGATGGGTCTGGATACCACGTTCGGGGGAGCCTTTGCCAAGGCGCAGTTTGCCGCAGGCCACGGCCTGCCGAAGCGGGGGAATGCGTTCATCAGCGTGAATGACAACGACAAAATGTCTGTCCTTGCCATAGCGAGACAGTTGTTCGAGCTCGGATTCGGCATCCTGGCCACCCAGGGTACGTACCGGGCCCTCCGCAGGGCCGGTATTCCGGCCAAACCTGTTCTCAAGGTTGTCGAAGGCCGGCCCAATGCCCTGGACCTGATGATCAACGGCGACATCCAACTGGTGATCAACACGCCCTTGGGCAAGGTGGCCCGGAGCGACGAGTATAGCATCGGCCGGGTGGCCATGGCCCGCGATGTACCCTGTCTGACGACGCTTTCGGCCTCGTGGGCTGCGGTTCAGGCCATCCGTACGCTCCAGGCGAGCCCCCTGGATGTGTGTGCGTTGCAGGACCTGGACGTGCACAACGGACGTTGAAGTTTCCCCATGTGAGTTCATCTCATGATTCGTATCATCCCATTCATGAATAGTATAAAAACACGGGATCATCCGATATTACTGAATTTGATCTCAGCCCTAGATGGGATAAATATCAGAAATCGTCTTGAATTAATCGATATCTGATTGCAAGGACTCATCGATTTTTTCAGGAATATAAATCACCAGCTATCGTCCGATTTCCTTCGGTTGTCACTCAGTTGAATATGATTTTCAAGGAAACGATGGTTATTTAGGATGAACCATTTATCTCCTTGATTTTATACATGAAAATCATTAATATCCCAATCAGTTGATCCATTCGAGAACAATCCGAGACGTATCGTTGAATAGTCATTCCCTCAGAATATTACCTGTAGCATTAGGGCTAAATTCGGAAGTCGAAATGGGCCATAAAGCATCAGCCGTGAATATTCTTCAGAAGCTTCTGGTTTATTGAATCGGGATAGTTATCATTTCAGAGAGAGAGCATTGTGCTTAATCAACGTTCGAAAACAGGAGGTAAGAGATGATTGTCGTCCTTTTAGTCGTCATCGTCATCGTTGTTCTAATCCCAGTGATGATGTACAACAGCCTGATCAACAAGAAAAATCAGGTGGCCAACGTGTTTGCCAGTATCGATGCCCTTCTGAAGAAGCGGTTCGACCTCGTGCCAAACCTGGTGGAGACCGTCAAAACGTACATGAAACACGAAAAATCGTTGCTGACAGAAGTTACCGAGATGCGGTCGAAGGCGGTTTCGGGCCGGCTTTCCGATGATGATCGGATTCAGCTCGACAATCAACTCACAAAGGCTCTGGGTGGGATCATGGTGGCTGTAGAAAACTATCCAGACCTTAAAGCTAACCA
Organism: uncultured bacterium; assembly: GCA_964614115.1. GTDB lineage: Bacteria > Zhuqueibacterota > QNDG01 > QNDG01 > DSAB01 > CAZTKR01. Next base: position 5,235 of record CAZTKR010000117.1, on the reverse strand, counting down.
AAACTTCCTCCAGCTTCAAGCCTCTTTGAACGAGATCGAAGAGCAGATATCGGCTGCGCGGCGTGCGTACAACGCGACGGTCACGACCTACAACAATGCCATCGAGATGTTTCCCACGAACATCATGGCCTCGATGATGAATTACAAGCTGAAAAACCTGTTCGAGATTCCCGAGGAGGAAAGGAAGAACGTCGATGTCGGAAAAATATTCAAGAGTCGTTAGGAATCCTCAGAACAGGTCATAAGTCCCGAATCATCCGGCATCGAAGGCATGGAGAAGGCGTATGAAGTCATTGAACGATTTGAGGGAATTTTATCTGAAGACCCTCCGGCCAGACCTGAAAGTCCTGGATGACAGGCGCAAAAAAATTGTCAGGAAACTGTTCTTGATCGGCGTGCCGACGCTCATCGTCGTGGGGCTCTGTCTTCTGGTGATATTCGCCAATGAACTTGAAATTAAAGTCGTATTCATCCCTTTATTCCTAGGCATAGCCGTTATGGCGGTCGCCTATCGCTTACTGACGAAGAAATTTATCGCCGATTTCAAGAGCAGCATCATTCAACGGATCGTCCGGTTTGTGGATGAGAATCTTCGGTATCTTTCGAGTGCATGTGTTTCCGAGTCGGACTTTAAAGCATCGAGGATATTCCGCCATCGAATCGACCGGTACCGGGGAGACGATCTGGTTCAGGGCAGGATCGGTAAGACCGATGTGAAATTCTCCGAAGTACACGCCGAATACAAGACAGAGACCCGGGACAGCAAAGGCAATCGACGTACGCAGTGGCACACGATCTTCAAGGGATTGTTCTATATCGCGGATTTCAACAAGCATATCCGGGGAGAGACCGTCGTCCTGCCCGACACGGCCGAGCGTCTGTTTGGCCGGCTGGGCAGGAAGCTCCAGTCGTTGAACAAACCGCGGGGACAACTGATCAGTCTGGAAGATCCGGAATTTGAAAAAGCATTTGCCGTATACGGTGACGATCAGATTCAGTCCCGGTATATCCTCTCGACGAGCCTGATGAAACGCATCATGGAATTTAAGAAGAAGACGCGGAGAGATGTTTTCCTGTCCTTCCTGGGATCGTCGGTCTACATCGCCGTTTCTTTCCAGAAGGATCTTTTTGAGCCGCGCATCTTCAAGACATTGCTGGATTTTGAGGTCGTCCAGGAATACTTCGAGGATTTAACGCTGGCCTACGGCATCGTCGAAGACCTGAACTTAAACACGCGAATCTGGAGTAAGCAATAACAGAAGGATCAAACAGATGATGAAACAAAAGCTTCGAGATCATGCCGCCGCGTCTATATTTTGTCTGGGCGTTTCGTTGCTCATTTTCTGCAGCCGAGCGACCCAGCGAGGGCACCAGGAGGGCTCAACGGATGCCGAAACGGCTCAGGGATCGTTCCGTGTGGAATTCGGCGAGCAGGGCGGCGTCACGGGCGAGTATGCAGGCTATACCATCGACGAGACAGGGGCTGTCTTCCGCGTCCAACGCATGCCGGGTAAGGACGAGACACTGACGCCTTCCGGGGCCTTGACTCGGGAAGATGTGGCATCGCTGATGAGCATCGTCGAGACCATCGGCTTTTTTCAAATCGTCTATTCCCAGACGGGAAACATGGTCTACTCGATCACGGTTCGTAAAGGAGACACCGATCATACCGTGTCCTGGCCGATGGGCGATAAAAACACGCCCGAAGAACTGACCATATTACGTCAGTACCTGACCACATTGATCAAGAAAGCCCGATGACGGCATCCGTAGTATTGCCGGAATCCATCGTATGAATTATTTAATGGGAGGATTGCCATGAAAAGGATTGTGCTTGTGCTAGTTGCCACCGTTTTGTTTATCCATCCCTTTGCTGTCAGAGGTCAGTACAGCACAAGATTCAAGAATCTCCAAAGAGCACCGCACTCTGAGAAGTCTCTGGCGCGGCCGGTTCAGAAATCCGATTTGCAGACACTCAGCCACAACCTCAGTCAATGTATGGCCGCGCATGGGAGAAGAGAAACCAATCCTGTCATCGCCAAGCAACGTATTTCAACCGTCCAACAAACACCAGCTGGACTGTCGATGGGAACGGCTCAGGTCTGGCGGGATGAAAAGACCGGCTTGCCTGTCTTCGTCAACTGTCGCTGGCCCGAAGAGACAGACCATGCCCTGAGGAAAGCGTCTGCCGAGGAGAAGGCATTCCGTTTCCTGAATGAGAAAAAGGAGCTGATCCAACTCAAGGCGCAGGATGAGGAATTCAAGGTTCATCGAGTCGTTCGAGATCCGCTGGGAGAGACACATCTGCGGCTTCAGCAAATCTACAAAGGTCTGGACGTATGGGGCAAAGAGATCGTCGTTCACATCGGGAATGACGGCCTGATTCGCGGATTCAACGGGCGGTATGCCCCGACTCCCTCAACGCTCGTCGATCTGGCGGAAAGAATAGCGCCCGATGAAGCGATCAGTCGTGTCAAGTCGGATCTGAATGCACAGTCCGCCAAAATCGATCTATGCGAGAAAAAAATCTACATCCATGAATCGGGTGAACCGGTGCTGGTATGGCACGTGATCGTACGATTTGGTTTTCAGCGCTGGTATTACTTTATCGATGCGAAAACGGGAGACGTGGTTCATTGCATCGACTACACGATGACCGATGGACCCACCACAGGAACCGGCGTTGACCTGGCCGGCCAGACGCAGACGGTCCAACTTTACCAGGTGGGGGCTGAGTACTATCTGGTAGACTGCTCCAAACCGATGTTCGTCGACGCCCAATCCCAGATACCGGACATCGTTGCCGGGGGCATCATGGTCGTAGACATTAGGAACCAGGAACTCCAGCAGGATGCCCTGCTTTACTACATCAAGTCGATGGATAGGAACAGTGGTTGGGCAGCCAATGCCGTGAGTATGGAAGTCAGCGTGAGCCGAGTTTACGACTACTACCGGAATGTCCATAACCGGAATTCCATCGATAATCAGGCGATGACGATATATTCTGTCATCAATCTGGGCCAGAGCTACAACAACGCCTTCTGGAACGGGTACTTCCTGTGTTTCGGAAACGGCGACGGCGTTCGATTCAGCGACATTGCCGGAGCGTTCGATGTCATCGGCCATGAGTACACGCATGGCGTGACGCAGCATACGTCGAATTTGATCTACGAGAACCAGTCCGGTGCGCTGAACGAGGCCATGTCAGATATTTTTGGCGCCCTTTCCGAGTGGTATCATGAAGGAGCAAACGGGAACTGGCTGATCGGCGAGGATGTGTACACGCCCGGCAACCCCGGAGATGCTCTGAGAGACATGGAATTTCCATCGGGCCCACGAGTCGATAACCCACTTCCCGCCACAATGTCCGAATTCCAGAATTTGCCCAACACACAGGAAGGCGACTGGGGAGGTGTGCATGTGAACTGCAGTATCGTGTCCCGTGCGGCCGTGCTCATCGCACAGAATGCCGACGTGAATCCCGACGCCGGCAGGCAGAAGATGGGCGCCATTTTTTATCGTGCTCAGACCGTCTACTTGACCCAGAGTTCCCAGTTCATCGATGCGCGGCTGGCCTGTGTCAGGGCGGCTCAGGATCTCTACGGTACGGGGGGCACGGAGGAACAGGCCGTGAAGAACGCCTTCGATACGGTGGAAATCTTCGACGGGACGGGAACGCAGCCTCCGCCCGAATACCCGTCTGTGGAGGGAAACGATTATATCATCGCCAAGGGCACGGGTGACGGTGCACTCTACCGATACAATCCCGCTGCCGGTGTGGTAGAGCCGCTGACGTGGACAACGGTTACCAACCGGCCCTCTGTCACCGACGACGGTTCTACCATTCTCTTTGTGGACGGCGGTTATGACATGGTCGGTATCAATTCCGATGGAACCGGAGAAACGAATCTGACTGTGAATACGATATTTGAAGGATTGATGAACAGTGTTTCGGTTTCACCCAACGACCGATACGTGGCCTTCACGCTGAGCCCTTTTCTTGAAGATGCCACGATATACTTTTTGGATCTTGTTCAAGAAACCGGTTTTGAGTATCCGTTGTACAGTCCCATCACGCAGACCTCAGTAGAACCGGTGTACGATGTGTTGTTCGCCGATGCCATGGATTGGGATTTCGAGAACACGTATCTGCTGTATGACTGTTATCATGAGAATTCCACGAGCACCGGTATTCCCATAGCCTACTGGTCCATCAGCCAGATGCGTATATCCGATGGCACGATATACAACGTCTTTCCGTACCAGCCGCAAGGAGTCAGCGTAGGTAACCCGGTTTTTACCTCCAACAACGATTATATCTTTGCCTACGACTATGTGGATGCCTTTAATAATACGGCGATTTACGCCGCCAATCTGGAGACGGGTGATGAGGGCGTCATCATGGCGGATAATTATGGACAATTCGGATTTCCGACGTACAACCCCCAGGACAACACGGTGGCCTTCCATTCCATTGCCACCGACGGATTCAATGTTTTCGACTGTGTCGGTTACAGAACGCTCAGTTCGGATAAGATTAACGGAACAGGAGAGCCGTCGGTGGTATTAACAAACGCCACCTTTCCCGTGTGGTTTGCCATAGGTAACCGGACCGATGTAGAGGAAGGGGATCCGACCATTCCTCTGACCCTTGCCCTGGGCGATAACTACCCCAATCCTTTCAATCCATTCACCACCATCCCGTTTCAGATACCGAGAGAATCTCCGGTACGCCTGGTCATCTACAACATGCTGGGCGAGCAGGTAGCCGTTCTCGTCGACGAGACGATGGCCCCGGGATCGTACCGTTTTAGGTGGGAAGCTGTGGATGGGGCGGGCCGCCAGGTTCCGTCGGGCGTCTACGTGTATCGGCTGGACGTCGGTGATAAGCGGATTTCCCGTAAAATGATCCTGATGCGATGAGTGTATTTTAAGTGATTATAAGACATGGGCTGCGGCGGGTTCTTCCTGGAGGAGTGCCTGTTGTCAGCCCTTTTCGTTCGTGCTCGTGCTGGTTATATAAACTGAAGGGAAAATACAACCCTCGTATATGTTAATCATTCATACTATTTAATGGATGTCATCCCTTGTCTTTCATCCTGAAAATGCTTACCTTATCCGCATAGAAAGACAAGAGAGTGTCGGACCGTCCAATCATTCATCATTTCGTGTATAACCAGGAGGAGACAGCGTATGTCCCAAGCCAGTGAATCGAAGCCGTTTTTTCATCCGACG
>CAZTKR010000116.1:0-10984 GCA_964614115.1 uncultured bacterium | reverse complement strand
TTCCCTTATGTTTATCTTGATTCTTTACCGATTCTTTTGTATCATACGGTACAGTAAATTAACCCTTCATACATTTTGGAGATTATCCCATGGAAAAAAACGAGATTACACCTGTTTTCGATACATTAAAAAGCTACCGGGAAGACATCATTCGGATTCAGACGGACCTGACGGCCATTCCCGCCCTGGGCCCTGAGAATGGAGGCGACGGCGAAGCCAAGAAATCCGAACACATCAAATCGCTGCTGGAAGACATCGGATACGACAACATGCAAGAGATAAACGCTCCAGACGACCGGGTTCCGGCAGGATACCGCCCCAATCTGCTGGTGACGATAAAGGGTAAATCCGATCAAAAAACCATCTGGATCATGTCCCACATGGATGTCGTTCCTCCCGGCGATCTATCCCTCTGGAAAACCGATCCTTACAAAGTGGTGGAAAAAGACGGCATCCTGTACGGACGGGGCGTGGAGGACAACCATCAGGGATTTGTGTCGTCGTACCTGGCCGTCAAAGCACTGCGGGAGCGCAACATCACACCCGAGTACGACGTGGGGCTGGCCATCGTTGCAGACGAGGAAATGGGCTCTGGGTATGGGATCGACTACGTCCTGGAGCATCACAAGGACGCCTTCCGGCCCCAGGACCTCATCGTCATCCCCGATGCCGGGAACCCCGACGGCACGATGATCGAGGTGGCTGAGAAATCCATCCTGTGGGTGAAGTGCGAGACCCAGGGCAAGCAGACCCACGGTTCCACACCGGAAAAGGGGATCAACGCCCACAACGCGGCCGCCCATTTCATCGTCAAGATGAACGAACTGTACAAGCTGTACGACAAGAACGATCCCCTGTTCGATCCACCCATCTCCACGTTCGAGCCCACCAAAAAGGAAAACAACGTTCCCAACATCAACACCATTCCCGGCGAGGACATCGTGTACTTCGACTGCCGCATCCTGCCCGATTACACGGTGGAAGAGGTTCAGAAGCAAATGCGCCGATGGGCCGACGACATCGAGAAACAGTTCGGCGTGACCATGAAATTCTCCTATCCGCAGCTGATGAGGGCGCCCGCACCCACGCCTCCCGACGCACCGGTGGCCCTGGCGCTGAAACGGGCCGTCAAGGACGTGATGGGACGGGACGCCAAGACCATGGGCATCGGCGGGGGCACCGTGGCCGCATATTTCCGGCAAGTGGACTTGCCAGCCGTGTGCTGGGCCACCATCGACGACACGGCCCACGAGCCCAACGAGTCGTGCCGCATCGACAACGTCATCAACGACGCGTGCGTGTTCGTCCATCTCTTCTTGCAAGAATAGGCATGGAACCGGCCAACTGGCAGAAGCTCCGCAGCGGACACATGGACTGGTCTGTGTTCCGTATGCGAGCCCAGATCGTGCAGGCCATGCGCGCGTTCTTCGAATCCCAGGATTTCCTGGAAATCGACGCTCCCCTGCTCACGCCCTTCCCCACCCTGGATGCCAACATCCATTCCCTGGAGTCTGCGTTCACAAGCGAGGATGGAATAAGAAAGACTCTGTTCCTCCATACCTCGCCTGAGCATGCCATGAAGAAGCTCCTGGCTGCCGGTGCAGAGCGCATCTTCTTCCTGGGCAAGGTGTTCCGCGACCGGGAGCTCACACCGCTCCACAATCCCGAATTCTCCATGCTGGAATGGTACCGCGCCCATGCCACGGTCCGGGACATACAGCACGACACGGAAGCCGTCGTCCTTCACGTGTGTCAAACCGTGTTTTCCAGAGACCGGCTGACGTTTCAGGGGCACCAGATCGACCTGACGCCCCCGTGGCCCCGCGTGCGAATGAACGACCTCTTCGTCCAGAAGGCGGGCATCGACCTGGAGGCCGACATGTCCGCACCGGCTCTGGAAAAAGCGGCCGACGCCCTAAGCGTTCACCGCCATCCAGACGACGACTGGGAGACTCTGTTCTTTCGGATATGGATAGACAAGATCGAGCCCGGCCTGGGCTTTGACAAGCCCGTGTTCGTCACAGACTACCCGTCCCGCATCGGCTTGATGGCCCAGCGGAAGGCGGACAATCCCGACTGGGTGGAGCGTGCGGAACTGTACATGGCAGGCGTGGAACTGGCCAACGGGTACAGCGAGCTCCTGGACGCCGAAGAACAGAGGCATCGTTTCCTCCAGGAGCAGGAGAAAAAACGGGCCCAGGGATACGGCCATTACGCCGTGGACGAGGAATTGCTGGATGCCCTGGATTCCGGCATTCCCCCCTCGGCCGGCATGGCCCTGGGCGTGGATCGTTTGGTCATGCTCCTGCTGGACAAGGCAGACATCCGGGACGTCATCCCATTTCCCGTGCATCAGTGGATGACAGGAAAAGCCAATCCATGAATGGTCGGATTGAGAATAAGGGACCAAAACGATGGGACAAAAGAAGAAGGCGACGATCCTATTTCGATACCCCCTACGATATATAAAAAAATTCTTGCAGTGGGTGAACGGCCCTTTTGAACGATGGTTCACGCTGACTATCATCGTCCTTGTGGTAATTCTTTTCATCCTCGGTCCGGTTCTTAAAATCATCACGCTGTATCCCGGCTACGCGGCAGGCAGCCAGAACCGGCTCTACCTTTTGTCCGCCATTGCCCAGAGCCTGGCCGCCATCCTGGCCCTGGTCGTGACCATCACCCTGGTCTCCGTACAACTCGCTTCCCAGACGTACACGCCCCATGTCATGCACATGAAGCTCAGGGATAAATATTTCTGGACACTCATCATCCTGTATGTGCTAACAATACTCTACACCTTCTGGGCCATGAGCAGTTTGAAAGCGTACCACTGGAATCCACACGCAGACCGATGGGTAATCGCAATATGCCTCCTCCTGACCAGCACTTCCGTGCTCTTCCTGTTTCCCTACATAGCCGAGACCATCAAGAGCCTCAAGCCCGATATCTTTGTTGGTAAACTGCTTAAGCGTCATGATAGCGACGCCGTAGAGGAAGTACTCCATCGGGCCGCTAACGAAGGCTTCATCACTATCGTCAATGAGGTATGCGTTCTGATAGATGGATATACCTTACGGCGCATGCTGTCCCTTCCAGAGGAAAAACGTCCAGAGTGTGCGGGAGAGGTTGCAACATGTTATCGGAACGTGGCAAAGCGAGCATTCCGCAAGAAAGAACAGGATGCTTTTTACGCTGTATTTCGGCATCTGAGGATACTAACCAAGTTATGCACGGACTTCCAGTTAAGAGCCGAGGCAGACGTGTTCAACGACACCATCGTGGAACTGTACGACTTTGCCCTGGAAGAGAAGGAGCAAGCGCATGAAAGCCGATGAGGCCCGCCTCCACCTGGAAGCGGCCGAGAATTTTGCAGAAATCGCCGAATTCAAAGCCGAGGGCAAGGAAGAAAACCTGCACCGTGCCATCGATGGGTATAAAAAAGCCCTTCTTTACTTCACCCGGGAAAAGAGCAAGACCGAGTACGCCCGAATCCAGAACAGCCTGGGCAATGCTTACGTTGGATTGGCCGAGGTCAGGGATAAGGAACAAAATCTCAAATTCGCCATCAAAGCGTACGAAAAAGCGCTTAAAATCTACACTACCGATGGATTTACAGTAGACTATGCCATGATCCAGAACAACCTGGGCGGAGCCTACATCAGACTGGCCGAGGTCAGGGATAAGGAAAACAACCTCAAACAAGCCATCAAAGCTTTCGAACAAGCACTCACAATCTACACTCCTGAAGCATTTCCCGTCCAGTATGCCGTGACACAGAACAACCTGGGCGGAGCCTACAGTGATCTGGCCGAGGTCAGGGATAAGGAACAAAATCTCAAATTCGCCATCAAAGCGTACGAAAAAGCGCTTAAAATCTACACTACCGATGGATTTACAGTAGACTATGCCATGATCCAGAACAACCTGGGCGGAGCCTACATCAGACTGGCCGAGGTCAGGGATAAGGAAAACAACCTCAAACAAGCCATCAAAGCTTTCGAACAAGCACTCACAATCTACACTCCTGAAGCATTTCCCGTCCAGTATGCCGTGACACAGAACAACCTGGGCGGAGCCTACAGTGATCTGGCCGAGGTCAGGGAAAAGGAAGACAATCTCAAACGCGCCATCAAAGCTTTCGAACAAGCGCTTACTATCTACACGCCTGATGCATTTCCAGTGGACTATGCCATGATCCAGAACAACCTGGGCAGAGCCTACATTAGACTGGCCGATGTCAGGGATAAGGAAGAAAACCTCAAACTTGCTATCAAAGCTTTCGAAAAAGCGATCACAATCCACACGCCCGATGCATTTCCCGTGGATTATGCCACGACCCAGAACAACCTGGGCAACGCCTACGGCATGCTGTCCGAGGTCAGGGACAAGGAAGACAATCTCACACTCGCCATCAAAGCGTTCGAACAAGCACTCACAATCTACACGCCCGATGCATTTCCCGTATATTATGCCATGACCCAGAACAATCTGGGTATCGCCTACAGTGATCTGGCCGAGGTCAGAGACAAGGAAGACAACCTCAAACTCGCCATCAAAGCATACGAAGAAGCGCTGAAAATACGCACTCCCGATGCGTTTCCCTTCCACTATGCCATGATCCAGAATAACCTGGGAGAGGCATGTAGATTATTAGCCGAGGTTAGGGATAAGGAAAACAACCTTAAACACGCCATGCAGGCATACGAACGATCACTGAAAATCTACACGCCCGATGCGTTTCCCGTTCAGTATGCCGGAACCCAGAACAACCTGGGCAATGCCTACAGTGATCTGGCCGAGGTCAGGGACAAGAAAAACAACCTCAAACTCGCTATCAAAGCATACGAAGAAGCGCTCACAATCTACACTCCCGATGCGTTTCCCATTAACTATGCCATGATCCAGAACAACCTGGGCATTGCATTTCGCAAACTAGCTGATGTCAAAGAGAAAGAAAACAACCTCACACTTGCAATTCAAGCGTACGAAGAAGCGTTGAAAATCCACATGCTGGATGCATTTCCCGTGGATTATGCCAATACCACTTCAAATCTCGCAAGGGCCTACTGGACTAAGGGAGACAATGAACGGGCTGTAGAATGCTTTAAAGAAGCATTGGCGATTTATCAGAAAGAAGGCATGGTCGATCGTGCAAAGCAGTTAGAAGACTTTCTCAAAAGCATAGCAAAACCGATTGCAGAAAAGAAATCCTGACCCAAGAAAACGGGTGCATAAGCGGAACCTGGGAGATGTTTCTTCGTTCAAGCACCGTAACCAAAGAGCCGTTCAAACCGTATACGAAAAGATGAATATGCATACATCAGAACCGTTTAACGAATCCAACATTCATTTATCCATCAGGAGGACGTATCGTGACAAACATGCATCGACGGGACTTCCTGAAGAAGAGCGGGACCGGACTCATGGCCGTGGCCACCAGTAGCCTGTGGTACGACCTGCTCTTCGGGGGGAAAATCCCGCCTCCCTCATCGTCTTTCTTCGGTGAACGCTTCGGCATCACCCCGGAGGACATGAGGAAAATACTGGAAATCGCCCTGTCCAAGGGCGGCGATTTTTCCGAGCTCTTCTTCGAGTACAGCATCACCAACCAGGTGCGCATGGAAGAGGACATCATCAAGGAATCCTCGGAAAGCATCAGCGTGGGCGCGGGCATCCGCGTGCTCAAGGGCCAGCAGACGGGGTACGGGTACACAAACGACCTGAGCTTCGAGAAGATGAACCAGGCGGCCCTGACAGCGGCAGCCATCGCTTCCGCAGGCGGAAAGATCACGACCGCAGATTTGACGGAAAAGGAAATCCCGCAGCAAGTCTATGACCTGAACCAGCCCCTGAACAGCTTAACGCTCAACTCCAAGATCGACCTGGTGAAAGAAGCGTATGCCGGAGCCCAGAATTACGATTCCAAAGTGACCAAGGTACAGGCGTACCTGACCGACCAGATCCAGTACGTGACCATTGCCAACAGCGAGGGATTGCTGGTTTCCGACGCCCGTCCCCAGGTTCGCCTCATCGCCATTGCCACGGCCGATGACGGCACGAACCGGAACACGGGTTTCTACTCGGGCGGCGGCCGCATCGGTGCGGACTATTTCAAGACCGTACGCACACCGGAGTACATCGGCAAGAAAGCGGCGGAGGAAGCCGTCACCCTGCTGTCAGCCATCGATCCAGCGGCAGGCGAGCAGCCCGTGGTATTGGGTGCGGGCCAGTCCGGCGTGATGATTCATGAGGCCGTGGGACATCCCCTGGAGGCAGACGGAAATTGGAAGAAGACATCCATTATGTGGGACAAGCTGAACAAGATGGTGGCCAATCCCATCGTGACGATCTATGACGATCCCACCATCCCCCACTACCGCGGCAGCATGAACGTGGACGACGAGGGAACCGTCACTGGCAACACGGTCCTCATCGAGAAGGGCAAGCTCGTGGGATACCTTCAGGATCGCCTGTCCGCGAAAATCATGGGTGTCAAGCCCAACGGCCACGGACGCAGGCAGACGTACCAGCACAATCCCATACCCCGTATGAGCAACACGGTCCTGGCCAAAGGGGACTCGGACCCAGAGGAGATCATCCGTTCCGTGAAGAAAGGATTCTTCGCAGAGAGCTATCAGGGCGGCCAGGTTCAGGATTCGGGCAAATTCACCTTTTCCGTGAACATGGGCTATATGATCGAAAACGGCAAGCTGACCACGCCCGTGAAGAACGCCACACTCATCGGCACGAACGTTCAGATTTTGAACGAGGTGGAGATGATCGGCAATGACATGGGATACTTCCTGGGAACGTGCGGGAAGGAAGGACAGTCGGCACCCGTCACAGCGGGCACGCCGACTTTGAAGATTAAAGCAATGACCGTAGGAGGCCGGACATGATGAAAAAAGACGACAAGCTGCTCCACCTGGCCGAGGAACTGGTCGCCTACGGTCGTCAGAAAGGTGCAGACCAGATAGAAGTCTCCATCAATGAAGGCAGCGAATTCTCCGTGGACGTGCGGGAAGGCAACATCGAAAAACTCGTGGAGGCCGGGTCTAAAGGGTTGTCGCTCCGCGTCATCTTGGATCAGAGATTGGCCAACGCGTCCTCTTCCGATTTTGCGCCGGAGACGCTGCACCGGTTGGTGGAGAACGCCATCGACAGGGCCAAGGTAACCAGCCCAGATCCCTTTGCCGGATTGCCGGAAAAAGAAGACGTTGGTGTGGACGCGGAGAGCCTGAAAATCTTCGATCCGTCCATCGTGGAACTCCAACCGGAGAAGAAAATCGCGGCTGCCAAGAAGACGGAATCCCTCTGCCTGGCAGATGAGCGCGTGAAAAAATCATACAGTGCCGGTTTTGGAACCTACATGGGTACGAGATATCTGGCAAATTCCAACGGGTTCAGTGCCGCGTACTCCCAGACCAGCTGTTCCTGCGGCATCTACCTGCAGTCGGGCGAGGGCGACAACCTCTTCGACGAGGGCAAGTACGACTACTCCCGGAATCTGAACAGCCTGATGCCTCCAGATGCCATCGCCAAGGAGGCTGTTCATCGCGTGACACGGCTCATCGGTGCCCGGAAAGTGGCGACCCAGAACGTTCCCGTGGTACTGGAGCCGGGAATGACCCGCAGCCTACTGGGCTTCCTGTACAACTGCATAAGCGGTAACAATGTGTACCTGAAGCAGACGTTCCTGGCCGACAAACTGGGAGAGACCGTGGGGAACGATCGGGTGACCGTGGTGGACGACGGGCTCATGCCCGGCGTGCCAGGTGCCAAGCCGTTCGACAGTGAAGGCGTACCCACGCGCAAGACCGTGGTCATCGAAAAGGGCGTGCTGAAGAACTATCTGATGGACACCTACGCGGCGCGCAAGCTGAAGATGAAATCCACGGGCAATGCGTCCGGAGCCAACAACATGTACCTGAAGGCCGGCAATGCCTCTCCGGAGGACATCATCAAGACCGTGGACAACGGGCTGCTCCTCACGGGAACCATCGGACACGGACTCGTGGCCACCACGGGGGACATCTCCCGGGGCGCCTTTGGCATGTGGATAGAGAACGGTGAAATCGCCTATCCTGTGGCGGAGATCACCATCTCCACGAACCTGGGGCAGATTCTGAAAGAAATCGAGATGGTTGGCAACGACCTGGAATTCAAGCGATCCATCAACGCCCCGACCATCAAGGTCAAAGAGGTGACCATAGGCGGGAAATAAGGTTCCATCCCCACGAATCCAATAAAAAACCTCCCGGTGGTTATCGATCAGTCGGGAGGCTTTTTTATGACAGACAATGTGTCAGCCCGAATTTCTCAGGAGTGTCGTTCGGACATTTTTGTTGATTTAAGTTCCTTCCTTTGTATCCTCTATGACGGTTTTCGATAAAATGGATGTCTACTCCACCAGAGACCGATCTTTCTCAAAATCGTACAGCGTCTTGCGCCGCAGATCGGCCAGAGCCAGCTTGTACTCGTTGTAGGCAGACAGATACGAAAGCTTGGCCGTGTTCAACTGATCACTGGCCCGGGCCAGCTCCGTGGAGGTGATATCGCCGTTGGCAAACCGCTGGAGGCTGATGTCAAACGACCGCTCCCCCACGTCGTTGCTCTTTGCCAGCATCTGGACACGGTCGTACGCCTCGTACATCTTCCGGACCAGATCCCTGACCTCACGCTCGATGGTCACGTATAAATCCTGGAGCTCCAGTTCGTCACGATTCAAGTTCGCCTCCTCCGCATCCACCTCCGCCCTGTTCTTGCCCCAATCCCAAATGGGTATCTCCAGTTCGAACGTTACGCCGCGGTTGGGTGTCTTCTTCAGAACCTCCCAGCTGCTGGACAGCAGGTCGCCCGTGGACGTGCCGTACGGCAGTTCGGGATCGGAAAATCCCGCAAACCGGTAGTATCCCCTCACGTTTCCCTTGACAGACACCCGTGCATCGATCTCCTTCACGTTGATCTTCCGGTTCTCGATATCGATCTGTTTCTCGACGATCTCACTGCGATTCTGCAAAGCCAGGCCGACGGCCCTATCCACATCCACGTACACGGGCTCCACCTCCAATTCCGTGACGACCGACACATCCACGTCCAGGGGCAAACCGATCAGCTGCTTGAAGGCCGCCTCCTGCTCCCGCAGGTTACCCTCGGACGTCTTCAGCTCGTTCTGGTACTGGATGAGGTCGACTTCGGCCTGCATGGCATCCACCTCGGCGATGAGTCCGGCATCGAATTTATTCTTCGTGGTCTTGTAGATTTCCTCCTGCCGCGTCACCTGTTCCTTGTTGATCTCGTACTGCTGGCTGAGGCGGTATAGCCGGTAAAAATCGCTGGTCACCTGGTATACCAGGTCGAGCTCCGACCTCTTGAACACCCGTGACTGTCGTTCGTACGAAAGTTCCGCCTGTTTGAGGTTCAGGGCCAGCGTGTTGATGGTGAACAACGGCTTGTTCATGATGGCGCTCAGGGACGTGTAGAATTTATTCGATTTCAGATCGATGTCCGGCTCTGTCGTAGAAGGTGTCCAGGAATTAAGCTGATACGCTTCCGACCGGAAGGTCAGGTCGCCGCCGCCCAGGGGCAGCCAGGGCATGGGCTGGATGACGTCCAATACGCCCCTCATCTGAAAACTACCGGACTGCTTGGCCACCGGATTCCCGCCCACGACCTCCACCAGCGTAAAACCCTCATCGTACGCCGGTGTATAGAGACTGCTCTGTATGCTCGTGCGGTAGCCGGCCTTGGCCGCCCAGAGGTTGCGCTCCGCCCACGTCATACCCTCCCGCAGACTCTTGATGCTGTAACTCTTGTCCAGGGCGATTTCGATACTCTCATCCAGAGTTAGCACCCGCTTGTCCTGTCCCGCGGCTAAATTCGTCATGAAGAGCAGCAGAATAAAAAAGGGGGACATGCCCCCCCTTCGGTGTGGCCTTCTACTGGTCCTGATCGTCTTCATCTGATCCACTCCTGTTATTCATACCGTAATGACTCGATGGGGTCTAAAAGAGCCGCTTTGCGCGCCGGATAGATACCGAACACAATGCCCACACTGGCCGAGACGCAGAACGCCAGAAGGATGGAGCCTATATCCACGATGGTCTTCCAGCCGGCGTATGAGGAAATGGCCTTGGTCATCAGAAATCCGAACAGAATGCCCACCAGACCGCCGGAAAAACTCAAAAGAATGGCCTCGATGAGAAACTGCCCCAGAATATCCTTGCGCGTGGCACCCACGGCCCGGCGAATCCCTATTTCCCGCGTCCGCTCCAGGATGGTAGCCAGCATGATGTTCATGATGCCGATGCCCCCCACCAGGAGCGAGATGCCGGCAATGGCGCCCATGACGATGTTGAAGATGCGCTGGGTTCTCTGGCTCTGCCGGAGGAGCTCCTCGGGCACCACGATGCGGTAGTCTTCCATCTGGTTGTGGCGCAACTGCAGGAGCGAACGTGCCAGGTTCGCCGCCTCCTTAATGCGTGTTTCGTCCGAGACATTCAGGATGATCTGATCGACCTCGGACTCTGCAGGATCGATATCGAAACGATGATTCAGGGATGACAGGGGAATGTACACATCCAGGTTCATGTCCCTGTCGCCCACGCCTCCCTTTCCCGTGG
This sequence comes from uncultured bacterium, assembly GCA_964614115.1. Classification (GTDB taxonomy): domain Bacteria; phylum Zhuqueibacterota; class QNDG01; order QNDG01; family DSAB01; genus CAZTKR01. Next base: position 362 of record CAZTKR010000116.1, on the reverse strand, counting down.
AACCGGGCTTGGGCTCGATCACACCGGCCACGGTAAACCAGAGATTTCCTATCTTGATGGGCTCGCCCACCGCGTCCTCGTAATAAAAAAGTTGACGCTTGATCTGATGACCCAGCACGCAAATGCGGCGTGCTTCGTGCACATCCTGGTACGTGAAAAAATTACCCTTGGCCGGAATCAGGTTCAGCACCTTCTCCAAATCGGGCGTCGTTCCCACCAGAGTTGCCAAGGCTTCCTCGCTTTTCCTGGAGACGCGCGTCTCGTCCATCTCTTTCTGGGGCACCGATGCCTCGACCAATGGATTCAGGATGTTCAATGAGCGGGCATCCTACGGCTTCGAGGCGACGACTACCTCGGCGGGC
>CAZTKR010000115.1:0-10998 GCA_964614115.1 uncultured bacterium | reverse complement strand
AGAAATATCAAATAAACAAAACTATACCGACCGAACAACAACGGATAGTAACTCTTGTGAAAGAACGTCAGAAATGAGATAAACGTGAAAACGATGGGTATGCTATAACGCATGAATCCCTTTTTCGATGGCGATTCCATAAAGCCTCACTTCTATTACACATGGACGGTAATGAACGTGTCCTGAATTTTAAGCTATTGATGGAGAAAAATCAAGTAAAAAATCGACAGAATGGATACGTGTTCGTACTTTTGTGTTTATACATCGTTCAAGCGAAGTTGATAATGATCTTCAAACCTTTTCAACAGAGACAAAGAGGCAGTATCTCCCTTTCCATTCATAAAATACATTTGAAGATTAACGTGTTTCGCTCCTTTCTCCGGATATCATCGGCATTGAAACCTTATTCAATCTGTATCTGTCGGGCAGACTATTCCTTGAGTCGAAATAGTGAGGAGAGGATGTCCTCCGAAAATAGAGGAATCATTGTTAAAGAGTTTGTAGCCGATTGGTTTTTAATGGAAGCGGGAAAGATCGAATGATTAGGATAAACTTTCAGAAATCTTTACCGTTCGTTAAATGGATCACCTTTTATTTCTTCGCCACCGCATACACGATGGACTTGTATCCCAAATCTCTCGTGGGTTTCGAGACTCTCGACGTTTCATCCAGGGAGATCAGCTTGAACCGCACTTTTTTAAGAATAGCCGGATAATCCGATGCTTGAATGAGCGATACAACACGACCATTGAAAAGGTAGGGATTCTTTCTATACCTGGGCTGGAGCCAGTTCACCATCAGGAATGTCCCTCCACGTCGGAGATAACTATGCGCGTTGGACACGGCCTGCTTGAACTCATCGACGCTTTGTAGCCCGCCGAAACTTCCTATTTCCATCACAGAATCGAACGCATTTTTGTATCCTTTCACACGATCCACCAAACTCCCCTGCCGTAACGTCTTGATGCGATCATAACAATCTCGAATAGCCTTCTCAGGATTTGACGGAAGCGGCTGTTTCAAGATGTAAAAATACAGATATTTTAAAGCGGATAGCTGATTCTTCAGTATCTGTCCGTTCTCTTTGCACGAAGACACAAAATCTAGATTTTCCTGATCGACGTCGAGTCCCACGGTTTCCTGGGCATTCCTCAAAAAAAGCATGTGGATATGATGAACAGGGCCACACCCCAGGTCCAGAACCTTCCTTCCTGTCATGAATCTGGAGATAAGCTCAGCCACCAGGAATGCATCCGGATCGTTCACAAACGTATAGTAATGCTCGGCATAATCGGCCACACATTCATGATGATCCGTTGTTAAACGTGAAGCACCCACAGACATATTAGAAACCATCCATCTTTGTGTACCATATATAAGACGTTTGAATGCCCTGAATGCCCTTTATCTGAGTCTGACAAGGTCTCATCTGTCCGATTGGACATTTCACAACCGAACGTATGAAGCGCTGTCTATCCTTCGATAACACAATTGGGATAAGAAAAATCAAAAAATAGTTTTAAATAAAAGTTGCGATACGCCAGCCATCGAATCAAACCTGAGGCCGCACCAGAGTTCCCCAGAGAAACGAGTTCCACGAAGTAAGCCACACCACCACAAAACCAACCACAATGACCGGTATCGTGTAATGGACAATCATGTAAATGGTGCTGATCAGAAAGACCGAGGTCAACTCTTGGAGGGCAATGTATCGTTTCATCTTTTCACGGTCGGATGAGAGGCGGGCAAACATCGCCCGTCGAACACCCCAGTTGACCAGGAAAAAGGCCCAGGCAGTAATGAAGATTCCGGTTCCAGCGTTTTCCAAATGAAGGATGACAAGGATCAAGATAAACATGATCAGTTTTAAGACTTCATTCAATAGGTCGAATTTGGTCTTGTTGATGGCTTTTCCGTCCTGGAATACCACTCCCAATGCCTTGGGCACATTCACCACATCTCCTTCGATGTCCTTCAGGTCCGCCTCGACGATGTTCAGGTACACGCCGTTAAGACCCAGTAGAATGGCCGAGAGAAACACAACCCCATCAAAATCCTTCACGACCGACATTCCCGCCAAAGCGAAAAACGTGGCATACAGTTGACCGATGATATCGATGAACATATTGGATTTGTTGAACCGGTTGTAAAGCAAAGCCAGACCGATAAAGCCTACGAGGTATAAAGTCGTGGATAGTCTGGGAGACAAGGCCAGAAGGATGAGGACAAAGGAAAACAAGGCTCCGAATTCGACTTTTACAGCAGAGGAAACAGAGATACGCCCCGATACCAGGGGTTTATGGAGGCAGTAGGAAGCCTGGCGGTCAACGGGCAAGTCCCAGCGATCGTTGTTGTAGCATCCCCATACGTGGGCAAGGATTCCTGCGATAAAGGCGGTCAGTACCACACCCATTTCCACGGGATGCTCGTTGAGCCTGCTTGTGAGTAGATAGGATAAGATAAACACGCACCCCAGGATTTCAGCGTTGAAAAGCCGTCCGAGCCGCAGGTACTCTTTCAACCGGTTTAATGTCATTCTGTTGGACTTTTCCCTGTGTGTGAACGATTCTTTCCCTTGTATTTTTGACTCTAAACCCGCGGCGTAATCCATGTATTCCAGGTCAAGCGGTTGAACAGGATGAACCACCCGATAGGATAAAAGATGAAAAAGATGGCGGTGGGCCACCCCATTTGTCCCTGAAGTGCAACTACCAACAGGTTATAACTGATCACTTCGATGATGGCACATAACCGCACCCTCTTCCGGTTATCGAAGGTACCGCTCTTCAAGAGCATGTAGGATGCTCCCAGTACTCCTGAGGCAAGTGTCAATCCGAGCCAGAGAGAGCATATGTCCGACCCCGCCAGACGCCATATGATGATAAAGAGGATCAATCCCGGGATTTTCAGGCTCCAGGCGAACAATTTTGTCCTGAAACTGACATCGATACGACCGTTTTCATGATACACGGTTCCCAGCCTTTTCAGCAGGCTGACCTTATCGCTCTGGATGTCCTTTATGTATCCTTCAACGGCAATCTGAAAAAGCATCAGAAAGGCCATATAGGATAACGTGCAAATCACCAAGGGGGTTAACCGAAAGGCATACGCAAAATAGCAAAATAAAGGCAAGGAAACGAAGGCGATTGTGATATATGCAGGAGATAGGACATCCTGTTTACACCGCCAGTTATACAGCCATCCAAAAGCCATAAGGGAAATCAGAAAAATGATCGAGAGCCATCGCCCCTGAGAAAGACACAGACCAGCCAGAAATGTAAGGACAGTGAGACCCGTAAAAAGTCCCTTGGCCTGCCTCAGGGAGACCTCGCCTGAGATCAACGGGAAGTGCGCCTTGGCCGGGTCCAGCTTATCGTGCCGAAAGTCCAAAATATTGTTTTGCAGGAATCCGCTGGCATGATAGACGACGGCAAATAAAGCGTATGGGATCCATCGCCACCCGATCCGGACATCGGCCAGCACCAGTCCCAGCAGAACGACTGGCTGGGTCAAGGAAGCGGTGTGTATGCGAATCAATCGAAGCCAAGGCGATGTCATCGGATAACCAGCGCAATCGTGAATAATACATAATGAAACGCCAGACCGATGTAGAAAAACATCCATTCTGGCGTATTCTCGACCGTTCTATGTTTCTCAGGATTACTGTGAATCCCACGGATGACAAACACACTCACAGGAAAAAGAACCAATGCCATAACAAAAGAGACAGGAAGGATACGCGTGATTAGTGCCATGAGTAGTGTACCGAAGGCCAAACCGTTCATCCAATGCATGAACCTCTTGGCATGGTCGATTCCGTAGACCACGGGAATCGTGAGGATGCCGAATTGTCTGTCTCCGAGAATATCCGGAAAGTCTTTGGTTATCTGAAAGCCCGTTACCCAAAAAAACAACACCACACTGAGGACAATCGGCAGAATCTCAAATGGTGAGTATAAAAGAGACCAGGAAACCAGCATCGGCAAAAAGCCCCGCGACAGACCCAGCCACAGCGCATTCACGATTTTGCGCTTCTTGATCCGCAGGGGTTCGACGGAGTAGAAGATGGCAAAAAAAAGCAGGATGGTAATACCGACGCCAAAAGAAAGATCGATGATACAGGCACTGGCTAAAGCTACGATACCGGTGGTATAGCCCAGCCGTCGGGCCCTCGATTTTGTGACCTTATTCTGAGGTATGGGCCGGTGAGACTTTCCGTTTAGTATATCCAGTTCCGCCGGGTCTTCGGCCTGGTTGATAATCTGACCGCACATTTGGCTCAGGGCCATGGCCATGGCTGCTGCCAGGACAACGCCCCAGTGGTGATAAAGACGGTGAATCTCCCCATGGACGATCATCGACATAACAATGCTGCATAACGTGGCCACAAAAGGAGCCAACAATGTGAAGGGACGAACCAGTGTGATATACGATTTAAGCTTGACGGCATGCATGCAATGTTTTCCAACTCTGGGATTTGGCTTTTAGGGTCTCGGAGCGAGGATACCAGAATCAAAAAGAAAAAACGAATCTCGTACGCGGAGCGTGAATGGCTTCATAGAACGTTCATATAATGTAATCATTTTAAATTATCTTGCAAGTCTAAAATGACACATCGATACAATGGATGATGCGGCGTCTCAACACAAAAAGTAGGATTATATGTTATAAAAACAAACGATTGATGGAGGCAGAGGATGTATATACACACGATTTGTGCGAGGATTTGGTCATCGTGGTAGTCAATGTCAAGATTTGCCGATCATCTAATTTCATTCTTGATATTGCATGCAGGACAATTGGTGATAACCGGATACGATTCATCGTTTAAACAGGCCGTGATATACAGTTTTGATTTAGGAGGGTTTATCCCGCTCCTCCTCGAACGTTCCACGCACCAGCACTTCTCCATCTCTCACCATCGGACGTCCCAGGGCAAAAACCGTATCGACTTCCAGGTTTTCATTCAACAGGACCAGATCGGCATCCTTGCCCACAGCGATGGTTCCCTTGCGTTGTAATTTTAATATCCTGGCGGGATTTGTCGTGATGACCTTCAGGGCAATCTCCATGGGCACGTTCTGATGGAGAATGGCGTCTCTGACGCTGTCGAACAGCGATGTGACCTTTCCTACACTCAGTCGGATGAATTCCCCTTTCTCGTCGAAAAGCGGGAGGCTCCCCTGGCCATCCGACGAGAACGTCATGTTTTCCACGGGAACGCCGTGATCGATAGCATCTTTGAGAATCGCACCTGGAGTGATTCCCTTATTGTCAGGGAAATCCCTGGTGATGCTGGTGGTGATGTCGATAAATCCACCCCGTTTGGCATAGTCGATGGCCGATGCCCATAGGTCGGGATTCCTGGACACATGGGTCGGCACGAACTGACTGATGGGAATCTCGGTGTTCTCAGCGATCTCCTCCAGAAAGCTGAGTTTTCGCGTTCCGTCCCCCATGTGTATGTTCACGATGCCTGCTTTTCCAGAGAGTATGCCACCCACACGAGCCGCTGCTGCGACCTTGGCGATATCTTCCACCGTAGGCTGTGAAGAACGATGATCCGACATGGCGATCTCTCCCACACCGATGATCTTATCGATCAGAACAATATCATCCTGAATCGATCCTGTGAGCGTTCGAACGGGCACTTGGTAAGAACCAGTATAAATGTAACATGTGATGCCTTCTTCCTCCAAACCCCTGGCCTTGGCGATCAGGTTGGTTATCGTCCGTGTGGTGCCGTCCGTTCCCAGACACCCGATCACCGTCGTGACACCGCCCCGCGTGATATCGCTCAGCATGATCTCCGGAGTACGCGTCTTGTAACTGCCTTCCCCGCCCCCTCCGAGGATGTGTACATGGGAATCGATGAATCCGGGCACCAGACGTTTCCCCTGGGCATCGATGATCTCTGGGGCGAGGGCGCTGCCCAGGTCGATACTGTCTTCCATGGCGATGATTTTTCCAGATGCGATAAATACATCCTTTTTACCCGCAGGTTCTGGTGTAAAAACGTCGGCATGTTTTATAAGTGTACACAGATTCGATCCATCTGACATTCTGATATCCTCCCCAATAGTAAGCAGCCGTACTCGCTCGTCTTATGCCATCGGCCTTAAACTCCGACTTCCGGCAGTGGTTTGTTTATCGGCTGCATTGCTTACGGTTTTTTTGATTAACGAATCGCCCGATCCGGACGGAAGATTCCTTAACTTTCCCTTGCCTATCTCTGCAATGTTTTATCCCGACGCGTGTGATGTTCTCTTCCGTAAGCGACTGATTAATTAATAACTTATTACTGTTGGACGGTGTTTCTCATTTATTCGCGAGTAGATGTTCTCACCCAATAACCTGGGCCATCCATTCAGCTGCCCACCTGTGTTTCATCCTCCCGAATTTTCGGGGCCATGGTCAAACCGGTAAAACCAAAAATGATGAGAATAATGACAGAGATATAATTCATGAAGGCCCACGGCAAGTATTCAAACGGTGAAACGCCTATCGTGCCCGTCACATACACGCCTGCCATGCTCCAGGGCACCAGGGGCACGACGATGGCGCCGCATTCCTCGATGATCCGGGACAAATTCTTGGCAGCCAGATTTTTTTTCTTGTACATGGGTGCCAGCAGTTCGGCAGGCACGATCATCGACAGGTAGGAGCTTCCCGTCACCAGTGCGGCGAGTATGGACGTACCCACTGTCGTCAAGACGATGCTCCATACTTTTGCGGTGAACGCTTTGATCTTTTCAAAGATCACGGCCAGGAGTCCCGTCCTCTGCATGATGCCGCCAAAACTGAAGGCCGTAAAGGCCACCAGTTGCACACGCATCATACTCATCATGCCGCCCCTGGAGATGAGGTTATCCACCACTTCCACACCCGTTTTCGACTCGTACCCGGTATTCATGGCTTTGGCCACGTCTGGAATCGATGTCCCCTGAAAAACGAGAGCCAGAATACAGGCCACCAGTGCAGAGATGAGCATACCCGGCAGAACGGGTTTTTTCGCAACGGCAAAATAGAACACGATGACCATAGGCAGAAGGAGGAATACGTTAAAATGGAAGTTGTCCCTGAGGGTAACCACGATGATATCCATCGTTTCCGATTCAACGGCATTGCCGCCATATCGGAGCCCGACCAGGAAGTAGATTAAAAGGCCTATGAGCCATGCAGGTACTGCAGACCAGATCATGTGCTTGATATGATCGAAGAGGTTGGAGCCTGCCACGGCCGGAGCCAGGTTGGTCACATCGGAGAACGGGGACATTTTGTCACCAAAATAGGCGCCGGCCACGATGGCACCTGCTGCCGGCCCCAGGGGAATCTCCAGAGCCAGGGCAATACCGATGAAGGCAACGCCCAGGGTTCCGATGGTTCCCCATGAGGTTCCCGTGGCAATGGACGTCAGGCTGCAGACAAAACATGCCGTGACCAGAAAAAATTTGGGGGATATGAGCTTGAGCCCGTAATAAATGATCATGGGAATCGTGCCAGCCGCGATCCACGAGCCGATTAAAACACCGACGCAGATCATGATCAGCATCGCCGGCAATGCTTTGGTGATGCTGTCGACGATGCCCTTTTGCATGTCCTCCCATCTGAAACGCAGGATGAGACCCAGGCATCCGGTGACAAAAGCGGCCGCGATCAGGAGTACCTGGGGTTCGATTTTATACATCCCATACCCGACGATGAGGAGGGCCATCATAACCACGATAGGAATGATGGCTACGAGTATGCCGTGTTTTCGAATGGACGTCTCTCCGGTTTCATTCATACCTTTCATGATCTCCCCTTTCGTACGTTAGCCGATGCCGGATAAATCCCAGCGGATGTGGTTCGTATCGTCACGTAGAGTCCATTCACAGGATGGATGTGATTGGACACTTGAGACACAGACGCCGTAGCTTATCAATTAACATTAATTTTATGACTATGTCAAGTCGAATTTAATCGGGCGAGTTCATCTCTTCGCAACCTCTCGGGAGGTTCGATAAATGCAGACATTTATTCCAGATAAAAAAAGCGATGGATAAAACTGAGGGAAGGCAGGTGTGTCCTGTATAAAAAAAGGACCCGACCAATGACTTTTTTGTCGGATCGACATCGTCCCCTGACTGAAACCATCGCACTTACGAGATCATTCCCTGTGCGCGCCCGTATTCCATTAAAAAAAGCGACAGGAGTGCCGTTCTCTGGGACAGACTGGAGATCACGATGTTCTCATCGGGTGTGTGGTCTTTCTGACAGACAGGACCCCATCCGTCGATGGTGGGGATACCCATGGCACCGAAAAAATTGGCATCCGATGTGCCCCGACGATGCGTTGGCTGAATGGTTTGATCAAGGCGCCGGCCGACCTCCTGAACCATACCCAACATCGTTTCTGTGTTCTGAGACGAGGGCATAGCCGGCCGTGCGTTGAGGATCGTAAACTCCGACGTGCACCCCGGCTGGTAAGGCCGGGCTATTTCGTCCTCGATGTGACGCACGATAACATCCCGATGTTCCTCTTCCACCCATCGTACATCGACGAGGCAGTGAGCATGCGCCGGGATCGTACAGGGTCCCAGCCCTCCTTCGATTCTGCCGACGTTGATACTCACACCGGAGAGGCAGTCGTTCAGGGATTCCACGGCAACGACTTTCTGTGCGAGCTCCAGTACGGCGCTGGCCTTCTTATGGCTGCCCATGCCGACATGTCGGTCCTGGCCCCAGCAGTCAATCCTCGCCCCTATTTTGCCGTTACGGGAGACGACGACTTCACCTTGAGGACCTGCACACTCTGCCACCAAACAGGCCGCTGCTTTTTTTCGTTCTTCCATATACACGGACCGGGACGTCGGAGAACCGATCTCTTCGTCGCTGTTCAGAATAAATACGATGGGAAGACCACTCAGGACTTCCACCTCGTTCAGGGCTTTGAGTGCATACACAAAAACAGAAAGACCGCCCTTCATATCGCCTGTACCGGGGCCCTTGAGCCGGCCGCCGTCGCGGGTGCACCCCTGAAAAGGGTGATCCGGGGGAAATACCGTGTCCATATGGCCCAGCAGGTAGATGGCTCCGGAATCGTCTGTATTCCGGAGTATGTGATGGTTCCCCACGTCATCCTGCTGGACAATCCGGTGCTCTGGAAGGAGGTCTCCCAGAACCCCGAGAATCATTCCTGCGACACGATCCGAACCTTCTTTGTTGTGCGTGTAACTGTTCCGATTACAGAGATCGATGACGAACCGCAACTGGTTTTCGGCATGGGCTTCTATGAAAGAGAGAATACGCTGTTCTCGTCTATCCATGATACTTTTCTACTGGATATGCATCACAAATAAAGGTGACCGATCATTCCGCATCGAGAATCTCATCCTCGTACTCGCACACGTAACCGCTCCACGTTCGAAACAGGAGTTTTCCGTTGCGGTTATAGTTCAACAGGTACGTGGGGGCCATGGGTGTCTTTCCCTTCCCCTCGGGTGCTGTGATGATGAACGTGGGCACGGCCAGACCCGATGTATACCCGCGAAGGTTTTCGATGATATTGAGTCCTTCGGCCACCGATGCCCGAAAGTGCCGGATGCCCTGGAGTTTCTTGCAGTTGAAGATGTAGTAAGGACGCACACGTATTCTGAGAAGTTCGTGAACCAACTTCTTCATGACATGCTTATCGTTGTTAATGCCTTTGAGGAGGACGGATTGATTTCCCACCACCACGCCAGCTGAGATCAAGCGATCCACGGCCGCCTCAGATTCAGGATTGATTTCCAGGGGATGGTTAAACTGCGTGTTCAGGTAGACCGGTTTGTGCCGGCTGAGCATATCACAAAGTTCAGGGGTTACACGCATGGGCAGCGTGGCCAGCATCCGGGAGCCCAGCCGCGTGATTTCAATATGGGGAATGGCCTCCAACTCGGTCAGAATCCAATCGATGTAGTCGTCGGACAAGGCCAGCGCGTCTCCTCCGGTCAGGAGCACGTCACGAATCTCCGGACAACCCGCAATATAGTCGAGGGCTGCACGTATGTCCTCCTTAGGATAGATCGTATCTTTCAGGGCAATGTCCTTCTTTCGCAAGCAGTGCCGGCAGAACATGGCACAGATATTCGTCACGTTGATAATCACACGGTCGGGATAGAGACGGGTGATGAGGGGTGCCGGGGAATTGTAGACCATGGCATAATGATCCTCCCTCTCTTCTTTGCTCAGATACTCGTGTATCGTGGGTACGGACTGCTGAAAAATCGGACACGACCGGTCCTGAGGATCCATCAGACTGACATAATACGGTGAAATCTGCCATCGATACTGGGTAGCCGTTTTTTCAATATCTTTGATCTCCTGATCCGACAGGTGGATAATCTTGGACAATGTCTTCACATCAGCGATGGCATGCTTCAGATGCCAGCGATAATCCAGCCAGTCCTCACGAGAACTGTCCATGACCTCCAATGCACGTTCTTTGTTTTTCTGAGCCCGTTCCCATCGTTTATATCCCGTAGGAATCTGATCTTTAAAATCAAGATAATCCGCAATCATCTCAACATGTTTCTTGGCCCTCTCACGAGCGATTTTCCTGTTTTCCTCGGGGACGTACATGGGTGAACGGGGATCTTTTACAACAGACATAATATTCTCCTGGACAATATCGTTATCATACAATCGGGCCGTTTTTCTTAAGGTAACTATTTTTTTCACCGAAAAATTCGGGTTCCTCGATTCCGTACCGCTCGACCGTGACTTTGACAATTTCATTGATGAGCCGGTTATAGTTGTATCCACCCGTTTTTGCAGCATGGACAAACGATGAACTCGGATTGATACTCGCCATGGAATTCATTTCGAGAATAAACGGTTGATTGTATTGGTCTAACCGAATATCGACACGGCCATAATCGTGTACGTTCAGTACATGGAACGCCTCGACGGCGATCTTCTGAAGGTAGGCGGTTGTCTCGGACGGAAGTTCTGCAGGACAAATCCTCCTGATTTTGT
>CAZTKR010000114.1:0-11107 GCA_964614115.1 uncultured bacterium | reverse complement strand
CTGCTGGAGCGGCAGGGTTTTTTCATGAATAGGATTTTTTCTTGTATATGTATTGAACTGGCCTTCGCGTCGCTGTATTATTCAGTATCAACGTCGGAGAAGGGTTCTGATTTGTAGATATGAGAATGTGACTATCTTCGCGGATATTCTGAATCAGGTCACTTATGGCATAAGAGTCAGGACAGAGAGAAAACTTATTAACGCATGGGCGTCCTGAGTTGTCACCCTTACTTTCCGTCGATTTATCTCATTCCCGAATGATCGATGTCATCCAAGCTTCGATTTCCCATCTGTGAATCAATCGCTAATCAGTTTACGGCGACATCGATGGTATCCGCTTTTTTTACCCGTATCATCCAAATGCCCACGTCTGCGGCATCCATCCCCGATGGATTTACGGCCTTGCTGTCGGTTTTAAGGATCGTCAATCGGATACGGGGGCGTGTTCCCGGCTGACCAACCGGTCGACGACGCGAAGACCTGCCCACACGATAACGCCGATACCTCCGAGCCCCGTCCACAGGTAAAAAGGCCCCAGGGTCTCATAGATCCACGTGCCCAACGCAGGGCCGGCCACGAACGCAGAAGCAAAAACAAATGAATAAATGCCCATGTATTTACCGCGGCTGTAATCCGGGGCACGGCCGGCGATGAAAGTCGAGGTTAGCGGCAGGGCCATGATCTCTCCCATCGTCCAGATGACAACCATCAGAGCGGCGTACGCATACCCCCGGCCGAAGGGCAACAGAACGAATCCGCTGAAAAGGAGGAGCGATCCCCACGATATGATCCGCAGCGGGTTGGTTTTCTCCAGGCGATGGATGAGGGGCATTTCGATGAGTACGATCATGATGCCGTTCATGCTCAGGAGAAGACCGATGCGGTCTTCAGAAAGGCCGAAATACTCCCGGAGATAGAGAGGCCAGGTGTTGAATAATTGGTAGAAGAGTATACCTATGAGAAAGCAGGCTCCCAGGATGATGAGAAACGGCCGGTCTTTCCATGGTGAGGCGTTGGTTGGCGTGTCTTTCTTCTTGGCAGAGCTTATGACGTCGCCATCGCTGCGGAACAGAAGGAAGAACAGAATAGCGGCGCCTATATAGGTCAATCCGTCCACCCAGAATAAATACATGTAGTCCATCACGGCCAGCCATCCGCCGATGGCAGGTCCGATGGTAATACCCAGGTTGACGGCCAGACGGTTGAGGGCAAATCCCCGGGGTCGGATTTGCGGCGGGCAAACCTCGACCATGGCTGTGACATTGGCAGGGCGGAACGATTCGGCAATGATGGCCAGGACAAACATCGTGATGCCCAGGGCGACGGGCGAGCGCAGATAACCCAGAACGATGTATCCGAATCCGGCGAAGAGAAGGCTGAAGAATTGTACGCGTTTTGTGCCGATGAAATCGCTCAGCCAGCCGCCCAGGTACGATCCCAGCAAGGAGCCCAGGCCATAGATGCTGATCATTCTTCCGGCCTGCCAAACCGGAAAACCGAGCTTCCGGGTAAGGTATAGGGTCATGAAGAAGAGAACCATCGAGCCGCTGTAATTCACGAGCACAACGGCCGAGAGAAGCCAAGCCGATCTGGGGAGACCTGAGTAGGCGTTGCGGTATATGTTAAACAGCTTTCTCATCGTGTGCCTGGTAATAGTTCATTTTTCCTGTTCGCGCCGCAATATGCACGATGCCTCATACCCTAATACGGCATCGAATTTAGCAAATATAACGTTAAACAGGTAAAATGCAAGGTTTAAAATGCAAGCGGGCAAAATACGCGGTATTGATTAGCCCTTGGCAGGCGAGCCGATGGCCCAGCATGCCTCGGACACACCGAGGCGTTCCGACGTTCCCAGAACCATGCGCCAGATGGCATGTTGTGTTCTGAGGGATGGGATGGCCCGGACAGTTTGAAGAGCCCATTTGTTGTTTTCGAGAACACCGATCCTGATCTCGGTCTCACCCGTCTCAAGAGCAAGGCTCTCCAGAAGATCGACGGGACGCTGGACGGATTCCTCAACCACCCACGGGCCGGCGCAAACGATGCCGTCTCCCTTCATGCCCAAGATGAAGCCGGTAATGCGGTTCCCCGATTCCATTACTTTGCAGTACGCCGGGTAGTGGGACCACTTCCATTCCAGGAAAAATCGACGGTCATCGCCAAAGTATTTTTGGTCCATCGACGCCACGGCATCCAAATCTTGGGCGCTCATGGGCCTGACAGAAGGATGCGCCCGGCCCTTTATCGGGCCGATGAACCTGAGTGAGTGACAGATTCTTCGAAAGCCCACATGGGCGTAATACGGTGTGGCCGCTTCCACGCCATCCAGGTAAATGCTGTCGATCCCTCGATCCTGGAGGTACTGGATGGCGTGATGGAACAGGCGGGGGCCTACCATCTTACCCCGGGCGTCTTTTCGCACGATAAGCTCTCCCAGAAAACCCGATGTTCGGTAAGGCAAGGCCACGATCATCCCGATTCGTTGGCCGTCTTCCTCGGCGATGAAGCACCCTCCGGGATGGTACGCCATCAGGGACTCGAACACCTCCCGGGTTTCGCTGGCCCATCCCTCGGCAACCGTGCTCTCGGCGGCGAAGGAGAGGTCCTGCTCGCTCATGAGTCTGATAATCATCACTTTTTTCACGTCTCCAAAAAAGGCGCATCCCATGGTTGAAGACACACGTCCCATGGGATACACGGGAATCATCTAAATGCTAGGTTAATCGGATTTGTCGGCAGTCTCCAGTTGTTTTTGAACCCATACGATATCGAAATAGTCGCCGAATTTTACACACATGTTTTTTAGCCGTCCGCATTCCTGAAATCCGTGCTTCCGGTGGAATCGGAGGCTCTGCTGGTTCTTGGATGAGATATGGGCCACGAAATTGGTGATCCCCAAAGATCGTCCTGCATCCATCAGATTTTGGAGCAGCTTCGATCCCAGACCTTTGTTCGTATACGAAGGCAGGATAAAATAGGTGAGAATGCCCGTATGGTTGAAATTTGCGGATTCGTGATACGGCCGGATGAATCCGAAACCGCCGATTTGGCCGTCGATTTCCAGGACCATACATACCCGCGTACTGGATATGATTTTTCCGAATAACTCCGAACTGATTTCCTTTTCTGGATAGGCGGCAAAACTTTCCCGGATGAAATAATTGATGATGCGGACCATGGACGCCGTGTCGCCGGGTCGAACGTTTCGTATTTTAAATGTCATGATCTGTTTGAACCTTGAAGGACGAAAACCACAGAGGTCATAGAGGGAATTCAGGAGACTCGATGCATTCTCTATGTCCTCTGTGGATGACGACCTGTGTTTTCTGACTTAGCCTATTTCTTCCCGGATGACTTCGGACAAAATTTTGATGGCCTTTTCTATGGATGCTTCGTCGGTATTCGTGTAGTTCAGCCGTATGGTTTCGATGCCGTCGCCCTCTTGGGTGAAAAACGCCTTTCCGGGGACAAAGGCGACTTTTCGCTCCACGGCTTTCATGTATATCTGAGCCATGTCTTGACCCTTGGGGCCTTCGACCCAGATGAACATGCCGCCCTCGGGTTTGGACCAGTGGAAGCTGTCCGGGAAATACTTGTCCAGGGCATCGAGCATGGCCTGTTGTTTCGGTTTGTAGATGCTGACGATGATGGGTATCTGCCGTTCCAGGTATCCGCCACCCACGTACTCGGCTGCCAGCGCCTGTGTGTAGTTGCTGGTGTGCAGATCGACGCCTTGTTTGGCCAGGGTCAGCCATTTGCGGACGTCCTCCGAGGCCAGGCAGAACCCGATGCGGAGTCCCGGGGCGAAGACTTTGGACAGGGTGCTGGCATACACAACATGATCCGGCGCCAGGTGTTTCAAGGGCGGTACGGGATCGCCACGGTACCTGAGTTCACTGTAAGGATCGTCCTCGATGAGCAGGGCATCGTGGCGCTGGACGATGTCGGCGATGGCCTCCCGGCGATCCAGGGGGATGGTTCTACCCGTGGGATTCTGGAATGTAGGCACCAGATAGATGAACTTGATGCGATGCTTCTTCAGGACGTCTTCGACGGATTCGGGGAGAACGCCGTGCTCGTCGGTTTCCATGCAGATATAGGTCGGCTCGTACGCGTTGAAGGCTTGGATGGCTCCAAGATACGTGGGCGCCTCGACGGCCACGCAGTCACCCTTGGAGATAAAAATCTTGCCGATAGCGTCCAGGAATCCCTGTGATCCGCTGGTGATGAGGATATCGTCCAGAGAGACATCGAAGCCCTTCTTTTTCATGTACGTGACAAGGGCTTCACGAAAGGGCAGGAAGCCTTCGGTGGGTCCGTACTGAAGCGCCTTGGCACCGTATTTCTGAACAACCTTGAGCGTTAATTCATCCAGCATGTCCAGCGGAAAGCTTTCTGGAGCCGGATACCCACCTCCGAGAGAGATCATATCAGGCTGAGCGGCCAGCTTCAAGAGTTCTCGGATGGCGCTGGCTTTCATATTCTGAGTCCTGGAGGCTAGTATGGATTCTACGTTCATGTGTGGTTTCTCCTAATCTGGTTTCGACTACGATGGTTTTTGACGGACTCTGATCCTTCTATTTAAAATATGGAAATCGGAATTCCGTGCATGTTACCCTTGGACTGAATCTGTTGCAGGTCATCCCATGTCAGTTTCGTGATGGCATCGGACGGACAATCTCTGTCCAGCGTGTATACGTGCACATCGACGGGTTTGATTCGCTTGAGCTTTTCGATCCACTCGGACAGATGCTTCGTCCGGAAGTTGCCGAGTTTTCCTCCTGTGAAGAGCGCCTGCACCGTGACATGACCGAGGCAGGAGAGACCGTCGATGATTTCGTCCAGGAAAATACCCCGGCAGGGCTGGTTGTATGTCTCAAACGTGTTTGCCCGGCCCGCATCCAGCTTCATGATTCTGACGTCCAGTTGTCCCAGAGCTTCGCAGACGGTATTGTTCGAAACCTGGGACGAATTTGAGAGGATGGCCGTCTTGGCCGACGGGGCAAGACGATCTCTCAGGTCGGTGACACCGGCAGCGATTTCGGGAAACCGGGGATGGAGAGTGGGCTCGCCGTTCCCGGAAAAAGTGATGTACGAAGGCGATTCTGGCAAAGCCTGGAGGGCTTCCTTTACGGCATCTAAGACGTCATTTACCCGTGGAAAAGGGGCATTCTCCAGCAGGGCATAGTCAGTCCAGCCATACTGGCAGTATACACAGTTGAACGTGCATACCTTCATCCCTGCCGGCAGCAGATTAATGCCCAGGGAGCTGCCCAGACGTCGGGACTGAATCGGACCGTAGATGGTATCTTGTTGCAATTCCAGTAACATCGTTCCTGCGTTTACCCGTATATCTGCCGGATGGTTTTTCCCAGTCGCCGGATGCCTTCTTCGATCTCGTCTTCGTCGAGGGTGGAAATGGATAGGCGAACGAATTTTTGGGATGCCCTTTGCGGGAAGAAGGCGCTTCCCGGGATCACCCGGACGCCGTTGGACATGAAGGTGACATCCAGATCGTCGTCCTTGATATCAACATCTTCCATACGGAGCCAGATTAAATAGCCTCCCGAGGGCTCGGTCCACATCACTCCGGGATGGGATGCATATCGCTTGAGGCTGTCCAGGGCTTTCTGCATGCGCTTTCGGTAGAATCGGTGCAGTCGGTTGACGTGCCAGTCGTAACTTCCCCTCTGGCAGAATTCGACCAGTGCTGCCTGGAGGGGCGTGCTCGTTGAAAGGTCGCTGTAGCGCTTGAGGGCGGCCAAACGCTCGATGCACTCCCGGCTTGCTGCAACCCATCCGATGCGGATTCCGGGAAACAGGACTTTAGAGAACGTGCCGAGATAAATGACGATCTGTCCCCGATCCATGGATTTGATGGGGAGCGGCACTTTACCAAAATACTTCATCTCTTCTTCGAATGCATCTTCTACCAGGGGGATGCGGTATTTCTCACAAATGGCCAGGAGTTCTTCCCGATGCGTCTGGGTCGTCGTGATTCCCGTGGGATTGTGAAAATTAGGGATGGTGTAGAGGATGGCGTGGCCCCCTTTTTTCAGTTCGGCCTCCAGCCGGTGAAGATTCATGCCCGTTTTTTCCATGGGGATTCCCACGATGTCCGCCCGATAGTAATGGAGCATGGGGATGACATAAGAATACGTCGGAGATTCCACGAGAACCCGGCAGCCGGGTGTGGCCAGCAACTTCAGAACCAGGTCAAAACCGTCCTGGGCTCCGTTGGTGATGAGAATCTCCTCCCAGGAGATGGAAATACCGTGAATCTGGAGGCGCTGGGCGATGTATTCTCTCAAGGGGCGGTAACCCCTGCATGCACCGTACTTGAGGAGTTCAGGGCCGTGATCGATGAATGCGCGATTCATGGCTTTCCGGAATTCATCCACCGGGAAAAGACGTTTGTCCAGGTCCAGGGCTGCCATGTTGATGACCTTGTCGGGAACAGGCTGTTCCCAGCGGGGTTCCATGTTCCGATACAGCCGGTAGATTTTATCGGCCGCGGGCGAGGAGGCCTCCTGCCATGAAAATGCGGTGTGGCTTTTTTGATAGTCGTGTGTCGCCAGGCCGAGTTTGTTTCGTACGGTGGAGTAAGAGCCAGGCCGGCTTTCGACATAGCCCAGAGCCCATAGCTCTTCGTAGGCTTTGTACACCGTGGAACGATGGACACCCAAATATTCGGAAAGGATTCGCGTGGGAGGCAAACGGTAACCGGGCTGAAGGATGTTTCTTTCGATGAGGTCTTGAATCTGGGACTGGATTTGCCTGAACAGGGGATCTTTACTTGTATGGTTGAGGTTTAACAGGATCATGGCGATGGCTCATTATAGCCTACGATGCAGTATCGGTTTTAATGTAATATAAAATCGGTAGATTCACAAGTACCAATTTTGATAAAAAATTAGCAGTCCAATTATCCACTGTTTTTAAGGTTGTTTTCCATGTACCGAAACCCCCTGTCGCTTTTGTATAAAAAGTGAGCGCCTTTTATCGGGTACCGTCTCGAATGCGTACCTGATATTCGGAAAGGATGACATGCCGTTATAACTGATCCAACCGTCCTGACGCTTATCCATCAGCCCGGTGGATGAAGATTGCCTTCTTGGTACGCTTACGATTGTATTTTAAACGTTTAATCGCAGATGAAAAAATTTAAATGTGGTGTAGATGATGACGCCGTGTTTGAACGTCTTACTTAAGGGGGTATGAAACATTCAACAGACCACATCGCCCCCTGATATTCGAATCAACGAAGGGCAGGACGTTGTATTTGGTGTAACTAATATATCATCCATCTCCTCTCGCATTGGAACCTCTGAAACCTCGATTACCATTGAAATCCGATTCAAATCATCAAAGTCGTAGAAACCTGAACGCGCCTCCTGTCCATCCGTCGATTAAGTTTATTAAATAATGAAGGGGTAAAGAGGATGGAGAACATGAACGAGGACCTGGACAGGAGGCAGTTCATCAAAAGCCTGGCGCTGGGCGGCCTGGCCTTATACGGGTGTTCGAAGGATACACCATATGTTTATGAACCGCGGATAACGCCGCTCTCGACCACGAAAATCGCACTCTTCAAGACGCAAGACCGAATCGAGGGCGTAAAACAAGTTTTACAATTGCTGGAATTCACACCGGTTCAGGACAAGCACGTTACCATCAAACCCAATTTTAACACGGCCGATCCGCCTCCTGCATCCACGCATAACGATACGCTGGGTCAAATCGTCGTTGAAATGAGAGAGCGGGGTGCGTCGGGAATAACCGTGGCAGAGCGTAGTTACCAGCGCTTCGAGGATGTCATCGCTGACAAGGGAATCGACACCTTGGCTTCCGATCTGGATTTTCAAATCCAGAATCTACAGACTGCACCCAAAACACGATTCGAGCGCCAAGATTTGCACTGGCGAAATGGCTTTACAGTCCCGAATTCCATACTGAATGCCGAGTATATCGTTTCTACATGCTGCTTGAAGACGCATGGATTCGGCGGCGTATTCACGATGTCGCTTAAACTCAGCGTCGGCATCATCCCTTCGGACCACATGGATGAACTGCACGGCTCAACCAATATCCGAGACATGATTGCGGAAATAAACCTGGCCTACAGGCCCGAAATCATCGTCATGGATGGCGTCAGGGCTTTCATCGATGGCGGACCGTCTACGGGAGAAGAGGTGGCGGGAGATGTCATGGTGGCAGGCACGAACCGCATCGCCGTGGATGCCGTCGGCGTTGCTATACTGAAGGAACTGGGATCGACCCGGGTAAGAGGTAAGATTTGGGAACAGGACCAGATAAGGCGGGCCGCGGAGATTGGCATCGGCATAAGGTCTCCGAACCAGATTGAATTCGTAACGCCCGACGAGCCCAGCCGGGAGTACGCCGAAACACTGCAAACGATATTGAGTGAGGATTGATGGAATCGTGTGCGGTTGAGCGAACCCTATTCCGTTATCATCCATAAAAAATTCAGCAAACGTCACATCATCATACTTTTGCTTTCCGGAAAACTCTGGGGAAGGCTCTCAGGTTCTTCTGGGTGTAGCCGATTCCGATGAAGACGACGACCATGCCGATGAAGGAACGGAGCGGAATAATCTCCCGAAAGAAAAGGTAATCTCCGATGAGGGCCACCAGGGGCGTGATGTAAATGATGAGAGACACCGTGATGGTACTCGTCTTCTGCAGCAGCCAGTACCAGAGTACGAAGGCCAGGGCCGATCCGGCCACGCCCAGATACAGGACGGCGGAGACGATCCGGGGGGTGAGATGAATCGAAGACATATCCTCGAAACACATCCCGATACATAAAAGAGACAATCCTCCTATCCATAGCTGGTGGAATGTCAGCGTTAGGGGGGACAGGGAGGGCAGGTACTTCTTGACGATGACCAGGGACAGAGCGGCACTGGCTGCTCCGATGATCACAGCCAGGGAGCCCAGGAGCACTCCGAGGCTGAATTGCGTCCGTACCAGTTGATCGTAGAACACGAGGACGATGCCTAAAAAACCGATGACCAGACCGATGAACCGATCGGCACGGAAGTGCTCATGACGAAAAAGGAAATTGGTAAAGATGGCAGTAAAGAGGGGAAACGTGGCGAAAAAAATGGCGGCCACACCCGCATTGATATACTGTTCCCCCCAGTAGATCAGGCCATAGTCCAGTGTGTACACGAGAAGGGCCGTTACCGTTAAAATCTGGAACTCTCGACGGCTGATTCTCAATGGAACTCGTCTCCAGAGCGTGTACAAGAAGAGGGCGACGAAGGCCAACGTAAAGCGCACGCCGGCACTGATGTTAGGGGGCAATCCTTCCAGGGATACCTTGATGGCCTGCCACGTGAATCCCCATACGAGACACAGAATGGCGAATACCAGAATTTTCACCGGTTCAGTCTCCTATTTTCATCGGGTGCATTATCTGTCCCGAGGATGCATGGATGCTCCGCATCCAACGGGGCGTTATCCGCTTTGCCCGTACAGGATACCATCGGATGCTACCTCAACGGCGGAAACTGCGAAGGCGGCCGTCGGTGCTTGGTGCCCTGTTCGTACGCATACACGAATTTGATGAGCTCCGGCTCACCGAACAGCTTACCGATAAATTGCAATCCTGCCGGCAGATGCCCGTATGTGAATCCCATGGGTATCGTGATGGCGGGCAGACCGGTCTGGGGGGAGAGTATCTGGCTGTTGTCCCCGGCCGGACTCTCCATATCGCCGACTTTTCGGGGCGGATTGCTCCAGGTCGGAAAGACGAACGCGTCGACTTCCTGGTCGGCTATGGCCTGGAGTACAGCCTTTCGCAGACGGATGTTCCGGGGATCGCGGTAGAGGTCCAGGACCGGCGGATCGCGTTCCAACGGGGGTGTATCGACCTCCAGGGCACGTTTCAGCCTATCTTCGATGTACGGCGAATACAGGCCGGCGTTATAGATCTCCTCGATGGTTTTGTAGGGTGCGCTATCCCCCAACGAAGCCAGGTAGTTGTTCACGTCGAACTGGAAATTGTCGCTCCAGATATCTTCCTGGAGCTGGTCGAAATCGGGGATGACGAAGGGGTCGACGATGATGGCCCCCAGCCTTTTCATGTCTTCGACGGCTTTGTTCATCAGGGCCTTGACTTCGGGATCGATGGTCTCCGTCTCGATGTATGCCCGGAATACACCGATGCGTGCGCCCTTTAATCCGTCTTCATCGAGAAACTGGGTGTAGTTGTCCGGTACCTTGTCCCGACAGTGTTGGGTGATGGGATCGGCGGGGTCGTAGCCGGCGATAACCTGGAGTATGCGTACGGCATCTTCGACGGTTCGGCACATGGGTCCACCGATGTCGTTCCTCAAGTAGAGGGGGATAATGCCGTCACGGCTGGTTAGGCCCATGGTCGACCGGATACCGACCAGGCCGTTGTGGGAGGAAGGACCCCGGATGGAGTTGCCCGTGTCCGTACCCAGACCGGCAGCGCCAAGATTGGCCGATACGGCGGCTGCGGTGCCACCGCTGGACCCGGCCGGTACGCGCTCCAGGTCGTAAGGATTCCGGGTCACGCCCAGGATGGAACTCTCGGTCACGTAAGGACTGAAAGCCCATTCGGCCATGTTGGATTTGGCCAGCACGATGGCGCCAGCCTCCCTAATCTTTCTCACCTGAAAGGCATCATCGGGGGGTATAGAACCCCTCAGGGCGATAGACCCGGCAGTCGTGGGAAGGTCCTTCGTGTCATAGTTGTCCTTGACGATGACGGGGATACCGTGAAGGGGACGGAGTTTCCCGGTCTTCCGGAATTCGGCGTCGAGTTCGTCGGCCCATTTTAACGCGTTGGGATTGACGACCACGATGGCATTCAACCCCGTGGATTTATCGTACTTGGCAATCCGTTCGAGATAATGCTCTACCAATCGGCGGGCGGACGTTTTCCCCTCCATCATGGCGCGGTGTATCTGTGCGATGGTGGCTTCTTCCACCCGGAAGTCCGATTTCCGGGAACATCCGGTCATGGATAGAACGAGCGAAACAATGATCAGCCCTGATAGAAAAGAGATTTTTCGTTTGAACATCTCCTGGTCTCCTTTCTTCTTAGATA
>CAZTKR010000113.1:5491-11196 GCA_964614115.1 uncultured bacterium | reverse complement strand
CCGAACGTACGGTACATTGGAAGACGTCTGTCTTTCCCTAGCATCCTCGCACTAAAATCCGCTTGCATAACCATCGCTTTTTTCGTATTTTTTCACAAATTATCCAACATCGTTTAAAGTAAGAGCATTTTTTATGGTCGTAACCCTCATCGATCTCTTTCGTCAGAGTGTTGATCAATACCCTGACAATCCCATGTTGTGGGAAAAGATCGACGGAGAGTATCGATCGTTGTCGTACCGTATGTCCTTCGAGATGGTGGCCGTTACGGCCGCAGGGTTGATGGATATGGGTCTGGGGAAGGGCGACCGAGCTGTTCTCCTGGCCGAAGGTAGGAACGA
Organism: uncultured bacterium; assembly: GCA_964614115.1. GTDB lineage: Bacteria > Zhuqueibacterota > QNDG01 > QNDG01 > DSAB01 > CAZTKR01. Next base: position 10,857 of record CAZTKR010000113.1, on the reverse strand, counting down.
CTGGGTACTCTCGGAGCTCGGAATCCTGTTCGCCGGAGGGATTTGTGTACCGCTGTCGGTGAAACTCCAGGAACCCTCTGAGCTCCGGTTCAGAATCAGTCATTCGGGCGCTCGCTTTGCCTTTGTTTCCAAGCGACAACTCGATAAAATTCTGCAAATTAAAAACGATCTTGCGGAACTGGAAAAAATCATCGTTCTCGATTCCTATGGTGAAGATGATCCTGACCTGGTTGAAATCAGGACCGTCCGCAATGCCGGAAAGGCGACGCTGAAAAAATATCCCGACCGTTTCGAGCAGAGATGGCAATCGGTGAAAGGGGACGATGCAGCCACGATTTGTTATACATCCGGGACCACGGCCGATGCAAAGGGGATCGTTTTAACCCATCGTAACTATACGGCCAACGTCCAGCAGGCCAGGGCCTTCTTCGATGTTCCCGAATACTACATCTCCCTGCTCATCCTTCCGTGGGATCACTCCTTTGCCCATACGTGCGGTATATATACCCTGATGTCGGGCGGGGCGAGTATGGCCTCCATCGAGATGGGGAGCTCCCTCATCGAAACGACACGAAACATCGGCAAGAACATCAAGGAAATCAAGCCCCATTTTCTTCTGAGCGTCCCCGCTTTGTCCGACAGTTTTAAGAGGAATATCGAGCGGAGTATCTCGGCACTGGGCTCCAAAGTCGATAAACTCTTTCGCTTCGGCCTGAAAGTAGCCTATGCCTATCACGGGGATGGTTTTCGCAACGGTCGATGGCAAGGATGGCGGTTGCTCAAACCCCTCCATTCTTTGTTCGATACGATTCTATTCTCGAAAATTCGGGATCAATTCGGGGGTCGGCTGGCTTTTTTTGTGGGCGGGGGCGCCCTCCTGGACATTGAGTACCAGCGGTTTTTTGCAGCCATCGGTATCCCCGTGTACCAAGGCTACGGTCTCACAGAAGCGGCACCTGTCATCTCTGCGAACCATCCCGGCAATTTGAAGATGGGCACCTCGGGTCCGGTCGTGCCCGGCCTGAACATTAAAATCTGCGATGAGGCCGGGAATGCGCTCGTCGGGGGGCAGACGGGGGAGATCGTCGTCAAGGGTGAAAACGTAATGAAAGGGTACTGGCGAGATCCCCAGGAGACATCCAAAACGCTGCGGGATGGCTGGCTTCGTACGGGCGATCTGGGTGCCATCGATGAGGATGGTTACCTGGTCATACTGGGCCGATATAAGAGCCTGCTTATTTCCGACGATGGAGAGAAATTCAGTCCCGAGGGGATCGAGGAGAGCCTGATGGGGCATTGTCGGTATATTCGGCAGATCATGCTGTACAACGATCAGAAGCCCTACACGACGGCACTCATCGTGCCCCATAAACAGGCCATTCTGAAAGCTTTGGAACCGTCCGGCCTGACTCTGGAATCGTCCGATGGCCAGAGAGCGGTGATCGACCTGTTCGTCCATGCCGTTCAAGCGTATCGAACCGAGCCGAGATTGAAAACGCGTTTTCCGGGAAAATGGCTTCCCACGACGTTTGCGATTCTGGGAGAGCCGTTCTCCGAGGCCAATCGCCTCCTTAATTCCACGTTGAAGATGGTCCGCTGGCGGATCGTCCAGAACTACAGGGATCGGATCGACTTCATGTATACGGCAGAAGGAAAGGATCCTTTCAATTCCCAGAACATGACCATCGTCGCCCGGATGATAGATTGAGAAGACGTTTTTTTATCATAATGTATAAATGGAAGACTATGGAGAATCGTGGATACCTGAGACATCGACGGATACGGGACAGAGTGCTTCCCCTGCTCCTGTGTATTCCCCTTACGGCTGCAATTCCTCCAGTTTCGCAGAACCATGTATCCGGCACAAAATCTGAATACGTGAATCCGAAATCCGTCAACCAGCCTTTGAATCCGCGGCGTTTGAACCGGAATCTCCTGGAAAAAGCACTGATCGATGTCACCAACCGCGTACGTGAGCGACATCGCCTCGATGCATGCCGATATTATGTAAAACTGCGGACTGCTGCCAGATGCCATAGTGAAGACATGGTGCGTCACGATTATTTTTCGCATGTCTCTCCCGTACCCGCGCGTCATCATCTGGTCGATCGAATTCGGTTGGCAGGTGTGGCTCGAGCCAACACGGTGGTCGGTGAGAATATCGGTGTGGATTATTACCTCAAGATCGCCGATGTACCATACTATAAGACCTACCGAAACGGACACGTTGTATATCTTTCTCACGAGACTGACGAGGTCATCGGCTATCAGTCTTATCGGGAATTCAGCGAGAGCATGGTGGACAAGTGGATGCGGTCGCCCGGTCATCGTGAAAACATCCTGAACGGTGATTTCGATCGTATCGGAATCGGTGTTGCATCGGGCAAGTACAACGGATTCGATGCGATTTATGTGACTCAGAATTTCATGGGACCTCTAGAACCGGATTCAAGATAACATGGAAGGAATGGAATGAAGTACCAGACGCAATACTTCGAGAAACCCGGACCTGAGAATACCGACGAAACATTGAAACTCGTCCAAGAATGGGCGGATATGCTGGATATCAAAACCATTCTCGTGGCCAGCGCCTCGGGCCGAACGGGCATCAAGGCCGTCGAGTTGTTGAAGCATCACCACGTCATCGTCGTTACCCACTGCACGGGTTTCCGCCGGGAAAACGAGCAAGAATTCATCCCCGAGAACCGAGACCGAATCAAGTCGCTGGGGGGAGAAATCCTTACCTGTCAGCATGCCCTGGCCGGTATCAGCCGGGCTCTCCGGTTCAAGTTCGAAACCTATGCCATCGACGAGATCGTGGCCAATACATTACGCATACTGGGACAGGGTTTAAAAGTCACGGTAGAACTCTGCATGATGGCTGCCGATGCAGGACTGATCCGTACGGATCAAGATGTGATCTCCGTGGGAGGAACGGGCACAGGAGCCGACACGGCGGCCGTCATCAGGCCAGCCAACGTGAGCCGATTTTTTGACCTGAAAGTGCGGGGTGTTCTGTGTAAGCCGTGGGACTTCTAGTCGAGGTAACGATGATGAGCCATGTTGATAACAAGAAGAAATCCGCGCTGGTGACCGGCGCATCCAGCGGCATCGGAAGGGCGACGGCCATTCGGCTGGCCCGGGAGGGATTCGATGTGGCCTTGACGGGTCGGGATCGAACGGCGCTGGAGGAGACGGCCGAGTCTATCGGAAGCGCCTCTGACACGGTGATCCTATCCGCCGATTTAGCCCAGGAGGACGAAGCCAGAGCGTGTGTGAAGCAGACGCTCGATCATTTCGGACGGCTGGACGTTCTGGTCAATGCGGCCGGCATCATCGGTTCCGGCACGGTGGAGGACACGTCTCTGGATGATTGGGACACGATGATGAACATCAACCTCCGATCCGTCTTTCTGCTGATGCAGCTTGCCGTTCCCCATCTGGAGAAATCGAAAGGGGCAATCGTCAACGTCTCCAGCGTGACGGGGATCAGGGCTTTCCCCGGTGTGCTGGCCTACTGCGTCAGCAAAGCAGGCATCGATCAACTCACACGGTGCGCTGCTCTGGAACTGGCCGAGAAAGGCATTCGAGTGAATGCCGTTAATCCGGGCGTCGTCCGTACGAACCTGCACCGACGGGGAGGCATGGATGAGAAAGCCTATGCGGCCTTTGTCCAGCACAGCACATCCACACATCCTCTGGGAAGGATCGGCGAGCCCGAGGAAGTAGCCGAGCTGATCGTGTTCTTGGCAACCGATCGATCGGGTTGGATAACCGGAACGACCATCAGCATCGATGGAGGAAGGGCGCAGACGTGTGCACGATAAAACGAATGGGAGGTCGCGAATCAACCGTTCGAAATGGAAGGCAATCGAAAATCCGCAATAAAAAGAGGGGGGAAATGATTCTTCAACGTTTCGCACCGATGTTCATCGTTTTTTGCCTGGTTTTTTCGGTATTCATCTGCTGTCAGCAAGATAATAAAGCATCGATTACAGCGGAGAGATCCGACATATACGATGAATCGGCCGATGCAAAACAGGATATTCGCTTGGCCATGGAGAAGGCGGCGGACGAGGGGAAACATGTCCTATTGATGTTCGGCGGGAACTGGTGCATTTGGTGTCATCGCCTGCACCGTCTTTTCCATAAGGATAAGTCGATTCATGATTATCTTCACCAAAAATATATTCTGGTTATGATCGATGTGGGAAAGCAGGACAAATACCCGGACCTGAACGAACAGGTCGGCAATCCCTACCAGAACGGATTCCCGGTACTCGTTGTCCTAAACGATCAGGGCCATCAACTGACGACCCAGGATACCGGTAGCCTCGAAAAGCCCGCGCAAGAAGGTGTTGAGAAGGGGCACGATCCTGTAAAGGTACTCGAATTCATTCAGAAATGGGCGCCTGTGTAAGGGACTTATGGATGAACAGGGGGGGAGCTGTTAACAATAAAGCGAATGGAGGAGGCGTTTACCTACCATGTGAAGCCCATATTCGAGGATATCTCCATCGCCTCAGGAGGGGAAACATCGTTCACGAACATAGGGAGGAATTGTCATGGGAAAGCGAAGGCATATCATCGCGTTTCTTTTTCTATCACTGTTTGTAAGCGCTCTCTTCATCGGCTGCGGTCCGACTGTCGTGGTTAAAAAACCACCGCCCCCTCGGACAGAGGTCCGGCCCGCAAAGCCGTGGTCCAATGCCGTTTGGATTAGCGGGCATTGGAAGTGGAGCCGGGGCAGGTATGTGTGGGTATCGGGGCGGTGGGAGAAATCCCGACCCGGCAAGTCCTGGATCGCCGGACATTGGGAGAAAAGACCCCGGGGATGGGTTTGGGTAAAGGGGCATTGGCGGTAAGAGGACGCCCGTTTCCAGCATACAGGGGTCGGGTCTTCTTGTCAATAATAAGTGTTGCATTCTGTACCATCGATATCAGTGGTGCCGGATTCGGGGTATCAATCATATCATCGATCCGGCATCCAAAGAGTCATCAATAAATACGAGACGAGGCGACAGCATGAGACGGATTATCCTCGTTATTCTTGTTCTCCTGAGTACAACGCAACGCGTTTTTCCCCAGAAAAGGGCCATCACCGTAGAAGATCTATGGGCTGTACAGCGTATCGGCACGTTTGTCCTTTCTCCCGATGGTCAATGGATTGCCTATACCTCGATCCGGTACGATATGGAGACCAATTCGAGCTCTACAGACATCTATTTGGTCAGCAGTATAGGCGGTTCGGTACGTCAAATCACCACGCATCCCGCTTACGATGGGAGTCCTTCGTGGAGCCCGGACGGCACGCTCCTGGCTTTTTTATCCGACCGTGGTGGTTCTCGACAAATTTATGCTATCCC
>CAZTKR010000113.1:0-5481 GCA_964614115.1 uncultured bacterium | reverse complement strand
GATGGAGGAGAAGCCCAGCAAATCTCCAGTATACCCACGGGCGTGGATGACTTCATCTGGTCTCCTGACGGACACTACTTTGCTTTCACGACCAAAGTGTACCCGGAACTGTCCAGTCTGGATTCCAGCGCGCAGGTGAGCCGGCAATCGATGACCATGCCGATAAAAGCCCGCGCCATAGACCGTTTATTCTATCGGCACTGGGATCGATGGCTGGATGACCGCAGGAGCCATATTTTTGTGATGCCCTCGACCGGCGGACAGCCCTGGGACCTGACACCCGGAGATTTTGACACACCCCCCATCGCTCTCGGAAGTCATCGCGATTTTGCCTTCTCGCCCGACGGCAGCGAGATCGCCTTCGTGCGCAACACAGACGCCGATATCGCCCTGTCCACCAACAACGATATTTTCATCGTTCCGTCCAGCGGTGGCACGATCCGAAGGATTACTCCGAACCCGGCCAACGATAACCAGCCCGTGTATTCACCCGATGGCAAGTATATTGCTTACCGGGCTACGCAAAAACCCGGCTTTGAATCCGACCAATACGACCTGATGCTCTACAATCGAAAGACACGTACCACGCTCAACTTAACGAGTGAATTCGACCTCGACGTGGAGGAGATCGTATGGGTTATTTCATCGGATAAAATCTACTACAGTGCCGGCGATCAGAAAAGCGTGGTGATCTTTTCTGTGGAGATCAAGAACGGGAAGATCAAGGTGGTCACACTGGATGGATGTAACCGGTCGCTGTGTACTGTTCCCGACGATGACATCATCTATTTCAAGCGATCCTACATCAACCTGCCCGAGGAAATATTTTGCTGTAACGACAGGGGTGAAGAGACGTTCCAGATTACGTTCGTGAATCACAATGTCCTGAATGCTCTGGAAATGAACACCCTGGAGGACTTCTGGTTTCCCTCCTTCGATGGCAGGATTGTCCATGGGCTCCTGTTGAAACCGCCCTTCTTCGATCCTGCCAAAACCTATCCAGCGGTGTTACTCATCCACGGCGGGCCTAAGGGGGCATGGCGAGATGAATTTCATTACCGCTGGAATGCACAGATGTTCGCAGCCAGAGGATACATTGTCATCATGATTAATTTTCGGGGTTCGAAAGGATACGGCCAGGAGTTTTGCAGTGCCGTTTCCAAGAATTGGGGGAGCACCCCGTATCGAGATCTGATGACGGGCTTGGATTATGTGCTGAAGAAATACGAATATGTCCAATCAGAAAATATCGCAGTGGCTGGAGGTTCGTACGGCGGTTTCATGGTTAACTGGATGGCTGGGCATACCGATCGGTTCAAATGCTTCGTTTCGCACGCTGGGATCTTCGATCTGGTTTCATTTTACGGGGCGACCGAAGAACTCTGGTTTCCGGAATGGGAGTTCGAAGGCACCCCCTACGCCAACATGAAGAACTATGAGAAATGGTCGCCTGTTCGGTATGTGAAGAGTGTGAAGACACCGACACTCGTCATTCACGGAGAGAAAGATTTCCGGGTACCCGTGGGCCAGGGACTACAGATGTTCACGGCTCTCCAGAGGTTGGGTGTTCCATCCCGGCTCCTCTATTTTCCTGACGAGGGACATTTTATCACGAAACCACAGAATGCGCGACTCTGGTGGGAGACGGTATTGGACTGGATCGACCGTTGGATTCAGGAGTCTCCGGAATGAAGAAGGAGGAAGAGAACGTCCGGCGAGATCAATCTGTGGAGGGGATACCGTCCCATGTCGTTGTGACCGATACCCTCGACCTTCACGGTTTTTTTCCGGAGCAGGTACCCGAGATGATCGAAGCCTTCATCCAGAACGCCAGGACACTCCGTTTAAATCGGTTGCGCGTGATTCATGGAAAGGGACGGAGCCGGCTCAAATACGAGGTTATCCATGCCCTAAAATCCAATCCTGATGTGATGCATTTTCACGACGCGCCGCCGGACATGGGCGGATGGGGTGCGACGGTTGTGGAACTGGTCGCGTATAAGAAATAATCAGTCTCGTTCTAATGATGATTCCGTTTTTAAAAGATTCCTGGGTGTTATCCTTGAACGTGCGGCTCTAAGTGCGCCACGCGTTCGAATAGGAAAATCGTATTCAGTTTTGAACGTAGGATATAATTGAAACCGGTAGCTCAATCGCTGTTTTCCGAATCATGAATTAGGTGTTTCTCAATCTTCATGCGCCAACGGCAGAAATTCGCCATTCGATTTTTTGAAGTTCCCGCTTGCAAATATGCATAAATTTTGTACCTTTTTTTAAGGATTCACTATTTGTTGAAGAAACATCCGTCTATCATGATGTGAACGATAAAGTCACGATAACGCTTATAAACAAACCTTAGGATGAGGTGTTACCATGAAAAAAACAATCGTTCTTGTTCTACTCGTCGCGCTGGCAGTGTCCCTGGGTGCCAGCGATTTTCCCAAGGTCGAAGGCTGGAAAGCCGTGAGCGAAGTACGGACCTTCGGCCCGGAGAATCTTTGGGAGTACATCAACGGGGCCGCGGAGTTGTTTTTAGGTTATGATTTTCAAGTTCTACGATCCTGCGATATCTCCCAGGGCGATCTCGTCGTTACGGTGGACATTTATGACATGGGCACACGGCTGAACGCTTTCGGTGTCTACAAGGCAGAGCGGCCACGGCAGAATCCGGCACTGGCTGTGGGTGTGGAAGGAATCGTTTCGCCTCCGTATCAATGTCTTCTGCTTAAGGATGTTTGTTATGTAAAGGTGAATGCGTATGAAGGCGAAATCGACGAGGCCAACGGGAAGGCACTCCTGGCTGCCCTGGACAAGGCATTACCCGGGGCAGACACGTATCCCGATGAGCTGAATGATCTTCCAGAGGATGGAAGGATTCCTGAGTCCGAAGGATTCGCAAAAAGGGGCTACTTGGGTCTCGGCGAACTGACCGATTGTGTGTATGCCACTTTTCAAGACGCATCCTATGCGGAATACCAATACTTTACGATCATTCCCGGACCGGACGATTCCGTGGAATCCATATGGCAGAGATTAGGGGCTAAATGGAAGGGGAAAAAACATAAGGGCCATCCTGTCCTCTTCAGGGAGATACCTTATAAGGGGCTCGTCGGCGTGGTGCTGACCGATAAGGGTATATTCGGTGTGACGGATTCGAAGAAAGACTCGGAAATGATGAAGCGACTGGACATGTTCATCCAGTAAAAACCGTTCATCGAACAGGAATCATTCCATCTCCCAAGATAACATCCGGATGTATTCGATCCGTGAAGAGCGAAGGGGAACGTTTTGAAAGACATGTACTTGAAACTCATCAAGAGTATCGGGGAAGATCCCGGCAGGGAAGGATTGCGCCGAACCCCTGAAAGGGCGGAGAAAACATTCCGTTTCCTCACGCAGGGTTACTCCAAGCGTCTGGACGAGATCGTGAACAATGCCATCTTCAAGACAGAAACCCGAGACATGATCATCCTGAGAGACATCGAGATTTATTCCCTGTGCGAGCACCATCTGCTGCCTTTCTTCGGCAAATGCCATATCGGGTATATCCCCAACGACAAAATAATCGGTGTTTCCAAGCTGGCGAGGATCGCCGATATGTACGCACGGCGGCTCCAGGTTCAGGAACGGCTGACCCGGCAGATTGCCGATGCCATCCAAAAAGTATTGAATCCCAGCGGAGTCGGCGTGGTCGTCGATGCCCAGCATCTCTGTACGATGATGCGAGGCGTGGAGAAGCAGAATACCGTGATGCAGACATCGACGATGCTGGGGAGTTTTGAGAGGAGATCGTCGACGCGCATGGAATTTCTGAGATTAATCTGTCGCTGACGTGTGCATCGTGTAGCTGTATAGAGGTACCGATGGTGTATCCATACCGTCGTAAGAGTGTCGCTTATGGAAAGGAGGAAGAATAATGAATGTCTCCTTTATCTATATACTTATGATGAGTCTTGCCGTGGGTTTGTTTTGCATGTGTCGTAGCGGGGATGATGCCTCCCACCAACAGGCGCTGGCAGAGATCGACAAGCTCCACCAGCGGGACATGGCAGCTTCCAAAGAATACGATATAGAGACGCTGGTGTCTCTGATGACGGATGATATCGTGCTGCTCCAGCCGGGTCAGGAGCCCGTGAAGGGCAAGGAGGCTGTCCGGGCTAATCTCGAGACGTACGAGGAAGAAATGGCCCGGATTGAGATCACCCAATACATCCATACGTTTGAAGAGGTTTGTGTCGTGGGGAACTGGGCGTACGAGTGGGGTATGTTCCAGGGTGCGTCGCGTCCCGTCTCGGGCGGTGAGGAGACACGGGAGAGAATGCGTCTGTTTCGCATACTGAGGCGCCAGTCCGATGGTTCCTGGAAGGTAGCTCGCGCCATCTGGCACGCGATGCCCTAGGAGTAGGGTCGGTCATTCCGTCATATAACCACTTGCACGAATCATGTCCGGTATCGTGAACAAATGGATGTTTTCCAACGAAACCGGGCAGCATCGTGGGCTTCACACTTTTTATGCTGTGTGTAGCGGCAGCACGGAACAGATTGCCGGACTTGCGAGCCAATCTATAACCCACCTGTGGATTTTCTCAACAATGAGGGCAGCATGAAACGATCGATGATACTCTGGGTGGATGCGGTTATTAACTTTATTCTGGGGTTGTTGCTTATCATGTACACGACCGGTATTGTCCGCCTGTTGGGGGTGCCCCTCGTCGAACAGGCATTTTACGCCCGCATTCTGGGGGGCGTGCTGTTGGGAATCGGCATCGCCCTGGTGATGGAATGCTATCGAAAGGAAGGGGGACTCGTCGGCTTGGGACTGGGGGGTGCCATTTCAATCAATATGTGTGGAGGCCTCATCCTGGGATTTCTTCTAATCCGTGGCCGTCTTCCCATTCCTATTCATGGTCGGCTCTTTTTGTGGGGATTGGTCGCTATCCTGGTAGGTATCAGTGGTCTCGAACTGATGATCTATCTATCACGACGGAAATCGAGCTCCAGAAGTGTCGAAGCCCGATAATCAGCATCAGAACATGATAATCCCCCCGGATTCTAATTGACTCCGGTTACCCATTGCAACCTGCTTCGAATGAAGATCGAGTTATATCGGCATGGTTCTTCCGAGTATGGCAGAGCCCATTATTTTAATATCCTGGACGAGGCACGATGGCCAGTGATTCTACAATCTCCGTGATCATTACCACGTTTAATCGTTACGATTTGGTCGAACGGGCCGTCCGATCCGTTCTAGCACAATCCCGTCCGGCCGATGACATTGTGATCATCGACGACGGTTCTACGGACGGTACGGAAGATGTCGTCCGTGCATACGATTCCAAGGTCCGATATATCTGGAAGGAAAACCAGGGAATCAGCACGGCTCGAAATCTGGGAATTCGGGAGACATCGGGGTCCTGGATCACGTTCCTGGATGTGGATGACGAGTGGCATCCCGCCAAACTGGAAAAACAGGTGTCGGCC
>CAZTKR010000112.1:0-11613 GCA_964614115.1 uncultured bacterium | reverse complement strand
TCCCAGTCACGATCCTGCCTGAAACAGAATATCATTTTAAGATGGACTTGGAAATCACCAGCTGCTGAACCTGGTTTGTCCCCTCGTAGATCTGGCACAACTTCACATCCCTCATCATCTTCTCCACCGGATAATCTTTGGAGTACCCGTCGCCACCCATGATCTGTACGGCGTCGGTGGTCACTTTCATGGCAATATCCGAGGCGTACATCTTTGACATGGCTGATAGACGGGAGACCTCTTTTAGGCCCGAATCGTAGGCCCAGGCGGCCTTCCAGGTCAGCAGTCGTGCCGATTCGATGAGGGTGGCCATATCTGCCAGCATGAACGAGATGGCTTGGTTGGCAGCAATGGGTTTTCCGAATTGAATCCGGTTTTTAGCCCAGTCTTTGGCGATCTCGTAGGCAGACCGGGCGGCGCCCACACTCAAGGCTGCCACGCCCGTTCGTGTCCTGTCAAAAGTCTTCATGGCGATGATAAACCCGCGGCCCTCTCCTCCGATGCAATTTTCAGCAGGAATTTCCACATCGTGATACTTGATTTCGTTCTGAACCGATGCGTTCTGTCCCATTTTTTTAAGACGAGAGACGATTTCCACGCCCGGTGCGTCGGTAGGCACGATGAAAGCTGTCAGGCTTCGGGCGCCCCTTTCAGGATCGACGAGAGCAAATACCGTATGGAACGCAGCTACTTCCCCGTTGGTGATAAACCGCTTGTGTCCATTTAGAATGTATGACTGGCCTTTTTTTATGGCCGTAGATTTAATACTGGCCACATCGGAACCGGCATTGGGCTCCGTCAAACAGTAGGCTGCCACGCCTTTTTTTTCTACGATTTCGCCGAAATATTTTTTCTGTTGTGTGTCGCTGCCCGAGAGCAGAAGGGGCGTTAATGCCAGTGTGTTGGCATCGATGCAGATGCCGATACCGATACAGCCTGCACCCAGTTCCTCTGAGGCCAGGCTCCCTTCGAGGATGCTGTGTCCGTTACCGCCAAATTTTTTCGGTATGGGGCCGTTCATCAGTTTTTCTTCGTAGGCTGCCTTCACGATATCCCAGGGAAACTCGCACGACTCATCGTATTTCATACGATTTGGAATTACCCATCGGTTAACAAAATCCCGCATCTTTTCGATAATCCGGGTCTGCTCGCTGTTCAATGACAAGTCGATCATGGTCTTCTTCTCCGTTTCGTCATTCGTTGTCAGGTCAGATTTGGTAGATTGGGCTTATACGCCCATGCACGTTCCCACCTTCTCGGCCACGAGGATCAGGGGATGGTTGGACTCGACCGTGCGTGTTTTTCCGGCGATGTCAGCAAGAGGAACAGCTACGATGTCCGTGCCGCGAACGGCCACCATAACACCCCCGACACCGTCGTAACACAGTCCTGCCGCTTTGACGCCAAAGCGTGTGGCCAGGATACGGTCGAAAGCAGTGGGCGTACCTCCACGTTGAAGATGTCCAAGAATCGTGACCCGGCTTTCCAACCCTGTTTTTTCCTCGATTTGTTTGGCCACAAGATTCCCGATGCCGCCCAGCCGGATAGGATCGGTAGAATCCTTGACCACACGCTGGACCACCAATTCACCACCCTTGGGTTTTGCTCCTTCGGCCACGACGATGATGCTGAAACGACGGCCCTCCTTACTCCGTTTCTGCACGACATCGCAAATTTTGTCCATATCATAGGGCAACTCTGGAAGGAGAATCACGTCGCCTCCTCCGGCAATACCCGATTCCAGAGCCAGCCAGCCGGCGTAGCGTCCCATGACCTCGATGACCATCACACGGTGATGAGACATGGCCGTGGAATGGATTTTATCGATGGCATCGGTGGCTGCACTCATGGCCGAGTCGAAACCAAAGGTGATGTCCGTACCCCAGATATCATTATCGATGGTCTTGGGAACGCCCACCAGACGAATACCCTTCTGACTGAGTTGCTGGGCAATGGCCATGGTCCCGTCCCCTCCGATGCAGACGAGGTTATCCAGGCCCAGTTCATTTACGAATTCGACGACATTGTCGGAAATGTCCACAAACTTGATTTTCCCGTTTTTATTTTTTACAGGCCAACGAAACGGATTGGCCTTGTTGGACGTTCCCAGAATCGTTCCGCCCTGGGTCATGATGCCAGACACTGTCTTCCAGGTCATGGGAATGACCCGTTTCTGGATCAAGCCCTCGTATCCGTCTTCGATACCGATGACTTCCATGAAATGCTGGCTGATGCTCGCTTTCACAACCCCGCGGATAACGGCGTTCAGTCCCGGACAGTCACCGCCTCCTGTGAGCACACCGATTCGTTTCCTCTTGCCCGATGTCATCGTGGACTCTTTGCTTGTACGATTTTCATGTTCCACCCCTCATTTACGGTCAACCTTATCGGTCGAACTCCAGCACGACTTTACCGCAGTGGCCCGATTCCATGACGTCGAATCCCTTCTGGAAATCGTCGAAAGCCAATCGATGGGTCAATACGGGGGAAATATCCAGACCGCTCTGGAGCATGGCTTGCATCTTGTACCATGTTTCGAACATTTCTCGGCCGTAGATGCCCTTAATGAAAAGTCCTTTGAATATCACCAGGTCCCAGTTGATCTGCGTCGTTTGAGGTAATATGCCCAGCAACGCAATGCGGCCGCCGTGGTACATGTTCTTTAGCATTGACGCGAACGCATCGGGGCTACCGGACATCTCCAGCCCCACATCGAATCCGATCATATCCAATTCTTTGATGGTGTTTTCGATGGATGTCTGTTTGATGTTGATGGCCCGTGTGGTGCCCATTTTTTTTGCCAAATCCAGCCGGTAATCATTGATGTCCGTGATCACGATGTGTCGGGCTCCGACATGTTTGGCTATGGCCACGGCCATGATACCGATAGGGCCGGCGCCTGTGATGAGCACGTCTTCGCCCACAAGGTCGAACGAAAGCGCCGTATGTGCCGCGTTGCCGTAAGGATCGAAGAAGGCGGCGATTTCCGAGGGGATGCTGGGATGAACATGTACACCGTTGCTTTCAGGGATGACAACGTATTCGGCAAAACATCCGTTTCGATTGACCCCTACGCCTACGGTATTGAGGCAGAGATGGGGCCGGCCGGCACGACAACTCCGGCATACACCGCACACGATATGCCCTTCGCCAGACACACGATCACCGACCTTGAATCGTGAGACGTTGTCGCCCGTGGCTGTCACTTCACCCACAAATTCGTGGCCGATGACCATGGGTGTTTTAATGGTGCGTTGTGCCCATTCGTCCCATTTATAGATGTGAAGATCCGTACCACAGATCGCCGTCTTCTTTACTTTTATCAGGAGATCGTTATTCCCGTATTCGGGTACGGGAACTTTTTCAAGCCAGATACCACGCTCCGGGTTCTTCTTAACCAGTGCTTTCATCGTTGCCATGTCTGCTCCTCTCTGATTATATGAAAGGGGGGAATCTTATGAACAGGATGATATACGTGAATGATCATGATATGCGTGAAACGATTCGTGTTATCAGAAAAATCGATGCGCAGATGCGGTGAAGCGCACCTGTTCGTCGGTTAGATGATAAGAGACCATGAAAATATAAGGTGCATTTGTGGAAAAGTCAAGCGCTTCAAACCGACTCTTATCGCTTGTCTTAAATACCAAGCGTTGATTTTTTACTTGTTTTTCTGTATATTTTTCAAATGATGAAAAGATTAAGCCCGTTGGGCACTTTATGATCCGTGGAGTGGGTATTGACCTCATCGAGGTCGATCGTATCAAAAAGCAGCTGGAGACATCCAGCGACCGGTTTTGCCAATCGTTATTCTCGGAAAAGGAAATCGCGTACTGCCGGAGAGGTGCCAACACCCGTATTCAGGCCCGGCACTTTGCGGGGCGGTTTGCGGCCAAGGAAGCGTTCCTTAAAGCCATGGGTACGGGATTGAGAGAAGGTCTTGCTTGGAAGGATGTGGAAGTGCTGAACAACGCGCTGGGAAAGCCGGAGCTCCATCTGAAGAACAAAGTAAAAGAAACCGTCGATAAACAGGGCATCACCAACATTCAACTTTCCATCTCCCATGGTCGAGACATGGCAGCGGCTTTTGTCATACTGGAGACATAAACGAAGTAAAGGAGAAAACGGAACATGTCAAATATCGGATCTTATGATGAGCGAGTAAAGAATTTCGACTGGTCTATTTCGGAAAAGGAACTCGAATACAAACAAGGCGATGTTATCAATATCGGGTGGTATTGTTCCGACAGGATCTGCGAGAAGGGCAAAGGGGGAAAAACGGCACTCATCTGGGAAGGTCATGCCGGCGAGCCCAAAACGTATACGTTTAACGATGTGCGCAGGGCCAGCAATACGATTGGGGCATTCCTGAGAGGCCTGGGCATTCAGAATGAAGATCGCGTTTGTCTTTTTATGGACAAAATACCCGAGCTGTACCTGAGTTTTTTGGGCATTCTCAAAATAGGTGCTATTGCCCAGCCGCTGTTCTCGGCCTTCGGGGACGAGTCGCTCTTCGTCCGCCTGGAAAATGCCAAGACCCGGGCCATCATCACACAGAGAAAGCATGTGGGTAAAATACGTAAGATCATCGATCAGATGCCTTATATGGAACATGTTATCGTCGTGGATCACGACGGGAAAAAACCCCTGAAAGAGAGGGAGATGGCATTTAATCTGGAAGAAGCCGATCCCGTCGATGATTTCGAAATCTTTCCCACCAGGGCCGAATCCCCCTCCGTGCTGCATTATACCTCGGGAACCACGGGACAGCCCAAGGGTGTGAAGCATGTTCACTACTCTTTGATTTCCCAGTACCTGACGACAAAATGGATTCTGGATCTTCAGGATGATGACATTTATTGGTGCACGGCCGACCCGGGATGGGTGACGGGAACGTCGTACGGTATCATCGGTCCCTGGGCCTTGGGGATCACCCAGTGTGTTTTGGATAAGGGATTCTCGGCCGAAAACTGGTATGCGTTCATCGAAAAATACAAGATCAGCATGTGGTATTCGGCTCCCACGGCGATTCGGTCTCTGATGAAGGCCGGCGACGAAATCATAAAAAAATATGACCTGTCTTCCCTGCGTCACCTGGCCAGCGTGGGCGAGCCCCTGAACTCCGAGGCCGTCATCTGGTCGGAAAAGGTGTTCGGGAAACCCTTTCAGGACAACTACTGGCAGACGGAAACGGGATCGATTATGATCGCCAACTACCCCGGCATGAAGGTAAAGCCGGGCTCCATGGGAAAACCGTTTCCGGGCATCGTCGGAACCGTGGTGGACCCGATGACACATGATCCCATCACCGAATTCGGGAAGATCGGTCTCATCGCCTTCAAGCCCGGTTGGCCGGCCATGATGCGCACCTACTGGAACAATGAGGAGACGTACAAGACCAAATTCGTCAAGGGCTGGTATCTTCCCGGCGATCGATCCAGCATCGATAAGGACGGTTATTTTTGGTTTGTGGGCCGCGACGACGATGTTATCAACACCGGAGGCCATCTGGTGAGTCCTTTCGAAGTGGAATCCGCCCTTTTGGAGCATGAGGCCGTAGCCGAGTCTGCCGTGGTCTCAAAACCCGATGACGTGAATATGGAGGTCGTCAAGGCTTATGTCACGTTAAAACCCGGCTTCGAGTCGAGCAAGGACTTGGAACTCGATATCATGAATTTTATTCGTAAGAAGCTGTCGCCCCTGGCCATGCCACAGGAAATCGAGTATATCGACAAGCTACCCAAAACCCGTAGCGGGAAGATCATGAGGCGTCTGCTCCATGCCAGGGAGTGGGGCGAAGAAATCGGCGACACGTCGACACTGGAAGACGATTGAGATGAGGCATCACGGACGTGACGGCCTGACTGGGACATACATAAAAGTGAAAACACGTATCGAAAAATAAAAAAGAAGGAGAACAAAAAATGGATGACATGGGAAAAACCGTGCTGGAATACGTGAAGGATGAGTATCTGGAAGATGAGGATGAAGACATCGATCTCGACACGCCTCTGATCTCAGGGGGTATCGTGGATTCCTTCTCCATGGTTTCGCTGAAACGGTTCCTGGAAAACAAGTACAGCATCACCATACCCGACGATAAGGCGACACCTGAGGCCTTCGACACGGTCAACAAGATATGCGCCCTGGTAAAGGAGTTTACCAAGTAAGCCCACTGCTGGGTCCGGCCGGACGCATTCAGATTTTCTATATTTATAAGGAGATGATCCATGGCTTTCAGCGAAAAAATAAAGAAATTGTATCAAGACCAATTGGAAGATATCCGTAAAACGGGCATTTTTAAAGAGGAACGGTTTATACACTCCAACCAGGCAGCCGATATCGAAGTAGAGTTCCCCACGGGATCGTCCTTGAAAAAGGTCATCAATATGTGCGCCAACAACTACCTGGGACTTTCCAGTCATCCGGATGTCGTCAAGGCCGCTCACGAAGGGCTGGATAGCCGGGGATACGGAATGTCTTCCGTCCGATTTATCTGTGGCACCCAGGACATTCATAAAGAGTTGGAGCGGAAAGTGTCCGAGTTCCTGGGCACCGAGGATACGATACTTTTCCCGTCGTGCATGGATGCCAATGCCGGCGTGTTCGAGGCGATTCTTACGGGTGAGGATGTGATGATTTCCGACCGGCTGGTGCATGCCTCCATCATCGATGGCATCCGACTTTGCGGCGCAGAGCACGACACATTCAAGCACTCTAACATGGAGCACCTGGAGAGCAAGCTCGAGCTCCACAAGGACAAGCGTCTGAAGATGGTCATTACCGACGGCGTCTTTTCGATGGACGGTGATACGGCGAAGCTGGACGAGATGGTCGCCCTGTGCGAGAAGTACGATGCCATGGTCTTCGTGGACGATTCCCACGCTTCGGGCTTCATCGGAAAGACGGGACGGGGCACGCATGAAAAATACGGCGTTGTGGGCAGGATCGACGTCATTACCACGACGTTTGGCAAGGCCCTGGGTGGGGCTTCCGGTGGTTGTGTGTCCGGACGGGCAGAACTCGTAGAGATGTGCCGCCAGAAAGCACGGCCCTATCTGTTCTCCAACACCATCGCCCCGGTCGTGGTCGCGGGTGTCCTCCGCGTGATGGACATCCTGTCCAAGAGTACGGAGCGCAGGGATAAATTGGAATCCAATTCCGAGTACTGGCGCAAGGGGCTTCAAGAAGCCGGTTTTATCCTGAAGGAGGGCGATACGCCCATCGTGCCGGTCATGCTGTTCAACGCTAAACTCTCACAGGATTTTTCCAAAGACCTGTACGATGAAGGCATCTATGCCATCGGATTTTTCTTCCCCGTCGTGGCCAAGGGTCAGGCACGCATACGGACCCAGATCTCGGCCGGTCACGAAATCCATCATCTGGATAAGGCCCTGGACGCTTTCATCAAGGTCGGGAAGAAATACGATATCCTGGGGAAGACCAAACAGGAGATCATCGATAAATACGGGTTGTAGAAACCGTCCAACAGATCGATCATCCATAAAAATGAACGTGTCAGAGATACATCACGGGGTTCTGGCACGTTTTTCGTAACGGCCGTGCATGAAAAAGGAGAGCAGATGACAGAGACGAAACTGAAAAACCGTTGGGCTGTTGTGATCGGTGCCGTGCTCATCCAGCTTTGTCTGGGTGCCATCTATGCCTGGTCTGTTTTTACGGAGCCTCTGAAAGCATCGGGATGGTCCAGTGCTCAGACCCAGGGTGTTTTTTCTGCCGGATTGGCCACGTTTGCCGTTGTCATGGTTCTGGCCGGACGGCTGATGCCCCGGTTCGGACCACGCAGAGTGGCCATGGCCGGAGGTATTATCCTGGGAATAGGATACATCCTGGCCGGATTCTTTGGGGGCACGGGATTCGCCGGACTCTTCATCTTCATCGGAATCGTCGGCGGAAGCGGAATCGGCCTGGCCTATGTGGTCCCCATCGCCGTCGGGATGCGTTGGTTCCCCGATAAAAAAGGATTGATCAGCGGATTGGCTGTGGCGGGCTTCGGATTCGGTGCTACGCTCTGGGTGAAGGCGGCGGGCAGTTGGGGGCATCTCCTCCAGAGTCTGGGTTTGAGCATGACGTTTATCGTATACGGCATCGTTTTTCTCGTCCTCATCGTACTGGGCGGTGTTTGGATGGTCTTCCCCCCAGACGGATGGCAGCCCACGGGTTGGATTCCTCCTGAAGCGAAGCGCGGCAGCGGCTCTTTGCCAACCGATTTTCGCAGTGGCGAGATGCTGCGGACTCCCCAATTTTATATGATTCTTGTGACGTTTACTGTGAGCGCCGGTGCAGGGCTGATGAGTATCGGCCTGATGAAACTATTCCCCAAGCCTGCGTTGATGGCCAACGGCATCGAAGAGGGTGCGGCCAGTGCCATAGCCGGAACGGCCATGGCTGTATTTTTTGCTCTGGCCAATGGTCTGGGCCGCATCGCATGGGGTGCCATCAGCGATGCCTTCGGCCGGAAACGCTCCGTTGTCATCATGATGGCCACGCAGGGTTTGTTTGTCATCGCATTCCAGTGGATGGCGGGCACGCCGGGTCTGCTCTATCTGGGTGCGGCCCTGATTGGGTTCAACTTTGGCGGCAACTTTGCCCTGTTCCCTACCATCACGGCAGACACGTTTGGCACCCGATACGTGGGTCAGAATTACGGCTGGGTATTCCTTGCCTACGGAGTCGGCGGGATATTCGGCCCTATGCTGGGTGGCCGTTTGGGGGATATGGGTAACTTCCCGCTGGCTTTTGCCATCTGTGGTCTCCTCTGCCTGGCCGGAGCCGTGCTGATTGCCATGCTTAAACCTCCGCAGAGAGCGTAGGTTTCTGCAGAAGCCCTCATAGAGCGGTTGCAGGGCTCTGTTTTGCACGTACTGTATAATATGATTCATCCAGTCCGATAACACGCGAGACGCCTTCCAGCATTGATATGCCTGTCTAACGGCCATTCCGTTTCTGACGTTTTTACAGCGAAAGGGATCGCCTCGAGTGGAACGCCCGACGATCCTTTTGCCCGTATCGGCGTTGTCCCAGGGCAGGATACGGCTGGAAAATTAACTTGACATTCCAATTTGCGATGGATATATTTTATTGCGTGTTCAGTACGACACATTCTCTGATGGGAGGGAGAATATGCGATTGCGTTTATACTTTTTTCTTCCCCTTGTTTTTCTGAGCCTTGGCCTACCCCAAGAATCATTCTCACGGGAGAAAATCACAGTCGCCGTTTTTGACTTCGAGGCCAAGAACATCAATCAGGAAACGGCCGATGCGGCCACGGACCTGCTGCGAACGGAACTGTTCAACACGGGCCGGTTCCAGGTAGCGGAAAGGGACCAGATCAGGAAGGTTCTGGACGAACAGAATTTCCAGATGTCCGGGTTAACGGATGAAGAGGATGCCGTGGAGATCGGACGGCTTCTCAACGTACGGGCCATCATGGTAGGGACCGTTAACCGGCTGGGCCATACATATTTTATCAACATGCGACTCATCAGCGTGCGTACGGGCATGGTTGGCCTTGCCGAATCCATCAAATGCACGGGCGGCGAAGATAAACTGCCCGATGCGATCTCAGACCTGGCCCGAAAGATAGCCCAAAAGATCGGCCTGGAGGGATCCATCGTACAGTTCGAAGAAAAGAACGTTTTCATAGACCTGGGAACCGACGATGGCCTGAAGAAGGGAGATGTGCTCTCTGTCATCCGTCTGGGAGATGTCATCAAGGACCTGGAGGAACGTGCGATAGGAACCCAGGATGCGATCATCGGGATCATCGAGATCACGCAGGTTCAAGAGCGGTTTTCAGAGGCTACGATAAAAGAACAGAGCGACACGTTAAAGGTCGGGGATCGCGTAAAGCCGTGGGATGAGGCGAAGAATCTGCGCGTGACCGATAAAGAAAAAGAGAAAGGCCCGGATGTGCCGATCATTTTCTGATCGGTTCATCACACTACGGTGGAGGAAACATGAAGATAACGTATGGCATCTTTCTCCTTGTTCTCATACTCACCGTTCCATCGGCAATGTCACAGATGAAGCCGGCCATTTCCGTGGGGGCTCATTACTGGTACGGCATGCTGGACTATTCCACGGCAAGCCACGGCGACACCGATGTGGATGTGGATGCAGCCAACGTGTACGGCCCGTATATCAATATCGGCCTGGGAAGATTCACCCTGGGCGGTGCGCTGTACATGGGGACGTTTGGCCTGGATTACGGCCGGAATGGTGTTTATGCGGATGCCGACGAGAACGAATATCGTATGTATCCGGACGGGGAACATTTTACCCTAGACAGAAAACGAACAGATTTGAATCTATCCCTGGGAGCCCGTGTATTGCCCAGGATAAACCTGTTCGTTGCCATTAAAAGCCTTTCCTACCGGGAGGACGACAGCAGACAGGTTCAGGATGA
The DNA here is from genome assembly GCA_964614115.1 of uncultured bacterium. Classification (GTDB taxonomy): domain Bacteria; phylum Zhuqueibacterota; class QNDG01; order QNDG01; family DSAB01; genus CAZTKR01. Next base: position 1,184 of record CAZTKR010000112.1, on the reverse strand, counting down.
CGATTTCTATTACGACGCCGATTATGATTTGGAGCAGACCTGTTTTCTGTATGGCGGCGGTTTCCAGGGTATTGTCACTCTGCCCCGCTTTCCCGTCTTTCTGTATTATTCCTTCGCTTATTTATTCGGATCGATGAAGTACAGGGAAGAGCTGGCCATCGATAATGACACGGCTTCACTGGTGGATGATGATTATGGCACGAACGTGAAATCAGGAGCCGTGGGAATCGGCTACCGGTTTCGCCCGGGACTGAGCGTGACGGCAGGATACCGTACAGAGATCATGGAGACAAAAGACCTGGACCTTGATGAGAAAATACACGGGCTGGTCATCACCGTGGGATATACGTTTCGCTGAAATCGGCGTCATGTCATCATTCACATCCTAAATGATTAAAATAATTATTGCACATGTATAGAACGGAGCTTAACATGAGAAAACGTCTGGTTTGCTTATGGGTGGTATTTTTAATGATTGCGGTATACAGACCTCTTTTATCGCAAACAGTCATCACGTTTGGCGGGCATTATTGGTATGCTGAATCCGATTACAAGGGCGATCGATTCGAGAACATCGATATCAGTCCGGGTCACATGTTCGGACCTTATGTGAACCTGCACCTGGGACGATTCGTACTGGGTTCGTCACTGTTCTTCGGCACGTTCGAGTGGGAGGACAGGTCGCATTCGGTCACCATGGATATAAACAGGAGTGATCTGAACTTTTCACTGGGATACGCATTTGCTCCGAGGTTCAACGTGTTTGCAGCTGTGAAGAGGATATCCTTGACAGGAGAGATGAGCGGTGCGTTTCCGGATACGGATGAGCGCGTCGGTCATTTGGAGAAAGAGTACAAGGGGCTGTTGTACGGGGCCGGCGTTTCCGGTTTTTTGCCGTTCCGCCGTTCACGGTTGTTCCTGTTCTGGTCGGCCGCCTATCTGATGGGCACGGTCGACGGAAGGGAGGAATTTGCGGAAGAGAGAGATGCACCGATAAGATGGGACGGTGAATTCGAGACCGACATCACGGCGCTGACCGTGGGCGTGGGTTACCAGATTCCTTCCGGCCTGGCCGTCATGGTGGGTTATCGGGCAGATCTTAGCGGGGAAGATAACGAGGAGACTATCCACGGGATCATGGCGACCCTTGCCTATACGGTGCGCTGATGTTTCTGGAATGGGTT
>CAZTKR010000111.1:0-11671 GCA_964614115.1 uncultured bacterium | reverse complement strand
ACCTCATCTTGTCCGAAATTCAAGACAAATAATTACACCAGAGAATCAAGAAGATTACTTCGGAAAAAATTTTATCGAACGAATCAATACGATCAATCCAAACATACGAAACAGTTATTTTCGCAGGATTGAAGATGCTCTTCATCTTGCCGTACCGCAGTTTAAGAAATTAGATTTAGTGCAAGATAGTATGGGTATGCCTCATCTACAAGCAATATATCAGCATTGGCGCCCTCGAGGAGCGAAACAATGGGAAGACCAATTTTCCGATGGTACCCTACGATTAATTGGATTTCTATGGGCATTGCTCGACGGTAATAAGCCCGTACTTTTAGAAGAACCTGAACTTTCACTTCATACTGCAATAGTGAGTAGACTTGCCGAAATCATTGCGAGTCTACAAAAGAAAAAATCTGGAATGAGACAAGTCCTGCTTTCTACTCACAGTTTTGATCTCTTACATAATAAGGGCATACAGGGAGAAGAAACCGTCCTGCTCATTCCTCAAAATGAAGGAACTGAAGTCAAATTAGCTAGTTCGGACAGAGAAATTCAATGTTTATTAGAAACCGGCATGAGTGTTGCCGAATCCGTCATTGCTTTAACGGCTCCAGAAAATGTCGAACAACTTTCATTTGAATTTTCAAGATGAGTATGGTCGTTAACTTAATCATAGAGGATGATGTCCAGTTACATGTCATCCGTAAAATCATATCGAACAAAGTTCAACAACTTCAAATCGGAAAAATTTTAGGCAGAAGAGGTAACATTTACATTAAATCCAACCTTCACTCTTTTAATGAGGCTGCGAGGTTCAGTCCATATGTTGTACTAACGGATTTAGACCTTTGCGAATGTGTTCCTTTAATGATTAAAGAGTGGATACGATTTAACAAAAATCCTGATCTTCTTTTTAACATAGCTGTTCGCGAAGTGGAAGCATGGCTTATTGCAGATCGTCATAGTTTTGCAAATTACTTAGGAGTTTCCATAGCACGTATTCAAAGAACCGTAGAAGAGATTGATGACCCAAAACAGTACATCGTATCACTGGCGAGAAGATCACGAAAAAGGAATATCCGCGAAGGAATTGTTCCTGAGGGAACTGCAAAAGTGGGAAAGCTTTTTAATTCTCTTATGGAAAAATTCATCCGGGAGGAATGGAATGTCCTGGATGCCGCCCATAACTCCCCAAGTTTAAACTATTTTATTAAAAACCTTGAAAAAATAGCTAAAAAATAATATTTATAAATATTAAGCACTATGAGAGGACAGGATGTAAAGATATCCTATTTTTCCACTTTACACTTACACTCCTCTCCCGGCTGCGGAAACCGGTCGCACAACAGATGAAACCATACTCAACCAAATTATAAAAGAGGTATGACGATGAAAAACGAGACCCTGTTTACGTTCTCTGTCTTCGTTCTTATTCTTCTGTTGTCTGTTTGTTCTTCTACGCAGGAGGTGGACGAGGAAATCTGGCAACAAGCCCTGATCATTCACGACAAGGCCCTCGTGCTGGACGCCCATGCCCACCCGCTTATTTTTCGACGCGGCGGACGGGACGACTATGATCCGAGCAGGGCAACCGACATCAGTCAAAATGATTTCATCACGATGAAAAAGGGCGGCCTGGACGGCTTCACTCTATCCCTCCCTTTCTTCGATGAAAAAGACGCGGACAATCCTACAAAAAAAATTCTTGACGATGCTGCCCTCGTGCGTGATCATCTAAACGCCCATGCATCCCTGGCCGAGCTGGCTTTATGCGCCGACGATATTCAAAGGATAGATGCGTTGGGGAAGCGTGCCATTCTTCTGGGCATCGAATTCGGGGGCTGCTTGGAGGGAAAGATCGAGACGCTGGATGCGTATTACAAGGCAGGTATTCGTATGATCACCCTGAGGTCCGATGAAACGGACCCGATGGATACATCCGATGGCCATGAAGTGGGAGAAAGCGGGTTGAGCGCTTACGGGAAAGACATCGTGCGAAGGATGAACCGGCTGGGAATGATCATCGACATCACCCACGTACCGGATCAGCTACAACGGGATATCGTGAAGGCATCCAAAGCGCCGGTCATAGCCTCGCATTCGTGCGCCCGCGCCCTGGTAAATATCCCCAGAAACATCCCGGATCCTATCCTTCAAGAGATTGCCCAGAACGGCGGTGCTGTGATGACCACGTTCTATTCGGGTTTCCTCTCCAACGAGTATCGCGCCCGATCGGAAAAAGCAGACAAACGAATAGAAGAAGAAAAGAAACAGTTGGAACAGCAGTTACGGGATGATCCGGCCGAATTGGAAAAACGGGTGAAGGATTTGGAGGAGACATTCAAGCCGAAGAGAGCCGATATCGCATCGTTGATCGATCATGTCGATCATGGGGTAAAGGTCGCTGGGATCGATCATGTGGGAGTGGGATCGGATTTTGGAGGAACCAACACGCCCATCGGTTTGGAATCGTCTGCCGGATTTCCCCGGATCACATATCATCTGCTCATGAGGGGATACACAGAAGACCAGATCGACAAGATCATGGGAGGAAACCTTCTCCGCGTAATTCAAGAAATCGAAGATTTATCGATGGACATGAGATCATCAAGGATGGAATGAGCGTATCGGTTCGCAACAACACGGATTAAAAAGGATATGACACGATAAAAGGAGGTTCCGATGAGTACCAATATGATTTTTGCCTTGCTTTTTGTTATCGGGATGATTAGCGCGGCCTTCGGTCAGGAGGATAAAGAGGCCGGAGAGCCCTGGGAGTGGAGCCTGGATAAAGTCCGATCAATGGTAAGCAACGTACGTGCCGGCAAAGACCTGACACCCGAGAGCTGGCCGGGAGAAGCTCGAGTTGCCGTGGCTCTCTCGTTCGATTTCGATTCCGAAACCAACGCCCTGAGGGATAAAGACATATCACCAGGCGTGTTCAGCCAGGGTGAATACGCAGCACGGGCGGCCGTCCCCAGAATCCTGGTCCTTCTGGACAAGTACGATATCTCCGCTACGTTCTTCGTGCCTGCCGTAACCGCCCTCCTGCATACACAGGAGATGGAAGCCATCGTCGCCAAGAAAAGACACGAGGTGGGCATGCACGGGTGGATTCACGAACGGAACGCGTTCCTGGATGAAGACACAGAACGCAAGCTGATGCAGAAATCGTACGATACGTTGAAACAAATCACGGGCAAAGCGCCGGTGGGCATCCGGACGCCCTCCTGGGACTTCAGTCCGTATACCGTCAAGCTCATCAACGAGATGGGTTTACTTTACGACAGCAGCCTGATGGCCGACGACCGTCCGTACGAAATAATGATCGAGGGCAAGCCCACGGGTGTCGTCGAGTTGCCCGTGGAATGGCTTTTAGATGACTACCCCTACTTCGGATTCTCCCGTTTCTCCAGCATCCGGCCCCACATCAAGCCCATGGATGTGTTCGAAGTCTGGGCCGCCGAGTTCGAGCAGGCCTATCAGGAAGGCACACTCTTCGTGCTGACCATGCACCCCAAGTACACCGGCCACCGCAGCCGCATCGCGATGCTGGAAAAGCTGATTCAGCACATGATGACGTTTGAAGGCGTGTGGTTCGCCACGCATGAAGACGTAGCCCGATACGCGAAAAAGCAAATAGATCGATAAAGCAAATAAGGATGCCATCTAACATGAAGATGGCATCCCTTTTTTTAGTTTCTTTATTTACCGTGAACTATCCCAACAACCGCTTCAACTCCTTCTCTGCAATATCCTCCCTGCCTTTGTCGGAAATCTTTACAAACACTCCCTTATACTTGAAAATTACAGTCTCTCCCAACGCACAGAACTTGGCCGCATCGGGAAACGTGAGCATCAGGTTCACGTACGCTTGGCTGGCATACTTGATGTCCAGGGTTTTCTCGTCCGTATACTCACCGTCCATCCAGAATCCATCCCGTAGATAGAACGTTCGAGCTCCGACATACCGCACAGTCGCCTCATCGGCCACAGCCGACGCTTCCTTCATCTCCCGCGACCGCTTGCTCAGCCGTACGGCATGGGTTCCTTTATCCATGGGTGCGCTAACAACGATTGATTCTGCTTTTTTACCCGCGCCGGCGGATTCAAAGGCCGTGTTGCCCCGTCCAGACGCGGGGGCGGGCATCATACCGGGTAAGGTTTGGGGATTCCCGTCTGCCAGGAAGTCTTCTTCCTGCACCAGGTAAGATGTATAAGGCGACATCACACCGTACTTCTTACTCAGACGAACGATCTCATCGACGAGTTCCTGATTTTCGCCATGGAGCCTGATCTCATCCATCAGGGTCCCGATCCTCCGGGTCGCCCAGAGATGCGGCAAGAAAACATAATCGTCACCGTCCGCCGAAAAATCGGCGGTGTACGTGTACGCTTTCTCCTGATTCGCGACCCGACCCCTCAACGTCACCTCGACGTTTTTTTCTTGGGAAAATCTCCCAAAGATCGTCAGTTGGGAACCCTTGAACAGATCGGGCAGTGTTTTGGGACACACGTCTTCCACATCGACGCCATCGTAATCGATGGTCAGGTCGGTAAGTACCGGGTGGCTGATCTTATCGTAGAATCCGGAAATCTTTTCCTCGATATTCTCGTTGGGCTCGATGTAGTCGGACACCGACCGGCTGCCGGCTGCAATCTTATCCAGCAGCATCGTGTTCACGTCGTAGCCCACACCGAAGGTGAAAATCTTCACCCGGTTCTTGTTCGCCTTGGACACATTCTTGAGAATTTGACCCACATCCGTCACACCTGCCGTGGGCAGTCCGTCTGTGAGGAATACAATACTCACCGGACGGTCTTCATGAGTTTCCATGGTGAGGGCGTCGTTCAGGGCATCGTTGATGTTGGTGCCGCCCTTGGCGCTGATGGCTTCGACATAGCTCAAGGCGTCCCTCCGGTATTCGGAAGCCGGAACCAACCTCTCTTTGAACAACCTCGATTCTGTGCTGAACGTGATCAGGTTGAAGCGATCCTCTCCGTGGAGACGGTTGATGCAGTACGTGAGGGCATCCTTGGCCTGGGCTATTTTCTCGCCTTCCATGCTCCCTGACGTATCCAGGATGAAGATGATATCCTTATCGATGATTTCGTTGCCTGCATATTCCGTCTTGGGCGATACCAGGAGCATGAAAAATCCGTTTTCGTTTTGTTCCGGACGGGTTGCGAGCAGGTTCAACCCAAAATCGCTCTGAGAGTACGAATAGTAGAGGACGAACGTATCCGATGTGTTCTTTCGCTTTCCCTCATAACCGATCCGGGCATGGTGGTCGTCGATTCGGGAAATATCCACGTCGTGACTGGGCGAGTACAAATTCTTCAAGGGGATCTTCGATCGAAGCTCGACTTCGATAACCTGATCGATCGCGGAGCGCCCATCCGCTCCGTTTTCATCACGCTGGGGCTGCGATTCATCCGACGGCCGGATAACCGGCAGACGCCTTAAGCGCTCCGACGCGATTCTTCCCCGCAGAGGATATGAAAGCTGAATCAGATCCCCGTCACGCTTCAGGAGAGACGTGTATTCCAGAACGATCTTCCGCTCCTTATGGGGTGGAATAGGAAATATCCTCGCGCTGAACAGGTTATGATCAATGTACTCCAGCAGGGCCGGATCGATCTGCCGACGAACGATATCCTCGTAGATCTTCCGGGCCTTGTCTTTTTCCAGGAGCTCGCCCGAGAGCACCTTGCCGTCGACGACCATCTTGAAATCGGAAATGCTCGCCTCTTTGGGCAAGGGAAAATAATACGTGCCCTCCAGGGGCCTGTTGGAATGGTTGTGGAACACCTGGTGCACCTGGACCCTGGCCACCTGATCGACGATTTCCACGTCCACCCTGTGTTGGGTGAGTTCCGGTAGGGTGTGACGGAAATCCGGTATGGGACGGGGAATGATGAATCCCTGGGCAAAAACTGTTTTACCCGGGAGGAAGAGGATCAGGACAAGGAAGAGTCCCAAAAGGACGGTCATTTTTCTCGTGGAATACATGGCTTTCTCCTTTCGCTGGTTTGTATGGGCACTCGATTCCGACGCGTTTCAATAGTACATACAAACGGAAAGGAGAAATATTCCGCGATTTTTTATTTTTCTCGGATTTTTAAAAGGAGGGCGTTCAACTCACTGATTCGATCCTGAACATCGTTCGCATCCTCATGGGATTTCAGCAGACCGACGTGATCCTCATGAAACCGTAAGGCCCTTTCGATCTCGCTCTCTATCCTTTCTTCTTTTGCCTTCTGATAGTATAATCTAGCCAACTCGACCCTGGCTTTTGCTGAAACCTGAGAATCGGGCTCGGTCTGTATATACATTTCCCAGAGACGAATCTTCTGAGAGAGGTCACCGGCAGCCTGAACGTTTTGAAAGACTGTGTCGAAATCCCTGGCATAGCCTGCCGCTCTCTCTTCGTCATCGGCGACCTTCATGGTGCGGAGTACTGGCATGGGTCTGGTCTCTTCCGTTTCCGCCTCGGCAATCCGATCAAGCAAGGCCGGCTTAACACCCTTAGCTTCCTGTTCTGGCTCCATTTCTTGCGGAGCGGGTTGGACGTCAAATATCTCTTCTTTGTCGCGGAGGGATTCGACCTCTTGTTTTTGGAGACCTCCGGTCTCGACCGTTCTTTGCCGCCGGTGATCGGCTGCTGCACCCGCTCCTTCCGGCTGCTGGACCGCAGAAGCAGGTCGGCCTTTTTTCATCTCTTCCATGATGGAGGCATCCTGAATGTCCTGGTGCTCAACGATCTCTTCGGGTGCCCCTGGAACCCGATGCTCCGGTTCCCCCACGGCAGGGATCTCCGGCTCCGGCTCTGTGATGGTTATAGCATCCTTTTCGTGCGTGCTTGAAAGGAACCGAAATCCATGGTCCTGAAACAAGGCCAGATGAATCACCACCAGTACGGTCACGGCCGCTGCCGTTAAACCGGCCAGTCGATATCCGATGCTTTCCGGCCACAGCACGCGCTTTATCTTCTCAAGACGTCCCACCGATGGAACCGGCTGTTTCTCGGTCTCTGAAACACGATCCCGGATATCCCGGGTCAACTGCTTCCAGTAGTGGGTTCCAGGATCTGGGAAAAAATCGGTATTCCCGACAGCGTCCACGGATTTAATGACTGCCAATGCTCTGCGGCATTCCGGACACTTTTTCAGGTGGGCTTCGACAGCCTTCCGCTCTTCATCGCCGAGCTGTTCATCGACATACCGTTCGAGTCTGTCTTGGACGTGCTGACATTCCATGGCATCAGTCCTCAACATCTAAGTAAGGTTTAAGCAAATCCCGTAATTTTTCCCGGGCGCGCGACAGCCGGGACATCACCGTCCCGACGGATACGTTGAGCTGCTCGCTTATTTCCTGATAGCTCAATCCCTCGGATGTGCGCAGGACGAATACGGCCCTCTGATCGAAGGGCAGTCTTTCCATGGCCTCGGCTACTCGATCTTCCAGTTCACGATGCAGGGTCTCTTTCATGGGATTTTCTTCGGCCGATCCGACTTTGTTGAATTTCATCTCGTCTTCGGTGGCAAAGCGCTCCTTACGGCGAGACCGTTTTTTCTGATGATTCAGTGCCGTGTTGATGGCGATACGATGCAGCCAGGGATAGAACGGGTACTGTTCATCGAATCGATGGAGACGCGTATACACCTTCACGAAGGTGTCCTGCACGATATCGTTGGTGTCGTCATGATCCAAGACCATTCTCCTCACCGTCGAATAAATCCGCCTCTGATACTTCACCACCAACTTTTCGAAAGCCTTCTGATTCCCCGTCCTCGCCTTGCGCACCCATCGGAGGTCTTCGCTATCGTCCAGACGATTTCCGATCCTTGCGTTCATCGCCCCTGTTCATCATACAACGGAAAATTATTTTTATTCCATCAAATCCGGTTTAAAAGGTATGTCCGTGCTTGCGTGAGACTGCCCTCTCGTCTCGAAGGATAAAATGTCGAAGCAATCATTCATTGGAAGAGTTGAAAAGCTTTTTTATAAAAGGATCCGGATTGAATCAGGTGGAATCTGGATGGCCGGCGTGTGGAATCGAGATGGTATTATCATTAAGCGCCCGATGAAGTGTCCCATGTGAGGAGGGTTCGAATGTGTCCAGAGCGTATGCCGGACGACCCCCCGAGTCTTCCCTCATGAGCCCAACATGCCCTCTGCAAACGCTTCGGCATCGAACACAACCAGATCGTCCAGGCCTTCTCCGACACCGACCCACACTACCGGTATGGCCAATTCCTGGCATACGGCCACGACGATCCCACCCCGGGCGGTTCCGTCCAGCTTGGTCAGTACGACCCCGGTCACACCCACGGCCTCGGCAAACATCCTCGCCTGGCTCAACCCGTTCTGTCCCGTCGTGGCATCCAGAACCAGAAGAACCTCGTGGGGTGCCGTATCCATCCGCTTCGCCAGAACGCGATGGATTTTTTTCAACTCCTCCATCAGGTTGACTTTGGTGTGTAGCCGTCCTGCCGTATCCACCATCAGGACATCGACCCCGCGGGCAACGGCCGCATCCAGGGCATCGAAAGCCACGGAAGCAGGATCGGCTCCCATGGGCTGCCTGATGATATCCGCCCCGGCCCGTTTTCCCCAGACTTCCAGTTGCTCTCCGGCCGCCGCCCGGAACGTATCGGCACAGGCCACGAGTACTTTCTTCCCTTCCTCGCGGAAACTGTACGCCATCTTACCGATGGTCGTGGTCTTGCCCGTACCGTTTACGCCGACGACCAGGATGACATGGGGACGTTCGTCCCGAGGGATATGATGTCGACGTTCTTCTTGTACGACAAACTGGAGGATTTCCTTTTTCAGCAAATCCCGAATCCCTTCCTCCAGCGCCCCTTCTCCTCGGGATAGTCTCTCGCGTACGTCACCGATGATCTTCGTTGCCGTCTCGACGCCGATGTCTCCCTCGATGAGTATCTGCTCCAGGTCTTCCAGCGCCTTCTCGTCGATGCGATTCCTTCCCCGCAGGACACCGGAGATGCGCCCGAGAATCCCCGCACGGGTCTTGGCCAGTCCCTTTTCCCATTTGTCAAAAAATCCCATCACCCGTATCGTCCTTTCAAGAAGAATCGGAATTTGTTTGGGATTTTACTTGTGCCAGAAACAATCGAAAGTAGACATACGAAGAATACAGCGTAAGGGCAAACGCGATCCACAGCACGATCCACGCATAAGGCCGAAGGTCCAGCAGAAAGAAAATGACCGTCATTCCCACGGCAAAGGCCGAGTTTTTACCCGGACGATTGGACTCCATGACCACGGTTTTCTGCCGGATGACCAGGGAACTGCAGATCGTTAGTATCAGTTCGCGAGACAGGATAAAAAGAAAAAACCAGAGCGGAAACGCATAAAGGGGAGAAACCACCATAAAAAAAGTGACCACGAGTATGTTGATTTTATCGACGGCGGGATCGATGATGCGGCCCAGATCGGAGCTCTGGTCCCAGCGCCGGGCAATGTACCCATCTACAAAATCCGTGAACACGCCCAGGATCATTAAAAAAAGCGCCCATAGGGTCCGACCATGCGACATGCAGATGAGAATAGGCACCAACAAGCTTAAACGAAAAAGGCTCAACAGATTCGGAATCGTAAAGATGCGTTCTCTGGGATTCATCGGGTTCCTTTCATCTGAGGGCCTTGACCGCTTCGATAACCAGCTTCGGGTGTTTGTAGAGGGCCTTCTTAAAAACCTGAACCACCGTCCTCTCTTCCTCGGGTATGTCTATCAGCATACGGGCCGTCCGGTTCAGGTCTTCATCGGTAAAATTGTAGACCGCCTTCTTGATCCTGTAGAAGCGCTCGTTTTTTTTACCCTCGGTTTTGTGCCACTCCTTGGCATAGGCGGACAGCCTCCTGGACAACACATCGCCTTCACGAACGGCTTCGGCCGCAACCTTTCCGGCGATCTTACCGGCGATCATGGCATTGGCGATTCCCCCGCCCGACATGGGATTGGACTGATGGGCCGCATCCCCCACGAGCATCAGCCCGTCCCGGACAATCTCCTTCATGGGTGGCATGGACGGCACACCCCCGGCTACGGTGCACAGAACCGCAGCCTTTGGAAACATGTTATCCACAAAATCCTGAAGATACGCCAGCGGTTTCTTTGAACGGGAGTAAAGGCCCGAAATCCCCAAACCGACATTGGCCGTTTTGATCCCCTTAGGGAATACCCAGAGATACCCTCCTGGTGCGATATGTCGGCCAAAGTAGAATGCCAAACAGTCCGGTTCGATGGAGATGTTGGTCAGCGTCATCTGCGCGCATGTTTCCATGTCCTCGGGATTTGTTCGGGTGTCGATGCCTGCCCACCGTCCCACGCGGGATTCCACGCCGTCTGCACCCACAACCACTTTAGCGGATACCCGATACTCCCGCCCCATGTGTCTGTACCGAACGCCCGTGACGGTTCCATCTTCTGTTAAAAGCCCATGCACGTACGCCTTGGTCAAGACATCGGCTCCGGCCTCGGAAGCCATGGCAGCCAGATCACCATCGAACAGTTTCCTGTGGAGGATGAATCCGGCGCCCTCGGTATTGGAGTCCACGGCAGTTCCGTCGGGAGCGATCAGACGAGCCCTGTGGATCACCTGGGCGATCCACCGCTCCCGGATTTCCACGAGTTTTCCCAGAGCTTTTTCTGAAATCCCCTCAGCACACCTAACGGGTATACCGATCTCCCGATCTTTTTCCAGCATCAGGACGGATGCACCCCCCTCGGCGGCATGTCTGGCCGTCATCGATCCTGCCGGCCCCCCCCCGACGACAATGACATCGTATTGGGTCTTCATTCCTGAACCTCCAGGATTCCCAGCGGACAGATTTCGACACAAGCTAAACACATGGTGCACTTGTCCTCATCCATCCGAAGGAACGATTCTGAAAGTTCGATGGCATCGACCGGACAGACCGCCACACAGGTGCCGCAGAAGTCACATCGCTCGTGATCGATGGAAATGCTCATGGATGTCGCCTTTCACGATGGTCTAAAATTTGGGTAGTCAAAACCAAACCGCCTGTTGAAGTACCATCGGGTAAAGAAAAATGTAAAAATCATCAGGATAAAATAGACGGGCCATTTGAGACACACGGCCAATGCAAAAAAGAAGATGGCAAACTTGGTTGTGCGAACGGCGCTCCTCGTATCCTTCTGCCAGAATGTAATCGCGAAAAAGGGCAACGACAACAGGATGAAAAAAAGCGCCTGGTTATCCTGCAGGACAAAGGCAAAGACACCACTCAGAATATAAAGGACGACGGAAATATGTATGATAAATTTTACACCATAAACCACGGCCAACGTACGTTTGCCGCTCTGAGCATCGCCTGCCATGTCCGGTAGTGTCGTGAAAAAATAGAGGGCCGTATTGAAGAATAAGTACGGCAGCGAGTCGGCGACTAACGAAAAATTTATGGGATGGTGGGCTGACCATCCTATGGCAAAAGCAAGCCATCCCATCATGGCATTGGCTGTCAGGCTGCCCCAGGGTCTATTCTTCAGTCTCAACGGCCGATAATTGTAGAGATAGCCCGTGAGGAAGATAAACGCTGATACGAAAAGAACGGTTTGAATCGATACGAAGCAAGCCATTGTCAGTGAGACAACCATCAGAAAAATGACTTCTATTGTCG
>CAZTKR010000110.1:0-11677 GCA_964614115.1 uncultured bacterium | reverse complement strand
TTTAGTTTATCTCTGTAACAATCAGGAATATCAATACAGCAGTTGTAACTATTATACAAATGGTGTGGATTGGAATGAACTGAGGATCGTTAACCTGTTTTAATCTTTCGCAGAGGCAGAGCCTTTGCGAGACCTGAATATAGATGTTGAGGAAATGAAAAATGCTAGAATCGATTCTAAAATCAATTGTTGATACTGCCAATAAGTATATCTGGGAATCACCGACCGAATTACCCTGGTTGGTGATTCTGCTTATAGGGACAGGTATTTTTGTAACATTCCAAATGGGGTGGATTAATGTACGCTATTTCAAGCATGCCCTAGATGTCCTCCGTGGACGATATGACAATCCTAAGGATGAGGGTGACATCAATCATTTTCAAGCACTTACTACGGCTCTTTCCGCTACCGTAGGTATTGGAAACATTGCTGGTGTTGCAACGGCCATTCACTATGGCGGGCCTGGAACTATCTTCTGGTTGTGGATCTCGGGAATTTTCGGTATGACATTAAAGTATGCTGAGTGTACCCTCTCCATACATTATAGGATTTTTGATGAAAAGGGTAATGCTTCAGGTGGTCCCATGTACTATATAGAGCGAGGATTGGGAAAGGGATGGAAGTGGATGGCTGTGCTGTTTGCTGTTATGGCCATAATAGGATCTTTTGGTACTGGAAACATGAATCAGTCGAATACAGTGGCTGTGAGTGCAGCTGCCGATTTCAATACACCTGATTGGTTAGTAGGACTCATTCTGGCAACTCTCGTTTCTCTGGTAATTTTGGGTGGGATTAGACGTATTGGATCTTTTTCTTCCAGATTAATGCCTGCAATGGCTGTGATTTACATTTTAGGCGCACTCTATATTCTTTTTAGCCATCTGCCTGAGCTACCCAATCTATTCATCACTATCGTCTCGGATGCATGGAAGCCCAAGGCGGCATTTGGGGGTACGGCAGCAGGAGTCTGGAACCTAACTCTTCTCTGGGGAATCAAGAGAGCTGTTTTTTCCAACGAAGCAGGCCAGGGGAGCGCCCCCATTGCCCATGCGGCTGCCAAGACAAAGGAACCGGTAAGGGAGGGTGTATTAGCAATGATTGGTCCATTCGTTGACACCCTTGTTATTTGTACTTTAACAGGCTTGGTGATTATTGTGACTGGCGTTTGGAATCAGAAGAAAGAGGATTTTCGGTTTCTCAATGCCAATAAAATTGAGATTTTTACCGATCCTGGTTTTGCAGTGGATGATAACTACTTACATGGGAAAAATGTTGTCCCTCTCGCACCCTTTTCTGGAACGACTCAGGTTGATAGTGGAAAGGCCCTTGGTGTGCTGTTTATGGCGGATGATGGTCTCATTGAAAATCCAGTCCTTATTAAGGAAGGGGAGCCCTATTCAGGAATGTTTAGTTTGAAGGGTACCGTCATTAAGGACGGAAGGGATAAAACACTTAAACTAAACATACAGGGCAAGATGCTGCAACACAGCTCTGCCCTTACAGCATGGGCTTTCCAGATAGGATTCAAGGGTGTTGGTAAATTAGGCAATTTTATTGTAACCATATCTGTATTCCTGTTTGCTCTATCAACAATCATCTCCTGGTCGTATTATGGGGATCGCTGTATTGAGTATCTTTTCGGGGTAAAGTATGTTGTTGTGTACCGCATCATTTATATTTGTTTTGTCTATTTGGGTGCTGTTCTTGCCTTGGAAACGGTATGGGCTTATGGGGACATGGCATTGGGATTGATGGTGGTGCCGAATCTGATAAGCGTCCTTCTGCTATCGCCAAAGGTTGCTTCATTAACAAAAGACTACTTTTCGAGAGAGCATAAGCGGTATAAATAATCATTGAGAGGAAAATAGACATGGCAGTAGATCGGGGTAGTTTCAGCCGCGTTGGTTTCATCCTGGCCGCGGCGGGATCGGCAGTCGGATTGGGCAATCTGTGGCGGTTCCCGTACACGGTGGGAGAGAACGGCGGCGGACTTTTCGTTTTGATATACCTCATTTCCGTCGTGGTGATCGCTCTACCGGTCCTGATGGGTGAGGTCACACTGGGCCGCCACACGGGTAAGAATCCTGTCGGTGCTTTCAATGCGATCAAGCCGGGCAGTCCCTGGCGATGGGTCGGCTTTCTGGGAGTGACCACAGGCTTCATGATCCTTTCGTACTATGCTGTGATCGCCGGTTGGACCGTGGGGTATTTTGTGAATACGGTTCTGGGAAAATTCAGAGGCGTCACCAGCGAAACGGCTGTGGAAATCTACCAGAATTTTACGGCGAATCCCCTGCTTCAGATGAGCCTATTCGCCCTTTTTATCGCATTAACAGTCTATGTGGTTTCTCGGGGCGTGTCCGGGGGAATCGAGAAATTCTCAAAAATCTTAATGCCCATTCTTTTGGGTCTCCTCGTCATTCTTCTGATACGATCCTTGACGTTGAAGGGGGCTTCCAGGGGCGTGGAGTTCTACCTGAAACCCGATCTGAAAGCGCTGAACCCCAAACTCGTCATAGCGGCCATGGGGCAGGCCTTTTTCAGCCTGAGTCTGGGCATGGGTACGATGATTACGTACGGCTCGTACGTTGCTAAGAAGGAAAACATACCCGTTTCTGCCGGATGGATTGCGTTTTTCGACACATTCATCGCCATCATGGCCGGGTTTATCATTTTTCCAGCCATTTTTTCACAGGGCATGAATCCGGCAGCGGGCTCCGGCGTGATGTATATCACGCTTCCTGTGCTCTTTGCCAAAATGCCCGGCGGCATGATATTCGGGACGCTGTTCTTCCTTCTGTTGTCCATCGCCGCGTTGACGTCTACCATTTCCATCTTGGAAGTGCCCGTGGCTTATTTCATCGATGAGAAAAACTGGGATCGCAAGAAAGCGGTCTATATCATCGGCTTCATTGCCTTTCTGATTGGTGTGCCTTCGGCCCTTTCCAACGGCAGTGTGGGCTTCTTATCGAAGCTGCCTCTCGTCCATATCGGATTCCTGAGTCTATTCGATAAAATCTGGGGTAACTTTTCCCTGAGCATTGGTGCATTCTGTATTGCCCTTTTTGTAGCCTATGCTTGGAAAACGACCAATGCCATAAAAGAAATCCATCAGGGCGCACCGGATTTTAAGGCTGCCTCTTTATGGTCCGTGGCCATCCGGTTTATCGCACCGACAATCATTCTGGCCATTTTTATCAGCAGTTTCTTTTAAAGCGGATGTCGATCCTGAAATAATTGAATGATGAAAAACCGTATACATTGGATTCACGTGTGTAAGGCGGGGCAACCACCCGCCTTACGTATTTAAGGTGAGGCTCGTGCGTTCGAAAAATGTGCGCATCATCGTTTATCTTTTTGTTTTAATGGCCGTGTTGGGCATCGCACTCTTCAAGCGAATGTCCCGTGTCAACGACCTCACGGTGCATATCCTTGAGAACCGGTTGGTTCAAGTGAAACAGGATACGCTGGAGATATGGGATCTCTACTTAAAACTGAAAAACGTGGGAATCGATGAGAACACTGAGATCGTCATTATCACGTCCAGGGAACTACCCATGGGCGTTGTCCACGATGTACGGGAGATCATCATGGGGGCCGGCGGTGTGAAGATTTCTTATCAAACGACCGAAGCAAACCAGGAATGATCTTCTATTTTCTGATAATCGATCTTCTATTCCTAAAGTCCGAACCATCCTCGCATTATGCCGCAGATGTTACCCGCCAGAAAGCACTTGCATGTTGTTCATCAAATATGTACTATTCAAAGGGATAGCATCCTATGGACAGAACGGTTATGAAGGAGGAGTTGTATGATGGCAGCCAGGGTGATCGTTTTTAAAAGCATGTCCGTGATCCTTCTGATTTTTATCCTTTTTACTCATGCCATTGGGCAAGAATCACAGGATGAGAATATTTTTCATCATCCCGAAGCCGTTGTTACCGAAATATACAAGCTCGTCTCTTTCGAAGCAGGTACAACAGCCGATTGGGAAAGGGTAAAGTCTCTGTTCGTGGACGAGGCCGTTATCGTGTTGCGAACGAGTGTTGACAGCATGAAAATCATGGATACACAGGGTTTTGTCGACCTGTTCGTCAGAGATATAGAGCGATACGAACTGGAGAAGACCGGATTCAAGGAAAAGATACTCTCCCTTAAGCCTACAGTTTTCGGGGATTTTGCCCACGTTTTTGTCGTATACGAGGCCAGCATTCCCGACAATCCCATGCCGCCGCAGCGGGGGGTTGACAGCTTTCAACTGATGAAGAAGGACGGGCAGTGGCGCATCGTATCCATCGTGAATGAAGTGCCCATGCAGGGGAATCCGATTCCTGAATCGTTTTACTTGAAAGAATGATCCGATTGGGAATACCGTCATCCGGGGAGATAGCATATAAGCCCGGATCATACAGAGTCGTCGGATGACTTCAGATGAGGTTGCTCCATTCGGCACTCTCGGCCTGAGTTACTATCAAGCCACCATGGTTCCTGTTTATTTGCTGTGCGGAACCTGTTTTTGTCGGCTTTCCGGTGGCGCATCAATTTATGAATGAAATAGGTCTCCTTATCCTATCGTGTCCTGATAACAAAATATAATATAGAAAGGTATCATGAATACATTCCTGCAACGCATGCGGAAAGGATCCCGACAAAAAGGGCGTAAAGAGCACGAATGGCCGCCGGTGGATATCGAGGCTCAAATCGAGGCGATCCGCAATATCGAGTCCGATGAAGACATCGGGTTGGGAAGGCGAATACACTGTTTTGCGTGCCGCGAGTATGAATTGAGTCTGGATCGAGATATCATGGGTACGTATCGTGTGATCGCCTACCAGGGCAAGGAAAGACGATACAGCTTTACGGTGACCTGTCCCCATAAGGATTACGAAGCACTTCGTAATGCATTCGAAGAAATCGTCCGGTATCTTGGCGGCGATCGCCGTCTGGCAGACCTGCCCCGGCACGAAAGGATGAAGGGGCATTATTTCGGGCCGTAAGAGGGAACTGTTTTTCTCAGACCGAGTTATCCCACCTTCTAAAACTATCAAAAGATGGATCGTTCGGAACAAATGAGGGTATGGAAAAACAACTCGCCCATCAGGCGGGGAGTGAAAAGTCTGGGTATTCCCGTTTTAGGAACGATAAGGCGCTATCGGCGAGTTTTTCATTATTCAAGCTATTTTTCAGTATCAGGTAAGCATTGTATGCCGCATTGGCACGCATCAAGCCCTGGGGGTACCATTTGATGTAAGAGCCATAGTTGGTTACGGCTTCTTTGAATTTTCCGACTTCCTTAAGCACATCAGCCATCTTGAACAGATTATAATCGGGCAGCCCTTCGAGTAGATTGCACTGCTTTATTTCTTTATAAATCGCAAGAGCTGTTTCTTTCTTCCCCAAATTGAAAACCGTATCCAGTGCGAGACCGTAAGAAATGGCCGCATCCCTGGAATGACCGTTTTTGTAGATGATTCGGGCCAATTCAACCTGAGCTTTGTAATTTTCCGGATCACGATGGATGGTCTCGTTGAGTTTGTTGATCAACGATGCTTCTTCTGTCTCTTCGGTACTCGTCGGTATGGAGGATTCATGGACTCCGCCGTTACCGAACGTCAAGGATGGTGTTGAGGAATCGGCCGATTCCGTGCTTATCTGTTTTGAGGGCGATAAATACTTTGTGAGTACGACCGCCACTCCACCGAAGACGAATCCTCCCACGTGCGCCCAATGGGCCGTCCCTGTCTGTAATCCACTTTTTGCAAACATCAGTTCCTGGAGAAACCAGAACGGAAGCACGATGCCGGCCCATATTTTCAACGTGCCCCAGATTGGCCTGAGGAAGAACAGAAAGAAGTAGAAGAATCGAATCTTGGTCTTAAAATGCTGGATCAAGAAAGCACCCATGATGCCTGCCACGGCTCCTGAGGCACCGATGCATGGTACCGTCATGCTGGGTGTAAGAATAGAATGGATTAATCCAGCGGCGATACCGGACAGGAGATACAGTCCCAGGAATCGGGGCCATCCCCAATCGTCTTCCATGTTACAGCCTACAATCCACAGGTAGAGCATGTTCCCGAACACGTGGAAGAAGCCGCCGTGGAGGAACATGGAAATGAATAATTTCAGGACATTCAGTTGGGTCGGTATGAATCCCCAGCGATGGAAAAATGTATTATTGGCCAATCGGTGGAGTCGATTGTATAAGGTTAACCATTCTTGGTAAATATTACTTTCCCGGGGTATGATGTTCCCTTCCAGAAATTTTTTATGGATTTCCATAGGGTCTTGGGTTTTGAATAAATCGGGATATTTTCTCAGAGCCGTTTGTATATAATCGACCTCGATCATCATGAGACGCTCATGGATTGCGCCGATTTCTTTGTATTCAGAGGATACGATCCGATTTGTAAAAATCCATATAACGAGGTTGAGGGCAATCAGTCCGATCGTCAGATTGGGTATTTTATGTGTGTCCTTTTCACTCCGAATGGGTAAAAAAAACATGCTTCACGGCCCCGAAACGTGCATATTGAAATGCTTTTTTCGTATCTTCTACCTTTTTTATACATTACAAAAAATATACCAGATTTGAGTTGTATGTGGTGTGAAAAAGGGAGTACGGATCATTAAAAAGATATGGCCCCGAATAAACATCCGGAACCATTTTAGGAGGAATGTTCACCAAGTGACAGATTCTTAGAAGAGTCTGAGAGCAGGCTTTTTATCGTTTACCGAATGCTAAGCGAGCTTGTACGTTTTTCTCACTCAGCGAGTGAAACGGCGGGGTGGAATTATTCTACAGATTCGGCCGAGACGAAACGGATGTCCGGCAGACCCTTTCCCTGGGAATCGGTTATGCGGAAATAGAATCCCCAGTCGTCCACGCGATTGCAGACTTTGATCAATACCTTGTTCAGCCCCGGATTCAGTGTCACAGCAGCGATATCGTCGTCAAAAATGGCATCCCGGGCAAGGTTGAATTTCCACACGAGTTTCTCGTTCAACCAGAGTTTGACGGCCTCGTTGGACCCTATTCGTATCTGGACGTTCTTTTTCTCGGGGCTGTCTACGTAGCTAAATCCGTAGGCGACGCACCAGTTCGAGGGTGTGAAAACATGCCTCAAATTGATATACCCTTCCTGACCGTCGTCCTCGTGACGCTGCCATCGAAGGATTCGTTTTTGCTGTTTGTATTTTTTCCCAAAGTCAATCTTCTTCTCTGGAGGATACTTTTTGTTGAAACCGTCCTTGTTATCGAAGGGACCGATAACCATCCATTTGTTTTCTTCTGGCACGCCCGCGATAGTGAGTTGTTCCCGGGCTTTTTCCTTTTCGCCTGCATGCAGGTATACGTCGGAGAGGAGCAGCCGGAAAATCATGGCAGGCATGTTCAGCTGATTCTCTTCGCACATCTGTATGAACCGTTTGTATTGTTCTATTCCTTCTTCCGTGTACCTGTAGGCATAGTCGTTGAATAGCATGTAGAATTTCCAAACGTTGTTATAACTGAGATTCCGGACCTCCCTGAGGATGTGTAAGAAATCTTGGTAATAATCGCGAGAAAATTCATTCATGATGCTGTTCAGTTCCTCGCGGCGAAGGGTTTTCATGTATAAGAGGGAAAGCATTAAATGGCCCATCATCACGTATTGTCTCTGGCCTTCGTTGGTCAATATCCATTGTTCCAGAATGTGTATTGTTTCCTCGATGTTGAGGTCGTACCACAGGCTCAAATAGGCCAGGGAAAAGATATGATCACTGTTGGTTTCGATGTAATTTTTTGCTCGGTTGTAGTAGTGCTCCAGTAATTGCCTCGCCGACACGCTGTCGTTTCTCTGCAGGTAAATATCGTAAACGCGCAAAGGAGTCGGAGTGAGGTTGGTGGTGTTTTCATACACATTCCGGTAATGTTCGATAGCCGCATCGGTGTCTCCCAGACGCCAGTGCGTTAAAGCAAGAAATTGATGGGCCGTGGCCTTCGTTGCTGCGTCCGTGCTCTTCTCGAGGCATTCAGAGAAGGTCTTCAAAGCATTGGTATATTTTCCCTGATCGAGGTAGGTATAGCCTACATGCAGCAGGGCTGTGATGAAGTTCTGATTGACGTTTAAGGCCTATTTGAAATGTTTTATGGCCTTCTTGTACTCCCCTTGGTATTGATACATTTCCCCGATGCTGTCGTACGGATTGGGTTCATCGGGGACCATCGTCTTGTACCGTTCCAACGTCTCGATGGCGCTGGAGAAATTACCTGTGTTGGCATAAATATACCCCAGCTGGTTGTAGACGAGTTTCGAATTCGGATCGATATCCAGTACTCTTTGATAATAGTGAATGGCTTGATCGTAATTGTGGAGTCCGTAGTACAGATGGGCCAGGTTGTAGTTCGCGTCGCGATCGTTGGGATACCGTTCTACCCATTCGTGCATGATCTCGATGGCTCTGCGGAAATCGCGATTCACATAGGTGCCTAAAAGATCGATTTGATAAATTTCCTGTTGAGACGCTTTGTCCTTTAAAGACTGTACTTTCTGATAGACCTCCAGTATTTTTTCAGTGTCTTCTTGGTCGATAAGGAGAGGATACAGCTGAAGATAAGCCGATGTAAACGAGGGATCCAATTCGATGGCTTTCTCAAAATGATCCTGCGCATCGGCATAGAGCAGTTTATTCCTTAAATCCACACCAGCCGTAAAATGGCGCCACGCCTCCAATGAGTGGGTGGAGAGTTCGGCGATGCTCCGACTGGGTTCTTCCTTACCTAGCCCCACTTGAAGGTCGTTCTTGATCTGTCGGGTAAGGTGATCCACCATGCCGAAAATGTTTTCAAGGCCCGTCCCTTCGATACTCTCCTCTTTAAGGAGATTACTCTTGGGCTCGTGGACCGTTACGTTTATCCTCAGAGAATCGCCATCCTTCGATATATTGCCCGATACGAGGGCTTCGACATTGGCCTCCTGTGCGACGACGGCAGCCATGTCCATATCCACGGCATCGGGTGATTCTTCATCCAGTCGTTCCAGGATTTCGTACAGGCGATCCGTGCTCAGTACAGACAGGTGCTGCGACTGGCCGAGGGCACGGATGAACATTTCCGTCAGGCCCTTCTGGAGCCATTCCAGACTTTGATCGCCTGTTTTGTTTTCGAAAAACATCACGGCAATCGCGCGCCGCATCGTCGGTTCCAGATGAATGGTGGTCGTCAGCTGTTCGTCCGTCCGGGTTGTTGTCTGATCGGTCAGTTTGATTTTACGTTTTGAATTATCGCGCCCACAGGTCAGAAAGGAGGTGCTGAGAATAAAGACGATAAAAAGAATATGTTTTACCTTCATCGGTCTTTCTCCATCTTCAAGCTATTGCATATCATCCCTTTGCCGTAAAGAGTGGTCGTGGTCCAATCTGAGTGCGTGATATTTCGACTACTTTTCGGATATGTCTAACGAGTCCGGCTGAAGCGTAGTAAAAGGCAGACGGTGCAGCTTTGTGCGTTATCATCGTTCATTCCTTGGAAGGCAGGACCTTTAGGATGACCATGGTGATATCGTCATGCTGGGGAACGTCTTGAACAAAATCGTTTATCGTCTGGAGGATGTGTTCACGTATGGCCTGTGCGTTTTGTTCATCAAGTTGATTCATCAAATCGATCAATCGATGTTCCCCATACTGTTCTCTCTGGTTGTTCATAGCCTCGGAAATCCCATCCGTGTAGAAAAGCAACACATCTCCCGGTTTATAGGAAATGCGCTGCTCGGATATATTCTTCTCGAACTGTTCTCCTTGTTCCAGTCCGATGCCGATGCCCGGGGGGGTGTAACTTTGGGTATCCAATGTTTCTGTATTCCGCATGAGTAGTGCGTTGTGTCCTGCCCGGGCCAGTATCAAGACACTTTTTTCAACATCGATAACGGCATAATTCATCGTTACAAACATGTTTCGATCCATAACGCCAAAGAGGCGGCGGTTGAGTTCGGTGAGCAGCTTCTTGGGTGAGGTGAAGAGTGGTGCCAGGGAAAGCATCATGCCTTTGACAACGGCCATGTAAAAAGCGGCCGATGTACCCTTGCCCGTCACATCGGCAATGGCGATACCCATCGTACGGCCGTTTATGGAGAAATAGTCGTAGTAATCGCCACCGACCTCGCTGGTGGGAATACATATGCCGTCGATATCCAGACCCTCGATACGGGGGTTTCTTAGGGGGAGAAGGCTTTGCTGTACCGCACGGGCAATTTCCAGTTCGCGTTTCAGGCGTTCTTTTTCGGTCAGCTCTTCGATCAACAACGCGTTCTCGATGACAAAACTGCCCTGCCCGATCAGTGTTTTGAGGAAATGCTTCTCATCCTCCTCGTAGGGCGCCTGTGATTTTTTTGCGCCCAGCAGAAAAAGTCCGATGAGCTTTTCTTTGACGATCATGGGAACGACGAGGAACTCGTAGAACTTTTGCCAGAGGGATTTGAGAGAGTCGGAGAGCTCGGGCAGGTTTGCCAGTTGCTCTAGCGAGATCGGCTGCGATGATTTTAGAAAATGAGCTTCAAGGGATGGATCACAGGGGAGATTCATGTCCGGCTGAAAAGAAGATGGATAAGCACTGATGGTACGGAATGCTTCGTTATCCTTTAACATGAGCATTCCTCCATCGGCGTTCAAGGCAACGGTGATGCGTTCCGTAATTAATCGTGCGGTTTTGTCGAGTGTTATGGTAAAGCTAAGGTCACGGGCAAGCTCCTCGATAGACTTTTTTTCATTCAGGCCTTTGGTCATAAAATTGAACGTGTCGGCCATTCTTCCGATCTCATCTCTGGAGGTAATGTGGATCTCTTGTTCCAGGTCGCCCTCAGAAATTTTTGCCATGGCTTTGGTCAGCTTTCCCAATGGCTTGACGATTCGCTGGCTCATAAAAAGAGAAACTGCGATGGCCAGGAAGATGAAAATCAGCGCTAAATTTAAATTACGGTAGAGATTGTTTCTTAACGCATCGTTCAAATCGATGAGGGAGAATCCCACGTGGACGGCGCCCACGCTCTGCTGCCCGATGATGATATTTACCGATTTGGCCTCGAGGTCTTTCTGGCTTTCATCGGCGATCTGACGCTGATCGAGCCTCCAGACGATACCGGCCTGTTCCCACGTATCCAGTGACCGCGTGGTGTCTAAATCGAGCCATTGGGTGTTCAGAGCATGGACTTTCAGTTCGCCATTCTCGTCAAAAATGGCGATATAGACGATGTCGGGATTGAGTCTCAGTTGATTGTCGATGTAGGTTTGATAAACATTCCAATCTTGGGTTTCCACGGATCGAATGGTGGCGATGTTATTGGCCAACCGTTCCATTCGTAACTTGACCTGTTCTTTTCGAAGCGTGATCTCCCGAATCGTGAAGATATGAGTCACCGTACCCATCATGACGATGACCAGGAGGACGACGAAGAAGGCAATCTTAAACTTCAGGCTGATTTGAAGAGTCTTGAAAAACACGTTTATGATCTATCCGGTTTTTGCGATACGCAATCGTCTGTTTTCCAGCAATAGCTCAATCATATTGTAGCGACTTTTTATGGATTTGTCAATATTTTTCTTGGGAATATGAGGCGTGATAATATCGTCTGACCATCAGCATGAAAATTGTTTAATGCTTATATTCACATCATTCGTCTAAAAAAGTACGAATTCAATTAT
>CAZTKR010000109.1:0-11704 GCA_964614115.1 uncultured bacterium | reverse complement strand
TGCACCCAGAATTGAAGGAAGGCTCTCGTCTTGTTAAATTTAATGCAGCACAATAAAATTTCTATAGAAATCATATTCTAAGGTCCACCCAAAATGCCTAAAAAACTCCGCTCCCCAGAAAAAATCATCATCAATGGCCGCCCCCTTTTCGATATAATTAAAGACCATTCCCTCTTTATCGAATCGTACGGCAAATATGGAACTCGAGCCGATCTTCAGGCTGCCGACCTTCAGATGACCAACATTTATGGGGCCGACCTTCAGGGGGCCAACCTTAGTAAAGCCGATCTTCAGGGGGCAGACCTTCGGGAGACCAACCTTCAGGGGGTCGATCTTATGGGAGTCAACCTTCGGGAGGCCGATCTTCAGGGGACAAACCTTCGGGAGGCCAACCTTCAGGGATCCAAACTTCAGGGAGCCAAACTTCAGGGAGCCAACCTTCAGCGAGCCAAACTTCAGGGGGCCGACCTTTTGAGGGCCAACCTTCTAGGAGCCGACTTTAGTGAGGCCGACCTTAGGGAGGCCAACCTTAAGGGAGCCAACCTTCAGAAGGCCGACCTTTGGAGGGCCAACCTTCTAGGGTCCAACCTTAGTAAAGCCGGTCTTCAGGGGGCATACCTTCTGGAGGCCAACTTTCAGGGGACCGACATTCGAGAAGCCAACCTTGAGGGGGCTAACCTTAAGAACGCCAATCTTCTTGATACCAATCTTCAGGATACCAACCTTCAGGAGGCCAACCTTCAGGGGGCTAAACTTCCTGAGACCAATCTTCAAGGTGCATACCTTCAGGGAGCTTGCCTTAAGGCAATCAACCTTCGGGGAGCCGACCTTCAGAGGATTGTATTTGAGAATTGCGATCTTCGCTTAACAGATCTTCGGTATTCAGATTTAAGGTTCGCAAAGCTAAACAGCGCAAATATAACCGGGTGCAAGCTTTATGGTGCAGCAACGGACAATTGGGAAATTAAAGGCATCAAGTGTGATTATATATTTTTTGATGAAGAAGGAAAAAACCGATATCCCAAAGATAGAGATTTTGAAGAAGGCGAATTTGAACTTTATCATAGCCCTATTCCTATAGTAGAATACATTTTCAAGGATGGAATCACTCCCCTTGATCCATTTATAATGGATTATATAGCATTTAAACTCGGCTCTGAAAATCCGGAATACGACATCTCTTTAATTTCTTTTGAAAAATTAGGTCCCTATCCCAAGGCAAAATTTTCAGTAAAATCAGAGGAATATATACAGCCAGCAGAAAAGGATATTGATAAAGAGTATCAACACTTCGAAAAAATAGAAAACAAGATCGATTTATTGAGTGGATATCTTAAGCAAGTAATCAACAAACCTCGCAAATTATATATAAAAGAGGTAAAGCAACTCACAGTCAAAGCCGAACACGTCGAAATACATATCCAAAACATCATAAATAACATCACTGAAATTCAGCAAATTATTGATAAAGCGCCTAAAAAATCTTTCATCGAGAAACGTAAAGAAGATGTTCAGGCTATCATAAGAAACGCCATCGCAACCCTTGCTGTTACCCATGGGCCGGCTGCTTTGTCTGCTGCCACATCCGCAGCCAAGTCAGTCATCGATACAGTCCAATACCTCGGCCCTGAGTTACTGAAACAGATTGCTCCGTATATCGACGCACTAAAAACAGCCGCAGGCTTTTAACCAGGAGTCCAAATCCCATGCGCTCCCCAGAGGAAAACATCATCAACGGCCGCTCCCTTTCTGAAATCCTAAAACAACATTCACACAATATTAAACCGAACCCAAAAAAATAGCCCCAACGAATATCGGGGCAACTGTCTTTTTTAGTGCGCCCACCAGGAATCGAACCTGGAACCTACTGATTAAGAGTCAGTTGCTCTGCCAATTGAGCTATAGGCGCTTATTTTTTACCGTTCGGGGACGGTTTTCGTAAAAAGCGGTTAAATTTACATCTTAAAACGCAATTTGTCAAGGCTTAAATGAACCGCCGTATTTTCATATATGATATTTTAACTGTTCCCTATTTTTTATGATCTTCTGTACTTTCTTCATCGTAAATGATTTATTCAAAGTTTCGTTCAAATCGAATCCCTCGTCCGGAGAAGAGAGGTATTGATACGCATCTCCTGTATACAAACCGATGATCATCATCTTTTCTGTTTGACTAAGTTTCATAAACCTTCCGATTTCTATTCCAAACCAATTAAGCTTTTTTAGTACCCGGTTCTTCAAAGAAGTTTCGGTCGCAAGCGGCCTCAGTTGATGATTTTCTTTCCTGATCCCACTGACTACTTTGCTGTTTCTTTTACGAGCGGTATTGCCGCTCGGACGCTTTTTGCCAGCTTCCAGAAAGTCCTTACTCCAACGGTCACAGAAGTGGGCGTTGATCCCCTCCTCGTGGCAGATGGCCTGGCGTACCAACTCTCCTCCCCCCTCATCCCCTCAAGGATGATGCGATCTTTTCTTCAGCTGAACACGTCTTTCGGATTTTCTTACTGATCTCTCTTACGACAGATTCGGAATTACTTCTGTTGCTTGTTTATACTCAGTTCAGTTTCCGCTAAGGCAATAAAAGGTACTTCTTACCAAATCTGTCCGCATGGCTCTGAACCGTTACCCTAAGCTTGGATGCCTTTTATCAATTACTATGATATATTCAATGATAGAATACATATTGCCGATTACCGCCTTACCCGCGCATTGCCTTCCCATATACTCCATATTTGTTCTTCATCGGCGGGCTGGGCATAATCCGTGAGAAGGGTGGTGACCAGTGCGCCGGTGGCCCACCCGAATTGGAGCCACTTTATTGGCTCCCAGCCCCTCAAAATCGCATAAAGCATGCCTCCAACAAATCCGTCTCCCCCGCCAATACGGTCGATCACTGTGATTTCTCTCGGCTCTACGACGTGGAAGTTACTTCCCTCCGACAGAATCGCACCCCATAGATGCTTATTCGCATCTATCACCTGCCTCAGCGTCGTTGCAAAAACCGATACATTCGGAAAATCGGTCCTGGTCCTGCCAATCATTTCTTTGAATCCATCTATCCTAAGCGATAGATCATGACCGCCCGCATCTGGACCCTTGATCCCTAGACATAGTTGAAAATCCTCCTCATTCCCGACAAGTATGTCGGATATACCGGCAATCTCCATAAAAATCTCACGAAGCTCCTTTTCCCGATTCTTCCAGAAAGAAGCGCGATAATTCAGGTCAAAGGAAATCCGTGTTCCGTACTTCTTGGCAGTCCTGACCAGCTCAAGACAAAACTGACTGGTCTGGGCCGACAAAGCGCCTATCAATCCGGACAAATGGACAATCTGCACACCTTCTACATCGAAAATCCGATCCAGGTCAAAATCACGAATATTCAAGGTTCGGCCGACTTCACCAGCCCGGTCATTGTATACGCGTGGTCCGCGAGATCCAAACCCACTATCGGCTATATTGATCTGATGTCGAACACCCCAGGGTCCGTCTGGCTCAACATCCGGGCCTTCAAAATCAATATGACGGCTGGCCAGATTGTCCTTAATCATCCGGGCCAGGGGGCTGCCTTTGACGAAGGTGGTCAGTACTTTGACCGGGAGTCCGAGATGTGAAGCCACACTGGCCACATTGGATTCCGCGCTGGTGACTGTCATTTTGAATGTATCGCTGCAATGAACCGGCTGGCCATGAGCAGGGACAATGCGCAATCCCATGCTCGTCGGCGACAGCAAGGCATAATCACAGTCCTTTCGAAGATCGATGCCCATGTTCTATACCCCTGAATGAAATGGATCATGTTTTAGTCGATACAGCATCTCCCCCGCTTTCTCCACGAACAGAACGCCTTCGTCTTCGCGGTTCTGGTAATCGGAAAGTTTGATCGATCGGGGGTCCCGATATCCCAGATTGATTTTATTGCTAGTCACTGCCGGAATTTGCGTAGCCAGTGTCACCCGGATGCGGGCCTTTTCCACATCATTCTCATAGGTCCCGATCCCCTTCACATGGGTGGAATGGGCCTTTATTCCACCGGGAACCCGACGAAACCGGTTCGCTTGTTTCACATAATAATCACGAACATGATAGCCAATTGCTTCGATTTCTTTCCCATGGGTGATGGATACATCTTTGATATGTGGTGCGTAGATAATCAACTCTCCGCCTTCAGCCACCACGGGCTCCAATTTGTACATACATTTTCCACCAGTCCAGAGATCGTTGTACATACTCGGTGCACAGGCAAGTACAGTATCAAAGGGATGATCTTTGTAAACAACATGAAGTTTTTCAGATAGATCTGCGGCAGCTTCCCAGGCGACCTCCGGTGCGCCGATATACAGTCCGGCTAGGAATTCACCCTGAACGACCATGCTCATACAGATTTTTTCAATGGATATCATGCCGGCCGCTCGATCGATTATCTGTCGAACCGGGGTATGTTTGGTACCGATGATTACCGGACTGGTGATGAGCGCTCCCAACCAGTGAAACAAATCGATGATCTCCGGTCCCGCAATTCCAGGAAAGAAATATTTGTTGCCTCCGGAGAAGCCGACGACCTCATGGGGAAAGGTCGGTCCAAGAATGATCAAGAGATCATAGTCCATGATCATTTTGTTGATCGTCACGTCTACAGCCTGTGTCATCAGGCCACTTGAGATATTGGCGACATCATCCTGGCAAATCGTACCGATCTTTTGCAGTTGATCGGCTATATTCCACTGATGGTTAAAGAAACGTGATCTTGAATAATGTCTACGATGATCTTCTTCTGAAATACCCAGGTGACGATAAATCGCTTTCATACTCATGGGCGGATGAGTACCCAGGGCAATCAGAAAGTCTACAGCGTCCACCCTTTCTGAAAGCAGCTTGTATACGGTTCGAAACATCACATCCATGGGTGCCGATCGAGTATGATCTGGGATGATGAAGAGCACACGCTTCCCATCTACGGATAAGGATTCGAATGCTTCAGTGCAAATCGATATAATATCCGTTTCGGACAGCAACTGCGTAACAGAGCCCTTCCCAATCATCGTGTACTTCGTAGCCTTTTTTTAAACCGTTTAGGAATTCGACTTTATAGTGCTGTCCGTTTCCATCCATTGGGTGTGAAAGAATTCACCCCTCGGCCGGTCGATTCTTTCATAGGTATGAGCTCCGAAATAATCCCGCTGAGCCTGAAGCAGGTTGGCCGGCAGCCGATCACTCCGGTATCCATCATAATACGCCACCGCACTGGAAAAAGCAGGTACCGGGATTCCCCATCCTATCGACTGACCAATCACTTCTCGCCAGGCAGCCTGATTTTCGTCGATAGCCGATTTGAAATACGGGTCCAACAGTAAGTTCGGCAGGCTGGCATTTCGGGCGAAGGCTTCCTTGATCTTATCCAAAAACTGGGCACGGATGATGCAGCCCCCCCGCCATAATAAAGCAATATTCCCAAACTGAAGGTTCCACCCATACTCTTTGGAGGCTTCGTGCAGGATCTGGAATCCCTGGGCATACGAACAGATCTTGGACGCATAAAGAGCCTGTCGAATCTTTTCGATGAAAGTCTTTTTGTCACCCGAAAAAGACAGTGTCGGGCCTTTTAGTTGTTTTGAAGCCTCAACCCGTTCCTCCTTCATGGCGCTCATCGTTCGTGCAAACACGGCTTCGGCAATGGTCGCCGCAGGGATGCCCAGATCCAGGGCCACCTGGCTCGTCCATTTTCCTGTACCTTTCTGGCCGGCCCTATCCATGATGACGTCGATCAAGGGCTTCCCGGTTTCTTCATCAATCTTGGTCATGATGTTTGCCGTGATCTCGATGAGATAGCTGTTGAGCTCGCCTTGGTTCCATTCGGAAAAAATCGAATGCATATCGGATGGTGACAATCTCAGGGCCCGCTCCAAAAGAGAATACGCCTCGCAAATCATCTGCATATCGCCGTACTCGATGCCGTTATGCACCATCTTCACGAAGTGTCCTGAGCCACCGCTTCCCACCCAATCACAGCAGGGCGTGCCGTCTTGAACCTTGGCGGCGATTTTCTGGAAAATAGGTTGAACGAAGGGCCATGCTTCGGAATTGCCGCCGGGCATGATGGAGGGTCCCCACAGCGCGCCCTCTTCGCCGCCGCTGATGCCCGTCCCGATATATAGAATGCCCGTTCCTTCCAGAGCCTTCATCCGTCGTTCGGTATCCTTGAAATAGGTATTGCCCCCATCGATGAGGACGTGCCCTGAGGATAGATATGGCTTTAAGTCATGAATCACGGCATCCACCGGTTCTCCGGCAGGAACCATGAGCAGGATTCGTTTGGGCGACTCCAGGTGAGCGACAAAATCCTCCAGTACCTCGTGAGTCGTAATTTGCTTCCCTCGAGCTCTCTCACGAAATGTTCCTACTCTTTTCTCATCGAGATCAAAACCTGCGACTGAAAATCCATTCCGTTCTATATTCAAAGCGATACTCTGCCCCATAACGCCGAGACCGATTATTCCTACATATTGTTTGGACATGCATGTCCTCCTCGTCAATGAAGATTAAATCGTCATTGCCGTGAATCCGCCATCCACATGGATAACAGCGCCGGTGACAAACGATGACGCTTTTTCGGATGCAAGCCAAATGACTGCGCCGATGAGTTCTTCGACTTCTCCGAACCGCGCCATGGGTGTATGCCGAAAGATTGCTTCAGTGCGCTCCTTGGAGAGTATTTTCCGGTTCTGCTTGGCTGGAAAAAATCCCGGAGCTAATGCATTCACTCGAATCCTGTGGGTTGCCCATTCCCGGGCCAAATTCTGGGTTAAACTATTGACTCCCGCCTTGGATATGCTGTACGTGAATACCTTGGACAAGGGCGGTCCAGACGAGACCGATGAGATGTTGATGATACTTCCTCCTTCTCCTTGCTCTATCATCATCTTTCCGAAGACCTGACATGACAGGAACATACTTTTCAGATTGACGTCCAAGATCCGATGCCATTCCTCTTCCGAGATATCGAAAAAAGGAGTGTCTGAGTTAATGCCCGGTGCATTGATCAGGACATCGATTCGTCCCCAGGCATCCCCAATCTTTTTCGCGGTCTGCCTCAATTCGGATCGATGTGTGGCATCGACCTGAAAGGCAAGTATCTTTATGCTGGTGCGCTTCACTTTTTGTAGTACTTTCAAGGCCCTCTCGCAGGTCGGATCGATGATGGCGATGTTTGCTCCGGCCATGGCCAAGCCTTCTGCCATTTTGCTCCCCAGCACACCTCCGCCGCCGATAATCACGGCCGTCCTGCCATTCAGCGAAAACAGATGGTCTATATAATTCATGAACACACCTCAAGGTCAATTGGCGTGAAGGAACAGGGGGACGATGTGACGCTCGTATAAATTTTCGGTGACGTTCTTGGTGATAATGGTCTCATGCTCCACCAGTACCCGTTGAAAGCGATCCCGCTTCTCTGCTGTGATCTTGTATCCGATATGCAGAAGCTGACGAAAATGCAGATTGTACTCCGAATTTTTTTAATCATGCTTGAGTGCCGAAACGAACGACTGTACATTATTGCCGTCCGGTTTCTCACAAATAAAATCAGCCACATCGATGGTGAAGAGATCACAGGAATCCAAGAAAATGGCAATCGTGTTCATGTTCACACGATCTGCATCCACGAGAAATAGGTTCTCTTCAGTCACGTGCCTTCGGTTTCTTGACGGACATCACAGGGATGTGTTCCGATGATTTCGTGCTCGCGATGAGACTTATTCCAAACCGGTGTTATATCCATACCATTCGCTTTCGCCTTGATCAGTGCGGCCAGTGGTGCTTTGCCCTGCTGACCGAATCGGTCTCCGATGCCCACAGAATATTTACTTAATCGCTTTTCTGTTCCTCCAATTTTATATTCATTTAATCCGTGTGCAAATTCTTCATCCAATCCGATATCTGACTGGCCACTATCTGTCCGGTAAAACCATACTCCTCCGCAAGATCAATCCATGGCCCCGACTCACCAAACGATTTCATACCCAGGAACAGAAAGGGGGCGCTGGTCAACTGGTGCCATCCCTGGACGATACCCGCTTCCACAACGACCACAGGCACTTTGCTTGGGATCACAGATTTCTTATATTCCTGAGTTTGGGTCAAGAAATTTTCCAGGCAAGGCAGAGAAACAACCCTCGCATCCACTCCCTGGGGTTGGAGAAGATCCTTTGCCTCCACGGCAATCCCGACTTCGGATCCGGTGGCCGCTAAAATCACATGAGGCTGGTCATGTCTTTCTTTTAAAAGGATATATCCGCCTCTATTCACCAAAGAAATATCCATCTCCGCTGACCGGGGCAGATTGGGCACGGACTGACGGGTGAGGCAGAGAACCGTAGGACCGTCCGTCTTTCTCAAGGCCCAAGACCATGCCAAAGCAGTCTCCACATTGTCAGCCGGACGGATGACAGTCAATCCCGGAATCGCCCGCAGCGCAGCCAGATGCTCCACCGGTTGATGGGTGGGACCATCCTCCCCAACAAATAAACTGTCATGGGTGAAGACATAAATTACCTGAATCTTCATTAAAGCAGCCAGCCGAATGGCCGGGCGCATGTAATCGGAAAATACAAAAAAAGTGGCGCCAAAGGGTATGAGTCCGCCGTAAAGGGCCATGCCGTTGAGCATACTCCCCATGGCATGCTCACGAATTCCGAAATGCAGATTGCGTCCCTCGAATTGATTTGGGGCAATGGATGCAAAGGCTTTGAGATACGTTTTCGTGGAAGGCGCAAGATCGGCCGAGCCTCCGCAAAAATTTTCCACTCGCTCAGCGATTTTTTGCATCACTTTTCCGGATAAGGCCCGGGTGGCACCTTTCTCATCTCGTATCGTTTCAATCAAATCCTTCTCGATTGAATCGGGAATCTGCTTTTCGCATGACGCCTTCCATCGGGCTGCTTTCCCTGGATACTCTTTGCACCATCTTTCATACTGTTTCTTCCAATCGAGATAGGATTCCCTCAATTCATCCACCCTTCGCCGAAACAATTCGGAAACCTCATCCGGGATATAAAACCGATGATCTTCCGAAAAATCCAAGTTTTTATGAGTGGCTATCAGTTCATCCACGCCAAGGGGCGTACCATGTACATCGGCCGTACCCTTCATGTTGGGACTGCCGTAACCGATAATGGTCCGGACAAGAATGAGAGTGGGCCTTTCCGTTTCATCCATGCCGGATTCGATAGCTGAGGCAATCTGTTCATGGTCATAGCCATCGACCTCCACAGTATGCCAGCCATAGGCATTGAACCGTGCATTCACAGATTCTGAAAAAGTTAAATTCGTACTTCCCTCGATGGTGATCTGGTTGTCGTCGTAGAAATAAACCAGGTTGCCCAGTCCAAGGTGTCCGGCCAAGGAAGCGGCTTCAGCAGAGACACCTTCCATCAGATCCCCATCACTGACAATGGCAAAAATATGATGATTTCCGAAAAGATTGAATCCTTCGGCATTATATCGAGCCCCAGCCATTTTAGCGGCGATGGCCATACCCACACCTGTGGCGAATCCCTGGCCCAGAGGGCCAGTCGTAGTCTCCACGCCTGGTAGTGAACCGTATTCGGGATGACCGGCAGTCCGGCTTCCAAGTTTTCGGAAGGATTTGAGATCATCCATGGTTACGTCGTATCCACAAAGATGAAGCAGGGCATATAGCAGCATAGAGCCATGTCCGGCCGAGAGAACAAACCGATCTCTGCCGGCCCACTGAGGATCTTTTGGATTGAATTTGAGATAACGGCTGAAAAGTACGAATGCACAATCGGCCATGCCCATGGGCATCCCGGGATGGCCTGAATTGGCCCGTTGCACACCATCGGCACAGAGAAGACGGATGGTATCCGCCGCTTTTTTAGCGAGTTCATGATCAATCGTGTACTTTGATTTCAACGAGAGTTCCTTTATGTCAGTTTGTATGATTGCTTCACCAGATCATAAGCCAGGGCACGGCTCATCTGTCGTGCATCTTCCATATCTATGATATGTTTGGCCACGAGCCCGGCCAGGAAATTGGAATCCACACGGCGAGAAAGATCATGTCGTGCCGGAATAGAAGGGAAGGCCCGCGTATCGTCATTAAAGCCTACGGTATTGTAAATCCCTGCTGTTTCCGTCACTCTCTGACGGAACCGCGTCATTCCCTGAATGCTGTCATGAAACCACCAGGGAGGTCCCAGTTTCATAGCTGGATAATGCCCTGCCAATGGCGCCAGCTCCCGAGAATACGTGGACTCATCGAGGGTAAAAACGATGAGAGATAAACGGGGATCATTCCCATACGCGTTTAACAATTCAAAGAGATTCAGTGTATACTCTGTTCTTAACGGAATATCACAGCCCTTGTCCGGTCCAAAACGCTGATAGACTTCTTGATTATAATTTCTAAAAGAACCGGGGTGAATTTGCATGACCAGGCCGTCTACGGTACTCATTCGCGCCATCTCCATAAGTATATGAGCCGTGAAGAGTCCGGCATCTACATCATTGGCTTCCCCGGCCAGGGCGCGATCGAACAGGCCATTCACTTCGCTGGGATTTAACCGATGGGTGTAGGGACTCTCTACCCCCTGATCCGTGGAAACCGCACCCATGGACTTGAAAAATGTTCGACGATTTTCTAAAGCCTGTATGTATTTTTCATAAGAATCGATTTCTATTCCACACAAATTACCCATGGCGTGGACTTGGGAGTTCCAATAGGGTGACCGAATGTTCACAACAGAATCGGGCCGGAAACAGGGGATCACGTTTCCATTCCAATCCGAATCCAGAATGGCCTGATGGTACTCCAACGTGTCGGCAGCGGCGTCGGTGGTGGACAATACTTCGATGTTAAAACGATCAAATAGTGATCGGGGCAGAAATTCAGGAGACCGTAGTTTTTCTTCGATCTGGTCATATATTCTCATGGCAGAATCAGATGTGAGTTTTTCCTTGATTTCGAAAACCTTATAGAGGGAATGATTCAGCCACACTCCGGTAGGTGTTCCCCGAAACAGATAATAATGATCCCCGAACACCTGCCAGATCTTGCGATGATCGGCCTCAATGGGCGTGCCGTCCGCCTTGGGAATGCCCAGCGATTCCAAGGAAATTCCTTGGGAATAGAGCATGCGAAAGATATAATGGTCGGGGATCAGGATCAGCTCCGTGGGATTCGGGAAGGGTTGATTTTCCGCAAACCATTGGGGATCGGTATGTCCATGGGGACTCACGATGGGTAAATCCTTCACACACTCGTATAATTCTCGGGCTATTTTACGGACATGGGTGTCCGGATCGAAGAAACGATCCTCATTAAGTAGAAGCTTATCGCTCAATTTTTCACCTGTCTGTTTGGTTGAAGAATCAACTCGTTTTTAATTAAGGGACGAAGTCGACTTTCGATGGATTAACCGGACATCGAAGCGTTTCTTTTCCTGCCGAGATTTTTCAGGATCATCAATCTGACCAATGACCATCTCGGCCGCGGTTTTACCTATCTCGTAGGTCGGAACATGAACCGTGGTCAAAGGGACTCTAAAATAGGCGCCGTATTGAATGTCATCGAATCCGATGACCGAAATGTCGTCGGGCACGGAAAATCCCATATCGAATAATGCATTGATCAGTCCCATGGCCACAAGATCATTATAACAAAGAACGGCTGTGGGACAATCCTGTC
>CAZTKR010000108.1:0-11727 GCA_964614115.1 uncultured bacterium | reverse complement strand
TTCGACAATGGGATACCTTATCATTGTCGTGAGTCTGTGGTGTCTGCCATAACGGGAATTGGATGTTTGACGGCCACGCCATACTCGACACATCACATCGGATATCGGATCCTATAAAACATCCGCAGGTCAAAATTTCTTTCCAATTTGAAAAAACCCCGGAATTCTACCGTCGGGTTCGCCTCATTACTTGTTATTATCAAATAGAGCATGCGATAGAAAAGTTACGTTAAAATTTGAGGACTTTCTTCTTTTTGGATCACTTCAACGGGTGTCTGAACAACTGTTGATGTTGGTTTCGGCTCCACGACCCGCTGAAAACGTTCTTTATCGTGAGCCTTCATATAGGCTTCCCGGGCATCGATGATCCCTTCCCGAAGCAGGGCTTCGATCGCATCATCCATCAGTTTCATACCCATGCTTTTACCGCCCTGTATGATATTTCGTATATTCGATGTATTCCCTTCTCGAATGCTCGAGGCCAATCCTTGCGTGTTGATCAGAATCTCATGAGCCGCTACACGCCCCTTGTCCCCCGCTCTTCTGAGGAGTATCTGGGCACAGACCCCGTATAATGCGTCGGCCAGCATATTCCTGGCTTTCCACTGTTCGTCCGCTGGATACACATCGATGATACGATCCACTGTCTTGATGGCCGAATTCGTGTGAAGCGTACCCAGGACCAATTTTCCCATCGACGCCGCGGAGATGGCCAGAGAAATGGTCTCATAATCCCGCATCTCCCCCACCAGGATCACATCACAATCCTGCCTCGGAGCACTGCGCAGGGCATCGGCAAAGCTGTTTACATCCTTCCCCACTTCACGCTGACAGAAGATGCTTTTCTTGTTGGGATGAACAAATTCTATGGGTTCCTCTACGGTGAGAATGTAACGCTCAAACTGCTGATTGATATAATCGAGTATGGCAGCCAGCGTCGTGGACTTTCCCGAGCCGGTGGGACCCGTGACAAGGATAAGGCCCGATCGCTGCTGTGCGAAGATTTTCAGAATCGGAGGCAGACCCAACTCATCGATGGTCATAATCCGCGTCGGTATCGTACGGAATACAGCACCGAGGCCATGGGCCTGAAAATAGTAATTGACACGGAAGCGTGCCCTTTCCCCCATATCGTAGGCAAAATCCAGGTCTCTCGTTTCCAGGAATTGGCTCCATTGTCCTTCGCCGCAGATATCCTGAAGATAAGCACGTATGGTATGTGTATCCAGTTCAGGGTGGTCCTCAAGATGAATCAACTGCCCTTGCTGCCGAATCTTGGGTCTCTGACCCTCCAGCAGGTGAAGGTCCGATCCCTCCTGCTGGAGCAATCGTTCAAAAAGACGATTAATGTTCGCCATACACACTCTCCGCAATCCCTGGGGACTCTATACTGGGAGCCCATTGTTTGAATCGTTCTCTGTTATCCGAGGCGAAGTACGCGTCTTCTTCATCGATCAGTTTGGACTCGACAAGCGCATGAATCGAATCGTCCAGCAATCGCATCCCGTACTTCGTATTGATCTGCATCATGTTCGGCAATTGAAAGATTCGGTCTTCACGAATCAGATTGGCAATAGACGTCACGTTGATCATGACTTCCAGGGCCATGACCATTCCCTGGCCGTCTTTTCTGGGAATCAACCGCTGGCAGAGAATACCCCGCAGGGATTCGCTGACCTGCGCGCGAATCTGATTCCGCTGATCGGGCGGAAAAAAATCCAGAAGACGGTAGATGGTTTGAGCGGCACTGGTGGTGTGCAGCGTGGCAAACACCAGGTGGCCCGTTTCGGCTGCCGTGACAGCCAATGACGTGGTCTCCCGATCCCGAAGCTCCCCCACGACGATCACGTCGGGATCTTCCCGCAGGGCGGCGCGCAGGGCCATGGAATAACTGGACGTATGGAGCCCGACCTCTCTCTGGCTGATGTGAGATTTTTTCGGCGGAAAAATGAACTCTACAGGTTCTTCCAGCGTAATGATGTGCTCATTACGGCATTCATTGATGTGCTCGATGAATGCCGCCAGGGTCGTCGATTTACCCGATCCACTGGGACCGGTGATGAGAACTATCCCCTCGCGAAACTCCGTCAGCCGTTCCAATTCCTCGGGAAGGCCCAGCCCCTCCATCGTCGGGATTGTCTCGCCGATAATCCGAAACGAACCCTCCCAGCCAAACTGCTGTTTGGTAGAACATCCCCTATACCGCAACCCGTCGATTGTCAGGCACGTATCCAGAACCTGATCCTGTCTGAGTTCCGATTGCTCCTTATCTTCTAAAACGCGGAACAGGAGTCTTTCCGTGTCCTCAGCCCGTAGAACACCCTGATCCAGGGGCATCAGATTCCCGTGTTTTCTCATCATGGGCGGAGAATTGACGTTGATGTGAAGGTCCGATGCGCCCTTATTCCGGCTCTGGATCAATAAGTCCTTCAAGGATGGACCGCCACCCGAGATACGGGATTCGGATTCTTCGACGGGCTCATCGGGCTTCGGTGCATCCTCGTTCTCCCGGGATGTCTCATCCTGGTTGCTGGGAGCAACGCCCGTCTCCGTTTGCGCCTCTTGGGAGGATTCATCCTGAGGATGTTGCTCGGGCGGTAAAGCAGGCGTCCCCGAACCTTCGTCGGAGTGGATCTGAGCCACAGCGGACTCGGATGTTTTCCCGGAATCGTCAGAGATTCCATGCAAGGCTGAATACTCCTGAAATTTCTGATGGATGATCTCGGAATGCTTTTGACTGACCAGCCGAGCATTCACCAGAACCTGGAGAAGGGACATTCCCGGGTGTTGGATAACAGAGGCTTTGGCCTGACCCAGCCTTTCCTGAGCTACCAGTCGATTATGAAGTACAATTTTCTCAACAAACGTGTCGAACGTGGTGGGTTGGCCGTTCATGGTACATGCTTTCTAATGTCATTCAATCTGAAACACAGCGGTGATGAAAAGATCAATATCTGTACATAAAGACCGTAAAACTACCGTGAATAGCATCATTCATGCAATAAGCATACCATGCTCATGCCGATGACATTTAACTTTGATAACCGTTTCCGGCAGGACCACTTCTCAATGCATACAGGACAGCGATCCGAAGGTGGATCACCTGTATCCGATGCATGGAGATAACACGATAAGGATTTCTCTAATGAATGGAAAATTCAAGCAGAACATTTAAAGCAGGGGTATCGGGCCTGTTATCCGATAACCGATACTCTCATTCCAGCTCATGCAAACACCAGCGCGTGGCATTCCGCATCAGCTCCCAATCGGATCCTTGGTCGTCGTATCCATCGAAGTACGATACGCCATCCCGGTCGCTGTCCTCTTCCCATTCTGGATGAGGGCCTGTCAGGAAAACACGTCCTTCATCAAACGAACAGGCCACCAGAGCAGGCCGGCCGGTGATATCGTACGTCCCGACGGTATCGAAATCCGCATTCCCATCCGCGTAAAAATACGGCCCGTTGTAATACATGATCCACGATGGAACCTGGACAGACTGCGCGATGGGATGGGATGCGTTCAGGTTCACCTGGCACATACCGATTTCCGGATCGGCATAGATTTCTGGAATCGGGCCATCGGCCGTGCCCGGGAAGACGCCGAGCTGACCGTCCGTGTAGGCATTCCCCTGCCATACCTGAGTTTCAGCGGCAAACATGGCCCCGGCACACGTCCCGATAAAACCGCGACCTGCTGAAACCAGACTGCGTATTTTAATCCTCCCACGGCCCGTAATGTCCCGGCAATAAGGCCCCGAAGACCCCCCCGGAAAATAGAACACATCGATGTGATCCAGGTCCTCATAATTGACGGCCTCCGCATCCAGACGCTCCACGGTATAACCCATCCACTGAAACATATTCTCCGCCGCGGTAACACACGCTTCTGCGGCTCCATCATCGGCGTAGAGGCCGATGATGATTTCGTTATCATCGTCAGGCCCGAGAGGCTCGCCCGACTTCTTACATCCGCACCAACAGCATACAGTGATAGCAACTGCGACGATCCCCGCACACTGTACGAACGTCTTAAAATGTGATCGCATCATACGACATCCTTCCTAAATCACTCTTTTCATGCCTGTGATCGATCCGATATCCTGCCATGCCGCTATCACGATTATACGCATCACCGCAGGAGGATCATCTTCCTGGTTTCTACAGTACTTCCGCAGTGTAAGCGGTAGATATAGACCCCACTGGCCAGTCCATCGGCCTCCCATTCCGTTCGATGACGGCCAGAGTTGAGGAATTCGGATATGAGTGTGGCAACTTCCCTGCCCGACAGATCGAATATCTTCAGCGTGGTTGTTCCCGCATGGGAAAGATCAAAACAGATTTCCGTGTTCAGGTTGAACGGATTCGGCCAATTCTGATACAGGACAGAGGAGGTCGGCCTTGTGGTACCAGCGTCCAACGCGACAACATGGGCCCAGATATCAAATCCCGATCCATCCGGTGCGGACTCCACCCATGTCGCGTACAGCCGATCGTCCAACAGCGCGATATCGGGATCATTCTGCCAGCGTCGATAATCAGAGGATAAGGGGAAGTTGACACCTATACGTGATCCCGCATACGTCATCCGTTGGGCATACAGACGGATGTCATCGTCGGTTCGACGATCTGCCCATGCAATCACAAAATCACCGCTGTCGTTGGAAGCTACAGAAGGCTTGAGTTGTGCCGTCGTATCACCGGCATGGTTCACACGGACGTTATCCCCGATGGGCCGAGCATTTCGGGAATAAAGCTGAGCATAGATATCCGTCCTATCGCTGTGTTTCGTATCCTCCCAGGCAAGAACAAAACCATCCGGCTCGAACATCGTCACGTCGGGGTGACTGTCGCCTCTCTCATCCAGGTGCACCTCGAAGTTGTTACCCGCCGGACTGCCATCGCTCCAGTACAGTTTGGCCAGCACGGCATAACCACTGTATCGCTTGGCAGACCATGTAATCACAAAATTCCCGTCTGAGTCGCAGTCGACGGAAGGCGGATAATCTCCCACGCCCTCATCCTTCACTAAAAAGTTACTGCCCACGGGCACGCCATCCTCTGAATATCGCTGCGCATACACATGGAACCCTTGATCGCGTTTATCCCTCCATGCGATGACGAAATTTCCAATCCCGTCGCATGAAACGGAGGGAGATCCTTGCCATTCGTGTTTCTCATCCTCGTTGACCTTGAAATTGGCACCCACGGTGGTTCCGTCGCTGGAATACCGTTGTGCATACACATCGGACGCATCGGATAAGTCCCGCCCGTCCTGCCATACGACGATGAAGCTCCCGTCCTCGTGGCATGCCACGGCGGGTTCCTTCTGTACGCCAACTCCTGAGTCGTCATTCACTCGGACATTATCGCCTCGGGGGGTTCCGTCGCTGTAATAGCATTGTACAAATATGTCTCCCCCCTCATCAGCACGAACATCCTGCCACACGATGACAAAACGTCCCTCCCTGTCCACAGCTAAAGCCGGAGCGCCCAAAGCCGTGCTTCTATCTCCGATCCTCTCATTCACTCGAAAATCCGGGATGTCGGATTCGTTTGCATCTATTCCTCGCATACGAGGAAGGACTTGGACAACCGTAAAAGCACTGTCTGGTACCATACAAAAAAACAACGAAGCACATACGATGAGGACCGGACAGGACGTTGCGTGGCGCTTCGAACGGGATATTTTCCTAATACGATGGTCGAATGAATCGGAGAACCGGGCTATTCGAGTCATTTATTCTCACTCCGATGGATTTCATTCAAAATGCATCCAAAGAATTCTACCCAACAGATAGATGGATTCATACAAAAACACACGATTCTGACAAGATTGCCAGCGGGACTGTATCTTATCATCGGCTGTCCTCTTATCCTTGTAGACGAACGTTATCCTGAAAACGGACGGGCGAACGATCCGATGAGAAATCAGAGAAAGCGGAATACGAAAGGCGGTGTCATTGATTTTCTTCGTTTAGACTCTGGCAGATCGTGTCGATCCAAAAATCGGCGTTAATCCAGGTGTGGCGCTTGTTGTTCCAATCCTCCCAATCTTTCAGGATGCCCTCTTTCTTCATCTGTTCGGCGGTTTTCCCTCGTTTCACAGCCTCTGTCACGAGCTTCGTCGTCTCTGCGATCATCTCGCGGTATGTCCTGAGATCATCCATCGTCAAATCCCGACCATGTGAGACGATGAACTTCGTGTCCTGGGAGTACGAAGAGATGAGTCGATCCAGGTTATCCAACAATCCTTCGATGCTGGCTCCCCGCTGAAGCCGTACGAAGGGAAAGGAATCGGAAAGAACCGCATCTCCCAGGCAGACGATATTGGCCTTTTTAAAATGAACGATAATATCCTCGCCGGAGTGGGAACCGATCATTGCCATCATATGAATGTCTTCCGAGTTGAGATGGAGCGTCAAATCATCCTCGAACGTAATAGTAGGCAGACCGGCATTGGGATATTCCTCCGACGCCTCCAGGAGCTTTCGACAACGGCTGTGAGCCATGATGACAGCATTCCGGCCCAGGTCTTCGTTTCCTCCGGTGTGATCACCATCGGCATGCGTGTTGATGATGGTCACGATATCGTCTCCCCACAGAGCTTTGAGTTGATCTCGGACCTGTTTCGTCGTCTCCTGAAACCCGGCATCCACCAGCAAAATGCCGTCGGGCCCTCCCAGTGCAACGATGCCGACATAGTCGTTGACGTAAAACGAGACGATGTTCTCTGTGATGCGGGTTGTTTTAATGGGCGGGAGTTCTTCTTGCGAGAACAACACTTTGGCAAAACATAATATACAAATCAGACAGATAAGAATCGTAACCCTCACTATAACGCCTCCTGTGTTGATGGATGCTCATTGCAGAAACAAATATGGACGCCGGATTCAGGTATGGATACCGGGCGGCTCGTGGTATGCATCTTAGCTGTTTCGTTCGAATACAATTATCACATATCGCATACGGCATTCATAATTTTGAGTATCCAAGAGAGCGATTCCTCTATGAATCCGATGATCCCGTGCAAATAGGTTCCTCGCCTCGAACCCTTCTAATAATAGTACGTGCGAACACCCAGAATTCCCACAACCATAGAAACGGAAATATCCATCAAAAACAGGGGATACAGACTGAGAACCCAGGACATATCGGCACCCGACATGAACCGATGAAAAGCACCGGAGGATATGAAAAGGGGCGCTCTTTAAATAGTGTCCGAGAGCGCCCACATCGCTTTCTGCCATTCCAACGAATCCTGCCGTTTATTCGATGGTATAGGCCAACACCTTTCCGACTTCGAGGGTTGGAATGATGAAGAGTTTCTTCCCGGGGATATACTCAAAATCTGCACACCGTTC
Source organism: uncultured bacterium (assembly GCA_964614115.1). Taxonomy (GTDB): domain Bacteria; phylum Zhuqueibacterota; class QNDG01; order QNDG01; family DSAB01; genus CAZTKR01. The sequence continues at coordinate 4,364 of CAZTKR010000108.1, read as the reverse complement.
CTCGGGCAGGTCTAACAGCTTCGTGATCTGACCGGAAGCCTTCACGCGGTATATCCGTCCTTCATAATGCGAGAACAAATAATTTCCGCCGTCTTCGAACCGAACACCATCCATGTTTCCCGTGGCGAACCGGGCGATCGTCACGATCTCCTGGCTGGTCAAGTCAACGGCCTTGTACGCATGATCCCCACTCACGCCCACGATCAATCGATCATCCCGGACAACAAGTCCATTGGAGCCGTTCAATCCTGTCAGCCATTCCTCGAACCGGCCGTCGCTGTATTTATAGATGACCCCCTTCCGCGAATCGGAAACATACAGATTCCCCGCTTTATCCATGGCCATATCGTTGGGAAATCCAGCCTGGGGAATGGGTAAACGTTGGAGTATCTTACCCGAAGGGAGTTCGATTTCCGCCACATTCCGCCTTTCCACGACGTAGAGCTTGTCTCCAGTGATGACCATACCCAACGGTCGAACCAAGCCCTCAACCCATTTCAGTTCGATCACTTCACCATCGGTAGATACTTTTGAAATGAACTGCTGTCCTGGTACGCCGTACAGGTCGTAATTCGTGATATAGACCACGTCCCGGGATTTGTCGTAGATGGCCGATTCCGGCATCCGGAGTCCTTCTTTAATCTCCCAGGCTTTACGCATACTGGGATGCTCAAAGACCGCATCCGCATCGCGACATATCAGCCCCCACCCGCCGAATGTCTCTGTCACCAGGAACAACAGTTCGTTCTCCCCTTTCTTCAAGGGTAAATAGACCTGATCGAACCGGCCGACAATGCCCAGAAAAGAAGGATCGCGAGACCGATACGCACTGTTGCCCAGAAAGACGATCTGACCGTTCAAGAAGATGCTGACCAGATCACTGTACCCGAACTCGAACCTTTTCATCCGATCCTCTTCCATGTGCAGGATTTTTCGTGCGTATATACAGGCAGGCTCTCTTCCGGTCGTAGCGGCGTAGAGAGCGATATCCAGCAACCCCGACGGCTCCGTGGTCGCTCTCTGCCATTGCTGCTCAGGAAGTTCCTGCTGATCCGGATGCTTCTCGAGGTCGATTTGACTGAAGGGGAAAGCCTGGGACAGCTCCCACTCCGTGACCATGCCCGGAGGTGTTTCCACGTCTGGTGCTGCATCGAATTCAAGGCCATCATCGATCCGGTAGCTGAAATTTGAAAAACAGGCCATTCGATCCCTGGCACTGAATATACCGATGGTGCCCTTGCTCACACCGTGCTTCAGATCGGTGACGACCAGAGCCGGATCGTCCATGTTTTCTACAAAGATGCGGGCCTGCCTACCGGCAATCTCCATCTTCACGTGCACCCACTCATCCCGGGACAACGTCACAGAAGCCGTATAGCCCTCTCCGTTGTACAACTGCCATCCGGCAATGCCGTTGATGACCGGCGTGTACTGAAGCGCATCCGGGTAGAGCCAGGTTCGATGGGGACGAATGTAAAAGCGTTCGCAATTCTCCATCGATTGCATGCGGAAGATGAGTCCGGGATACGAGCGATTGTCGCGCCTTCCGTCGACATAAATATCCACCTCGATCACACCGTTCTCGAATTCCACATCCTTCAGGGTGGCCGTGCCGATCAGGGCTTTCCTGCCCATGTGCTCCACGACTTCGGCGTTCACCAGTGTCCACCGGTCGGATTCAAAATCCACGACTTCGTCCTGAAGAGCCAGACAGGCCGAACTGCACACAAGACCAATGAGGACGACCCACGCCCTCAACCAGAAATTCTTTAAAACGATATGCATTTTTAATCCTCCTGATTCTGTCGGATCTTTTCGTAGACGACCACGTCTTCCAGGCGTTTCTTGGCTTTCACCTTTGGCCATGTATCGGGAACGCCTATGGGTGTGATGCATACGTACTTGTAACGATCCGGTATATTCAGTACTTTTATAACGATGTCTTCTGGGATGGAATTCACGCAATAGACCGTACCGTAGCCCAGCGCACGGGCAGCGAGCATTAAATTCTGGGCAGCCAGGGCACCGGCCGTGATATCGTTGACTGGATTCCTCGTGTTCGTATCCGCCAGGACGACCACATAAACGGGTGCCGACAGATAATCCTCGAAATACGCCCGGTTTTCTTCTCCCGTTGTCTGAATACACGCTTCTTTAATCCGGTCCAACGTATCCCTGCTTTGAATGACCAGAAACAGCCATGCCTGCCTATTCCTCGGGCTGGGCGCCTGATGGGCCGCCTCCAGAATCCGACGCAGGTGATCTTCCGGAACGGGCGTCGGTTTAAATTTTCGCACAGAACGCCGCTTTTTCATGGCATCAAAAACAGACATGGCCTGATCCTCGTGATCTCTCGCCAAGATGGAATCCGCCGGGCCGACCGCCATTCCAGCACCCAGAGCGAGTCCTGTCTTTATAAAGTCCCTTCTTCGTTGTTTGCCGATCATCGGTTGCGCTCCTTTTTCACGTACGGTGTTTTATTCCGCCATACACGACGGTTTCACTGTTCTCATGAGATCGTTTCGTGTGCCACGAGATCATCCAGGCCTTTCTTGTCCGGCGTCTCCGGCCATTCATCGGGAACACCCACCGGGGTGATGCAGACCCGTTCGTAACGGTCCGGTATACGCAACACCTCCTTGGTCACCTCGTCGGGAATGGAATCGGTGAAATAAACGGTCCCGTATCCCAATGCCCGGGCCGCCAGCATCAAATACCCGGCCGCCAGGGGACCGTCATGACGGTTGTAGCTGGGGTACCTGGACTGGGTATCGATGAGCACGACGATGTACACGGGTGCGGAGAGGACATTGGAGAAATACTCCACGGCTCTCTCTTTTCGGGTCTGGAGTTCCTCCTCCGTGGGATTCTCCCGTTGTTTATACCCTTCGAGGCTTCGGGTGATGCAGGCGTCCTTCAATCTGTCCAACGTCGTACGATCCCGTACGACCAGAAATCTCCATGGCTGCTGATTCCCAGCCGTGGGTGCCATGCGGGCTGCATCCAGGATCTTTCGAATATCCGCCTCCGGCACCGGCGTGGGTTTATACTTACGCACGGAACGGCGGTGCTTGAACACCTCAAAGATCGGCATCTCGTCAGTCGTTTGAAGCATTCCACTCTTCCGTGCGTACGATTTTACGGACACTCCCAGTCCTGCGCCCACGGCGGCCACTACTTTTAAAAAACCCCTGCGATCGTGATTCCTGAACATGATGGCTCCCTCCTTCTTGAATGTATCTTGAGGGTAAGCTGGTTGACGATAAACGCATACATTATATATACGGATGAAAAAGCATTTTCTATGCGATTAATAATCGATCATTTCATATCCAAAAACGATCCGTTTTTATTTGTCGAATTTTTTATTATATTATAGAAAAATTAGAGTGATGCTCATGGCAGGTACTGACAAACCCTACATCCGTCGATGCAGAGAATTGATCGAAGAGAAACTGTACGGGGAAGAGCGCCACCAATGGAAACAGCGGGATTTCGACTACCTCAGCGAACTCATCTTCGACGCCACCGGTGTCCTTCTCAGCGTTTCAACCCTGAAGAGAATATGGAAGAAAGACTACGAAGGAACCCCCCACCCCGGCACCCTGGATGCCCTGGCCCTGTATCTCGATTATAAAAACTGGCACGCGTTCAAGAAGAACCAGCAAAGGACGATGCACCAGCAGCACACCGCAGAGCAGCGTGCTACCGGCCCCGGTCTTCAGAATGCAGCTCGGATGGTATCGGTGTTCATCCATAGAATCATCCCAGTCCGGCGATACCGTTTTTCCTTGTTCCTTATAATCGGCCTTGCAGGCGGGGCTCTTATCTGTTACGGATTCATCCGCCACTTTGGATCGAATGCGAATTACGACAGCATCCTCTTCAGCAGCAAGAAAGTCGTCACCCGCGGTGTGCCCAACACGGTCATCTTCAACTACGATATCTCCATGATCGACGCAGACAGCGTCCTCATCCAGCAGTCCTGGGATCCTCGGAGGCAGGCGAGACTCGACAAGGACAAGCATTACCATACCAGTGTGTATTACTACCCCGGATTTCACAAGGCCAAGCTCGTCGTCGATGACAAAGTGGTCAAGGAGCACAATATACACATTACTACAGACGGATGGCTGGGCTTGGCCCGATACGACCGAAACGCCCAGATTCCCATATATATTCCCCGGAATGATCTCATCGATGGCGGAAAACTGTACGTCTCCCCGAAAACGCTCCAGAAGCACAAAGTCGATCTATCGAGAAACGAATACCATGTGTTCTTCTACAACGTCCGAAATTTTAGCAACATCGACGGCGACAATTTCACCATCCAGGCGCTGGCCGATGCGGATACATCGGGCTTC
>CAZTKR010000107.1:0-11749 GCA_964614115.1 uncultured bacterium | reverse complement strand
TCCAGAAATGCACCGGCCATAAAACCTTCCCATTTACACATTCCAACGTCAGTTTTGTACTCTGACATCATAAAACCGGCTATCAATCCAAAGTGTATCTTTTTTATCGAGCCTAAGAAAAACCGAAAACTGTGAAGCCCCATGGGAGAATCGAACACGGGCAGTCCGCTATATTCAGGTGTGAGACTGTTCCATTTATCCGTATCATAGAACAACAGCTTGTAGCTATACTCGGCACCCCATAAAAACCGTCTTTTCTTTCTATGCCTGGGAACAAATGTGTACCCAAAATCCGGTAGCAGCAAACAGGTGAGTAGGATGAATACCAACGGCATTTTCTTCATGGTGGACTCCATTTTTTCAGACTCTCACAGCAACCTGTACGACTTTTCCTTTCGTTGATTCCAAATACGCTGTAACTACATGCCACATCACGTCTTCGAATCGGACTTCACATCGGCTTCGATGGTTCGGGATTCCGGTCTGAATTACTTCAGCGTCAGTTCACTCACCGTGGATGTTTCCTCCCCACTCACGTTGTCCTTCACTTCCAGGGTCATCACATAGTCTCCTTTTTTGGCCTTGTTCATATCAAAGGAGATAAAATCGGTCATCGTGCAACTCGTCCCCATCTGATCGGACTCCACCGATACCTGGTATTTCTCCCCGCTTCCAAACACACCCGTGATCCTCTTCACCAGGCCCGTCTTTCCCGATTTGCGCAGCGTGAAGTTAACCGTGTAATGCGTTCGACCCTCTCCATCGTACGCGAGATTGTAAATCTCGTAATACGCAAAAACCGGCTCCTCCCTGAGGAACGATTTCGTCGGATTGGGAACGATGTTCAGGGCATTACGATGACGGTTCTTACTGCCGGCCGTGGGTGTGATATTGAAGGCCAGCTTCAGGGTGCTCACCATCAGCCGGTCTCCATCCAGAATGCTGAGATCATGTACGTCGCGCCAGCCGCACAGTTTATGATCTTCGGGAACGCGGGCATGAAGGGTGATGTTATGCTGCCTCAGGTCCAGGGGAAATTCATACTCGTGGATAAAATAACCCTTCCACACATGGGAATCCAACCCGGGTTTGATGGAGAACGACCGAATCAGATCAAACAACGGATCGGCATCACCGCTGAACACCGTCACACCGGACTCCAGCAAAACACTGTCGCCTTCCGTCCGTCCCTCCAGTAGAACAGAAAGGGGAATGGCGTAGGCCAGTTGCACGACGCCCTTGTCTCTGTCCTCCCTGAACCGAGCCGTCGTGTAGGCCATCTCCAGCGGTTCGATCTCTTTCGGCCATGTATGGCGGTCCGATTGGAATGCGGTATCCACATCGATCACGCGATCGGTCATGTACTCGCCCACCGTGCGGATCGGCCAGTCAGCCATACTATCCCACAATTCCTCTGCACTGAACCCGGGTACCAGCGTCCAGTATCCCGGGGGCGCTTGGTTCGGAACGATAAAATGAAAGACCATCTGTGGCAGATCATCCCTCCTGTTGTAGAGCCATGACATGTTGGGTTGAAGGGGACTTGTGAAATGCACGTTTTGATCGTTGGGGTCTGGATTCCGTCCCCTGGCAAAGGCCTTGTCATCGGGCTCGCCGAATCGGACATAGATCAAACCCATGTCGTTAAATTTGGTATTCTCATAGTACCAGGGAGGAAATCGGAACTCGTACGAGATGTCTTCTTTGTATTTCATATGCCGGAAGTCGTCGTAATAATACTCATTCTCTGCCTGGAGGATTCTGCGGTAATGCTCTATCAACCGCGCGTTGTACGGAATCGAGGGCAAGGGATCCCGTCGAAGCCAGAAAATCTGGAGTGCCTCCGGAAGAGACATCTGAGACACCTGATGCTTCAGCCAGTCGTATTCCTTCTGGTTCACGATGTACAGGATGTCTTCGAGCAATAAATCGGCATCCAACTGATCGGCTACTGACCACGCCGCCTGCCAGTACATGGACTGCGCTTCCTCATACCGGTTTGTCTGTACGTACAACCGGACCAGGGATAAAAAAACGGGTGGCAAAACAAAATCTGCAAACTCTTCCAATATCGAAAGGAAGACACGTTCGGCTTCATCCATCCTGCTGGTGATCCGGTACAACTCACCCAGGAAATACCGATCGTACGGGGTGTGTTGTGAGGTCAACCAATTCTCGGCTTCTTCGCTTTTTAGATGGTGGATCATGTAATCATACAGACGAAAAATGCCGATCTGGCCGTTGTAGGCCGCCGGGTTGGTCTTCAATTGACGATGAGCGTATTCAATGGATTTGAACAGGTTCTCACGATAGTGCTCCAAGAGCGCATACTGATAAAAAACATCCTTATACGTAGAATCCGTGGCTATAACACGCTTAAAATACACCTCTGCCTCTTTCCATTCACCGCTACGTCCGAACACGGCAACGTTCTGACCCTTCTCACGCTTGCATATGGCATAGAAATAATTCAACAGGATATGGTCCGGAGCATTCCGCAAACAGAGTTCAAACCAAGGGTGGGCCTCCCGCCATCCACTCTCTTCCAGTATCTCCTCACCGTAAACGAGCATCGTATCGATTTCGTGGGGACAGCACCGCCGGATCACACTGATCATTTCCTCCGCCGTGTCGTATTCGTACTGTTCCCGAATGAGCCAGAACTTCCAGCGTTTTTTTATGAGTTGGTTGATCTGATCCTGGGTGTACGGAGCCTGACCGTATCCCGGAAGAAATGCACTCGACCATAAGAGAAAAAGCACTCCGATACGGTAGTTCGCTCGAATACGCATGGTCTACTCCTCATCGTTGTTCATAGATTGCAGAATCGACCAGATCACAGACAACATCGACATAACCTCTCGAGTGACCATTCAAGAATGTGACGGTTGAAATTCGACAAGTGCCGTTCATTAATACGGATCAGAAACCTAAAAACCCGATGGAAAGGCGAAATAAAAACGAAACCATCTCATGACACACGATGGCGCGGATGAATGCTCTTGTTTTTAAGAATTGAATGGAGTGTTATTCGTGGAATGACAACCGATGACTTATTCAGGATTACGTCCGGAGAAGATACTTTGCCGTCCTTTCCACCAGGTCGGGTTTGGTAATCACAAAGAGATCGGCCTCGCCTTGTATCTTCGTATTACCCCGGGGGACGATAAAATCTTTCTCTTTGACATTAAAAATCCCGGCTATGATGCTCTCCTCCGTCAATTCGCGGTGCGATGCAATTTCCGACACTGTCTTGCCCACGATCTTGCCGTTCTCAGGAACGCGGATGATGAATAATTCAACCGCACCGTCTCCCAGCTTGGCCACGGTTTGGACTTTGGGCTTTTCGACTTGATGAACGATATCATCTACCAGCGTGTCTATGACGTGGAGGACCTTGGTGACACCCGCCGTCTTATAGGCTTCCAGATAACTCTTGTTGTTCATGCGGACGATGATTTCGGGTATGGCAAAGCTCCTGGCCAGGACGGTAAAGGCCAGGTTGTCGGCATCGCTGCGCATCGTGGCAATCACGGCGTCCGCTTTTTCGATACCGGCAGCCTTTAACACGGAAATATTTGTTGCATTGCCGCAGACCGCTTCGATCCCATAGGATGCGTAAAGGTCGTCACAATTTTCCTTGTGAATATCGATCACGACGACATCTTTTTTTGATTCGGTGAATTTTTTAACGAGTTCTATTCCCAGGGCGCCTCCACCGGCAATAATGACATACATCCATGCCTCCTACTTAAAAAATCGTTTTGTAAAGATGATGAGAACTGGAATGATCTCCAGCCTTCCGGCCAGCATCCCGATGATATACGTCAGCTTGACCACGGGATGAAGTCCGATCATCTGGTCGACGGAAATGTAACACGGTCCGATATTGCCCAGGGCGGAGAACATTCCCGAAAAACTCTGCCATCCGGTCAAATCAGAAAAAAACGCAGTAATTCCGCCACCAACCAGCAGCAAAAGCATCCACATGAAAAAAATCGCAGAGATACGTTTTATCTCCTCATCTTCCACGAGGTGCTTATCCACGGTCAAAGGCGTACGTGTCAATCGGCTCGCGTTGAGCCGGTAAATCCGATTTCCGATCAACTTGGTCAGTATGGCCACACGGACGACCTTGAAACCGCCTCCCGTCGATCCGGCGCATCCCCCGATGACCATCAAAACGAGAAATACCTGCTTGGCAACGGCCGTAAAATAGGCTGAACCGATGTCCCGGGTTGCATACCCTGTGGTCGTCAGAATGGCGATGACCTGAAAACCAACATCCTTCAGGTGTAAGAGAACGGCCCTCGAACCCGTATAAACGTTACTGCCCGCCCCCTCGTACGACACGCCATGCGATTTGAGATAACTCAGGAAGACCAGGAGCACACTACCGAACAAGATGCCCCAAAAATACCGCATTTCCGTATTATCCCACAGGGATTTGATTCTGCCTGTCCAGAACCGGTAATGGATGAAGAAGCTGATCCCCCCGAAGAGCATAAAAAGCATGAACGTACATTCGATCAGATGGGCATGGGCATATCCGGCCCACTGGTACTGAGCAATGGATCGATCGTACATCGAATAACCGCCCGTGGAGATGGTCGTGAAGGCATGGGTCATGGCATCGAAAAAACCGAGCCCTAAGATCATCAGGATGACGATCTGGGCGACGGTAAATAGGATGTACATGTTCCACAGAATCCTGGCCGTATGGAACATGCCGGGCGTGGGTTTCTGTGCAGCGATTTTATGTCCTTCGGCCATGAACAGCCGGTTGGCCGCAGCGCCTCCCTTCAAGCCGATGAGAACAAACATGCTGAGAATGCCCAGGCCCCCCAGCCACTGGATAAGTGCTCTCCAGAACAGGATGGATCGGGGCATCGTATCCAGGCCCGTCAACATCGTAATGCCCGTGGTCGTAAAACCGCTCATCGTCTCAAAACAGGCATCCAGGTAACCGACATCCAGTATCACGACAAACGGGATGCCACCGATAACAGTCAATAGAACCCACGAGAGCGTGCACACGAACATCGAATCCTTCAAGGAGAGTGACCGGGTGCTGCACAGGGATCTGACCATGATGCACAGAACCACGGTCCCCAATCCCGGTAGGATGTATGCCCACAGCAGTTTGCCCATGTCCTGCCCTTCACCGTACATCATGCCAATGATGACAGGGACGAGGAGGAGCACACCGCCGATGAGAAGAACCGTGGACAAGTAAAAAGAGATGGATGATACTCTTTTTTGATTGTATGGTTTCATCGACTGTTTTCTTATGCGAGGATATGACAACCATAACTCTTATCTAACTTCAAAAATAACATAAGAGTATTAAAAAGTCAAAGACTTTATTTTTACCGGATAGAAAAATGCGTTGTCATAAAAAAGCAAGAAGACCCACAGAACCCTTCGAGGAGAATGCACAGAAGAACTTGAAAGAAAAGGTGTCTGTCCGTGAAAATATTGATGTTAAATAGATTCATCCAGATCATACGAAGACGTAAAATTGCCAGTGAATAGAAATGGGTAACCCAATGCTGATTATGTCCGCCTGGAAACCACGAGATCCGAACTCCATATCGCTATGGTCGGATAACGACCGGGTGTATAAGTAGATTAACGGTGCGTAGGCGAATAGGAACGAGGTCCCCACATGGTAGGCATGGGGAAACGTGAAAAAACCATATAACGATGCCGATGATGCTGATAAGAGAGAATGTCATGAAGGCTCATCCTATGTTAAATCCTGATGAGATATCGCATCAAGAACACGATGACAAGACCGACCGCCGCCCCGATAATCAGGATGCGTTTCCAGTTCATCCGGCGGACCGGCCCTCCGAATTCCCTGTGGATGAAATCCTCATAATCCGACTCGTCGTACAGGTCTATGCCGTCGAGATATGTGTCCTCCGACCATCCCGTGTTCTCGTCGGACCCGCAGTGGGGACATGCCTTGGCCCGGATGGGAACATCCCCTCCGCAGTTGGGGCATACAAAGGTTGTCTTCGTCACTCGACCTATATCTCTCCGTTGAGCATACGTCTATCTGTCGATCATATCGGTTCTTTGCATAAGCAATACTACTCGTGTTCTGTAAACCGTTTTTTTCGCAGCACGCAGAGGTATCCGGCCATTCCCAAACAGAGAATCGTTCCGATGGGCGTAAAAGGACAATGGGCATTGTAACCCAGCAGGCAGGGCTTACTCACTATGGCCTGAGGAATAAGCGTGGATACAGCCGCCAGTGTAAAAAGAATCGTGATGATGTAAAGAATGACGTATCCCCTTTTTTTCTTCATGATGAAAACCCTTTCTTTCTAGAATCGATATGACCGGTAATCTGCCCGTAAGACGAGAAAATCCCGGCGTCATCGAAATGCCCGGGGTTTTCCGTCGGATCATTTATTCCTTACACCACTCGTCCAGCCATCCAATCACGGTCTCGTGCCACTGTACTGAATTATGGGGTTTCAGTACCCAGTGATTCTCATCGGGATAGTACAACAGTTTGCTGGGAATGCCCAGCCGCTGGAGGGCGTTGAACGTGGAAATGCCCTGGGTATCCACAACCCTGTAATCCCTAGCCCCGTGAACGACCAGCATGGGTGTCTTCCAGTTCTTCACGAAATTCACGGGATTGTGCTTCTCGTAGCCTTCAGGATTCGTCCAGGGCGTGCCCAGATGATCCCACTCGGGAAACCACAGCTCCTCGGTATCATAATAGGCCATGCGTTCGTCCAGGTTTCCGTCGTGGTTGACGAGACAGCGGAACCGGTCGGGCCAATTTCCAGCGATCCAGTTGATCATAAACCCGCCAAAGGATGCACCCAATGCCCCCACACGGTCGCCGTCCATCCAGGAATAACGTTCCAGAGCAGCGGCAAGACCCTTTTTCAGGTCTTCCAGCGGTTTACCACCCCAGTCCCCACGGATGGAATCGCAGAACTTCTGACCGTAGCCCACGGAGCCATGAAAATCGACCATAACCACCGCGTATCCGGCACCGGCATAAGCCTGGGGATTCCATCTGTAATGAAAATGGTTCCCGAAACTCCCCTGGGGTCCGCCATGAATCAGAAAAGCGACGGGATACGTCTTGGCAGGATCGAAATCCACGGGCTTGACGATGTAGCAGTAGACGTCCTCGTTGTTCCAGCCCTTGAACGTGAACTGCTCATAATCCCCCATCCGCGCTTCCGCCACTTTCTTGGCATTGATTTTTGTAATCGTCCTTAGGTTTTTACCGTTGGACCCAATCGAATACAGTTCTACGGGCGATTTGAGGTTGTCCATGCCGAACACGATGAGACGGCCCGCCACACCGATGGCGCCCACGTTACCCTCTTTTACCAGCGTACCAACCTTGCCCGACTTCACATCGATGGCAAACAGAGAGCGCTGACCCAGGTTGGCGGCCGTGGCATAAATCGTCTTGCCATCAGCAGACCAGCAGAACGACCCCACAGAGCGATCCCAATCTCCCGTCAGTACCCGCTCATCGCCATCGGGAAATGACTTGAGCACGATGCGAAAACGATCCGCTTCGTATCGAGGACGCGCCATGGCAAGGTAGGCCAATGTTTTTCCGTCGGGTGAGAAGACCGGGTGCGTGTCCCATGCCTCATTTTCCTCGGTCAGGCATTTGGGCGGTTCGGAGCCATCCACGGGCACATAATAGAGGTCGAAGTCCGTAGACCAAGGCTCCTCCCGGCCCACGTCGCGGGCTGTAAACACGAGTCCCTTGCCGTCGGGTGTGAACGTAATTTCCTCCGGGCCGCCGAAGGGTTTGGAGGGTGTATCCGCATCCATGCCTTCCATCAGCTTGATGGATTTCTTATCTTGACACATCCAGATGAATAGATGGGACCGTCTTCCATCCTTCCAGGTGTCCCAGTGGCGGATGAAGATTCTGTCGAACAGCATGCCGCTCGTCTTCTGACTCTCTTTCTCGTCGAGCATTTTCTTGGTGGATCCGGGACAACCTTTGTCAGGGAACACATCCATGGTAAAGGCAAGGGCTTGACCGGCCGGTGAGACCAATAAGTTCCCCACATCCAGGGGCAATCGGGTGACTTGCTCCGCCTCACCCCCATCCACAGGGATCCGCCATACCTGGCTCGATCCCGAACGCGTGGAAAGAAACCAAATGCGCTTGCTGTTTTTCGACCAACGGGGATTAAAATCGCCTGCAGGATGCGAAGTCAGACGCCGGAGTCCTACACCATCGGTTCTCACGATCCAAAGATCGGTTCGTCCCCCATTTGCCGCCATGTCGGTCTCTCGCCTCGTGAAGACGATCCATTTGCCGTCGGGCGACACCTGGGGATCGCCGATTCGATCCATGGCCAGCATGTCGTGCACCGAAAACGGATGGGTTGTTTCAGGTTGTGCCATAAGGCCCCCAGCTAATAAACAGATAAAAAATGGAACGATAAAAAGACTCGTACGCATGGATTCCTCCTTGTAATCAGCTCTGAATGATGATAGAAAATAGAAGTTCGATCACTAATTTAAAAATTTTACGAAAGAAGTCAATTAAAAAGATGTGAAAAATCGTATCGCCTACTCAGGAATCAACGTGACAGCGAATTTGACCAAATCCACCGTTTCCAAGTTTTTAGCGTCGTCCCTGAAGGCCAGGACAAGACCACCGCCGAGCCCGAGAGTGTATCAACACCGGGCTCCAAAGCTTCTATTCGGATACGTTTTCCGCCATGGATGGACATGGTGTCATACGACGTATCCCTCGCCTTCCATCAGACGTAACTCATCCTCAACGGCCTTCTTCACTGCTTGCGGCATATCCGGCTCCCGCTCCAGCATGACCCGGAGCCCCTTGCCTACGCCGTCGTCGATGAAGAAGGGCTTGACATAATCCGAGTTCCATGTGCGCTCTGCAAACGGTCGTTTTTCCAAAGCCTCGAAGAAACTCTGAATACCCCTTTCGGGATCTCCCTCTATTTCACGAAAATAGGAACCGTAGATATGCAGAGAATCGCTGATGTCCACGTACCGGCCGATCCGGACGGTCTTGCCTGTCCTCTCCGAGAGCGCTTCAGCCACTTTGCGCATCAGCGTGGTCAGGGCGATCACATTCTCAAACCAGGCTTTGAATAAATCCCGACTACGCCAATGGGTATTCATGTTGAATATATAACCGCCGGAACTATCCTGGCAGAGGCGTCCCCAGACTCGCTGCAGGCAGGGCGGATCGTCCGTCGGCGGGTCCAGCATGGGATTCCACGTGATGGCCTGGGCACGCCTTGAGTATCCCGTCTGCGAGAGTTTATCGATCATAGAAGCGATCTGGTCGATCACCTTATCACCGACACGGTACTCGAAGAGCCGGCCGTGATACGTGTAGGTCCAGCGTGTATCCTTGCTGTCCTTGGCTTTAAGGATTTCCTCCATCGGCTTGACCCAGTAATCGTGGGCGCCATGGACGACTTCCATGACGTATTCGGCCAACCCGCCCAGACCATCGGCAAAACTGCGGTGAAAACGCGGCTGGCCGTAGGGTTCCTTCACGACGATGATGGCCGTTGCATCACGGCTGGGTGGATCGCCCGATCTGTCGTATTCGGTCTGAATCTCACCGCCTTCGTTCCAGACTCTCTTGATGGCCTCCTCATAGGCTTGAGGGATGGTATCCGCTTCAATCTTCAATACAGGAATATGTCCAATCTCCATGCGTCCTCCTGGGTTCGTGGCTGTGAAATGTTTTTTCTCCTTCTTTCAGATGCATCTTGTAGAATCACTCATTCAATCGTTTCTTCTGTTACATACTAACTCTCTTATGATGAAAGCACCAAGGTTCCACGGGGATTTTCTCCGTCAGGCGGATTCGACGGAAACCACCTCTCCGGCCGTATCGTGATTCATCTGATGAAACCGGACAATCCGGCGGTCCAGATGACGAACATGGCCAAAGATGCCTAAGCATGCTGAATCCGCAGTTCCGGCTATCTTGCATGTTCCGGCCTATGAATCGTCTTTACATATACACTACCACACGCCCGGGATCAATATCTTCCGTTCCTGGGGATAATCGGGAAAATGTTCCCGGTACCATCGGTGATTCGACCGAGCCCGAGGAACCAGGTTCGCCATCGTCCATACGGCAAAGGCCAAACCGGGCAGAGACCATGTCGCCAGGGCCCATCCAAACCATTCGATAATCTCGCCTAAGTAATTCGGGCAGCAGACCCAGCGATACAGTCCGTCTTGGGGAATACAATATTCCGTTTCACTGGAGTTACGCAGTTTATGCAGTATCCTGTCCGAACGATAATTGATATATAATCCGGCCAAAAACAAAACAAGACCGATTATGAACCGGATGTCCGTAAACCATTCCAGCGAATACCCGCCTGAGAAAGAGAACAAATACCGCCCGTTTAAAGTACTGTTCATCGTGTTGAAGAGGAAGGCGAAACAAACAATCAGAACGGGTATGCCCTTTTTTATATCCTTCATTCGCCAGGGATAGATAAAAGCGCGATGGACGTAGTGGATTTCCCACAGAATGAAAAATACAATTGGAACCGCCGAAAATGAGAATTCCCCCAGGATAAACCAAACCGCAAAACCCAATGCCGATGCCGATTCCATGATGAACCAGCCGAGTCTGGACCCGATACCCGGCTCCCATCCTCTTCTCGCATAACGGCCGTAAGGTACGGTGATGAAAAACAGGACGATGAAAACAGCCACTGCCAGGATGAACCATCCTATCAAGATCACTCGAAAGAACGATGGCTCCGTCATAAAATGTGCGACTCCCTTCTATCTATGCAGTAAAGCACGATAAACCTCGTCTCAGAGCGTCGAGTACATACCCAAAATACCGCAGTTCGAAAGGTCCAGGCCAGACCCGGACACACCGATTCATCGCACATCTGATTCCCGACGGATGATGTTCAAGCGTTTTCGTAACCGGTTGTTCTATGGGATTCGAATCGGCCGACATCATTTCTGGTAATATGAAGACGATGATGTAATTTGGCATGACGATAGGCTACCTACAGATTCACGATAAGCGACGTCAGGAACGATGTATCCGTCGACCGAATATGGGGTGCCTGTACCAAATTCTGATAATTGACGAGATAGCTGATCCCAATGGAAAGTCGACTGTTGACACCCACACTCAGGCTAGATTCTACATTGATATAATATTTCTCACGGTCTTTCAGCGAAACCGAATAATTGGCGCTGGCTTTGAATGACACGTTCTCTTTGATATTACATCCATAGTTCAGAGCCAGTTTGAGTGATGCAAAGCGATCTGTATCATGGTTTCTTACGGCGTATTTCTCATAAAAGAACATACCCGAAACCAGGCTCTTCAGCACCTGTTTTTCACCCGTCATCATATCGTAACCGATCCCAGGACCCGCAGAAATCCGATGCTCGAATCCGGCAAACCGGTCCCGTAAGTACTCCGTATCGATAAACCCGAACAACCTGCCCGTGAAGACCCGCTCGTACCGGACTCCGGAAGAGAATTTATTCGCTTTCTGTTGTCCTTCATCCCGCATCAACAGATAAAGAACGCGTATGAATGCGCGGTTTTTTTCTCCCTTACCGTTGATATCCAGCTTGAAAGATGCCGTTTCGGAACGGCTGTTGCCCGTGGTCTTTACATACGAAAGCTCGGCCCGCTTCTCCCACGTCTTCTCCTGAGCATGAATACCGAGATGTACAAACAACATAAACATTATAACAAGTA
>CAZTKR010000106.1:0-11766 GCA_964614115.1 uncultured bacterium | reverse complement strand
TTTTTCAATGCCTCATACTCTTAATAAAAGGTCACCAGTAATGTACGCTATCAATTAGGTAAATGTCAATCGTAAGTATTGATAATATTTACAACCGTTCGTAAATGCGGGATTAATCGTATAGATCGTCAGAGAATCATCCCAGGGTTATTTAGTGATAAATAAAACCCACATCACCCCGAGCGATTCGGTTTTTTAAGTCTTCGTGTGTCTCCGACCAATCGGCAAAGTAGATCAGACTCTTGGTGAAGGTAACTTTGTCGTTGGATGGAAACAGGCAGTCTCGATCTGCATAAAACTCCAGGGGCATCTGGGAGGCGACACGTGGGTCCTGGTTCAAGCCCACCCATTTCTTCTCATTTCCCGTGGCATCATACAGATGCCAGTTTCCGTTGAGATAAATCCCCGTGATCACATGCGGACTTCTCAGGTATTCCACTTCGTCACTGCCGGGTGTTTCCTTCTTCATCATAAATTCCTGCATGTGAAGCCTTGCCGGAATGCCCACAGCCCTGCAGAGGGCGACGAGGAGGATGGACCTTCGAATACAGTTGTTCCCTCCGTAATCCAGAATATCAGATGCTCGGGACGATCCGCTCGGATTGTCGTTGTACGAATCCCTGACAAACTCGAACAGCAATCTCGCTTTGTCCGAATCGGTTTGAAGATCGCGGGTTAATTCTTCGGCCTTGCGCATGATATTGGGATGGTCGCTGTTCACGTTTTCAGTCGGTTGGAGGAATAGGGAAAGATTATCCTTTTGTTGGGCATAACCGAGTACGATGGGAAAAATGAACATCAGCACCCGAATGACCGAATGTGCTCTCCACATAGCCTGCTCCTTCTCATACGATGAATGACTCTTGACTATTTTATACAAGACGGTGATGAAAGTCAAGAACTTTCCAAATGTAGGGAAACCTCATCAGAATTTTAAAGACAACTGGTTGGTCACAGGATGTGGGCTTTGGCGAAATACTGCTTGCTTATTCTATCATAATGTTGTACAATTCATCACTCTGGGGGTCGCTTTTGTTTTTACAATAAATCCCGATCAACTTTGTCAGATTTATAAAACAATCAGGTGACAAGACGTATGACCGATGATGCCAGGCGAAGGTTGCTTCGAGAAGAATACACCGCCCGTATCAACCGCGTTATCGATTACATCGAGGCGAATATCGATAAGAGCTTTACGCTGGAAGAACTCGCCCGTGTGGCCAATTTTTCCCGGTTCCATTTTCACCGTCTGTTCGGCGCCGTGGTGGGAGAGACGCTGAACCATTTCATCCAGAGGATTCGTGTGGAAAAAGCGGCTTCTCAGCTCATCGGCAATCCTAAAAAATCCATCACAGAAATTGCCTACGACTGCGGATTCTCGAGTTCGGCCACGTTCGCCAGGGCGTTCAAAGAGACATTTCGTATGAGTGCGAGCCAGTGGCGCTCAGGCGGACATGAACGGAATCGCAAGGAACGCAAAACCCTTCACGAGGAAGATCAAATACACGGCAAGATGGGAAAAGACTTCGACGTATCCTCCGATTATCTTATGGATGGCAAGACCGTAAAACAAACATGGAGGATCGTCATGAAAGGAAAAAGCACGTTCACGGCCGATGTACAGGTCAAAGACCTGCCCGATCTACACGTAGCCTATATTCGCCATATCGGCCCGTATGCCGGAGATGCGGAACTCTTTGACAGACTCTTTACCCGGCTTTTTAAGTGGGCCGGGGCGAGGGATCTCTTGCGCTTTCCCGAGACCCAGGTTCTGGCGGTTTACTACGACAATCCCGAGATCACCGACGAGGACAAGCTGCGCCTGGATGTATGCGTTACCGTGCCGGAAGATACGCTCGTGGAAGGTGAAGTGGGGAAAATGGTTCTTCCGGGCGGCAAGTATGCCATGGCCCGATTCGAATTGGCTTGCGACGAATACCCGGATGCCTGGTCGGCCGTGTGCAGCGGGTGGCTTCCAGAGAGCGGATTTCAGCCCGACGACCGTCCGGCCTTCGAGCTCTACCTGAACGATCCCAAGGAGCATCCCGAAGGCAAATGCATTCTGGACATTTGCCTGCCTGTGAAGCCGTTGTAATCCCTCTGGTTTCAATTCCTTGAAGCGATCGTTGTACCTATTCTCTACTAAAAATATCGGCCTTCATCCTGAAAACCCGGGACCAGCCCGGAACGAAAGGGAAGGAAGATGATGAATCCCGACACACAAATGGCTCCCACGTCTCTCTCGGAACGGTACGTCTCTTTGGATATACTTCGCGGTTTTGCGATTCTGGGTATCCTGATCATGAATATTCAGAGCTATTCGATGATCGAGGCTGCCTACATCAATCCGATGGCATACGGCGACTTGACAGGATTCAACAAGTGGATTTGGATTCTGAGCCATGTTTTGGCGGAACAGAAATTCCTGTCGATTTTTTCCATCCTGTTCGGTGCGGGCATCGTGCTGTTTACGGATAGAATCGAGTCTAGGGGCAGGAGCGCTAGAGGCCTCCATTATCGCCGTACCCTCTGGCTCCTGGTCATCGGACTGGCCCATGCGTATCTTCTCTGGCACGGGGATATTCTGGTCTCGTACGGCCTCTGTGCTCTGGTGGTTTATCCGTTTCGAAAAGCATCGCCCAGGACATTGATAATCGTTGGCCTTATCCTGTTTTCCATTTCATCGTTCATATACATCATGGGCGGATTGTCGATGTCCAACTGGCCTCCGGATGCGATAGAAGGTACGATGGCGAGCTGGAAGCCCGGCCCAGAACAGGTAGCCGAAGAGCTTGCCGCCTATGGGGGAAGCTGGCTTCAGCAGATGAACCACCGCGTTCCTTCGTCCCTTAACTTTCAGACGTTCATCTTCCTGATCTGGACTGGCTGGCGAGCCGGGGGGCTAATGCTGTTGGGTATGGCGCTGTATAAATGGGGTGTACTTACGGCACAGCGTACCAATCGCTTCAACCTCTTCCTCACGTGTATCGGCCTCGGAATCGGCTGGCCCATCGTCATCGTTGGTGTCGTGTCCAATTTTAAGGCAGGCTGGTCTCTGGAGTACTCCATGTTTCTGGGTTCCCAGTTTAACTACTGGGGCAGCCTTCTGGTGGCCATGGGCTATATCGGTCTGGTAATGATGATTTCCAAATCGATGGAGCGGAAAAAGGCAATCCATCCATTGGCAGCTGTGGGACGGATGGCTTTGACTCAGTATCTTCTGCAGACCCTGATCTGTACGTTCCTGTTCTATGGCAATGGATTGGGGCTCTTCGGACGGGTGGAACGGCAACATCAGATCCTGATAGTCTTCGTCATTTGGACTGTGCAATTGATATTATCGCAGATATGGCTCCGGCACTTCCGGTTCGGCCCGGCCGAATGGCTGTGGCGCTCGCTGACCTATTTAAAATTTCAACCCATGCGATATAGCCAAACTCAAGGATAACGTACATAAATGTCGTTTAACATCGTTTGACCTGTTTTTTCATATTTATCGAATGATCCCAGCCTCCTGAACGGGGTGAATTATCAGGAGGCTTTTTCATATACTTCCCTGCCATAACCGGCCATCCGTTGGATATCCCATTCTTTTAGTACAGTCGTCCCCCATATCCATGTCCACTGTCTGTCACAGATGCAGGGTATATATACCTTTCGGCTCTGCCATTTGCCTCTGAACGATCCCTGATTGCAATCGGCTCTGATCGTACGTATGTTGATCGCACCGAGACAGTGCCTGTTATCAAGGCTTACGAACGTAAACAGGTTCTGCATTCTGTCAGCCATGCAGAGGGAAGAACATGCGGTAGGCCGTATTAAATAGTAGCCACATGCGGAGGAGATAACGATGCGAGTGTGTCACCTGTTAATCCAACGATTTTCAGGATATCCATTTCCAGTGTTTTTCTTCGTATTAGACCTCGGATACAAATTCCAACCAACGACTCCAGAGACCGATTCCCGAGCATGTTATATACTACTTATCGAAAGCTGTTCTATGATATAAAAAACTCCATCCGGTTTTTTTAAGAGGACTGGCCGTGGTTGCCGAGAAAATCGTATGTATCTCCGTGGGAGCAGAAGATGGTTTTGACGAGGCTCGAAACCTGAATGAACGAGGATTCGTACTCAAGGATGAGCAAAATCCGGAACAGGGTAATCCGGTTGCGCTGACTTGATATAAAGATCTGGACGAGCTCCATTTGTACTTATCGATGGAGACCTCTGCCGATTTTGGGAAGGATATCAAAGAAACATTCATAGAAAGACGTTTTTTTATATGGGACTTATCCCGCGCCCATCGGAACGACACAGGCGGATAGCATATCGATCCGGGAAATGATGGTTCTCATCCTTTCCTCCTCAACCGGCAGCAACATTTTTTTCCGAATCGGGATGACACCCGAATGTGCAGAATCATTCAAAAAGACTCGAAACAAACATAGTTATTCAGAAAAAGGGGGTACCGTGATGGTCCGTAAGATGGCCGTACTTTTAGGTTGTATCGTGGTTCTTGTGTTATCGCAGAGCTTCTGTGGTAAGAATGCATCCAGACAACAACACATCTCCTATCAACTGATTGACTTTGCTCAATCGGAACGGTTGTGGACGGGTATCGCCGTGTCCATGGAGGGGCGGGTTTTTACGAACTATCCCCGCTGGTCAGAGGATGTCCCTGTTTCCGTCGCAGAAATCACGGCGTCGGGGGATGCGATACCGTTTCCCAATACCCGCTGGAACAGTTGGGATTCCTCGAAGCCTCCGATTGATTACTTCGTGTGCGTCCAGAGCGTGACGGTCGACAGGGAAAATTTCCTCTGGATTCTCGATCCGGCGTTGAGTATTTATCACGGGGGTGTTGTCGAAGGCGGCCCCAAACTCATCAAGATCGATCTGGCAACGAATCGAATCGTTCAGAAAATCGTATTCGAATCCGATGTGGCTCCCCGGAGGAGTTATCTCAACGACGTGCGTGTGGATACGGAATTGGGTTTTGCGTATATCACGGATTCGGGGCTCGGGGCCATCGTTGTCGTCGATTTGTCCACGGGAGAGAGCCGGCGTCTCCTGACCGATCATCCATCGGTGGAGGCAGAGGACGTCACACTGACCATCGAAGGGCGTGAGTGGCTCCGGCCCGACGGGAGCCGTCCTCAGGTCCATTCCGACGGGATCGCTCTGGACGGAAACGGCGAGTACCTCTACTACCAAGCCCTCACGGGATACAGCCTGTACCACATTCACACGAAATGGCTCCGGGATACCACGCTTACGGAATCTCAACTGGGTGAGAAGGTCGAACGGCTAGGCCGGCCCGGCGCGGCCGACGGCATCGCCTATGGTCAGGATGATCACGTTTATTTGACGTCGTTGGAATTTAATGCCATCCGTCGGTTCGATCCAGCGGGCCGGGTGGAAATCGTTGTCCAGGATTCCCTGCTGAAGTGGCCCGACAGCATTGCCTTTGCTACGGATGGCTCCATATACGTGACCACGAGCCAGCTCCATCTGGGAAATCAACGCACGGAACCGTATCGGATTCTGAAGTTAGAGCCCTGTTGAATGATGCGGACATGTTATCACATGATCGCTCACATAGTAAAGGATAAATATCTGTATAAGCGGTTCCTTTCATATGTCTTATTAGTGACGATAACAAACCATGTGTTTGGAAGAGAAGGAGGCTTGCGATGAAGAGGAGATACACCGTCTTGATGACGGTGGTTTTGATTGTTATCAGTTTAACCGTGTGCGGGTTGATGACGGTCTGCCACCAGGGTAACGGTGCTCGGAACGACGCCGTTCGAGTGTTATTCCTGATGCCGCGGAACATCGGTGCGAATAATTTCCTGATACGGGACGTGTTCGAAGAGTACGGCTGGCACGTGACTCGGACGGCGGTGCTGGATACGGTCCCCCCCTGCGGATTCTGGGGAAGGCATCCCAGCTCTTTGCCTCTTCTCCCGGAGGTTGCCCTCTCGGAGGTCGGAAATGTCGCAGAATACGATGTGTTTTTCATCGCCACGTCCCCGGGGCAGGCGTGGCGAGTGCCCGATTCGTACAAGGATGTCCTGGAGAGTCCCGAAGCCCTGGGCCTCGTTAAATCGGCCGTGGATGAAGGGCTGGCCGTGTTCGCCATGTGTGCCGGAGTCCGCGTTCTGGCTGCGGCGGATGTCATCGCAAACAAGCAGGTTGTGGGTGCACCGCGGTTCCAGGATGAATTCCGAGCGGCCGGTGCAGTCTGGGTGGGCAATGAGAGGAACGACAACGGTCCACTCATCTCGGGCAACATCATCACGGGTGCCCGCGGACAGACATACAACGTCGCCATCGGTCAGGCCATTGCGACCGTCGTCGAAGGGAAACAGTCGCGGGGGCCTAAAACGCCCTCGGCCGGACACATCAAAGCAGGTAAGGTTAATTTTGCTCCCAGCGAATCCGTCTGGGCGAGAACGTATGGCGGGCCGGGTTCGGACGGAGGCAGGGCCTTTTGCGAGACCCCAGACGGAGGATTCCTGGTCACGGGGTATACGTTCGCACCCGGATCGCGGGATGCGGATATCCTGGTCGTGAAGACGGATGACGAGGGACGGATGGTCTGGGCCCGGACGTTCGGAGGATCGGGAACCGAATACGGCAACGGATGCGCTGTCGTGGAAGACGGATATCTGATCACGGGCTACACGACCTCCTTCGGGGCGGGCCAGAAGGATGTCTATCTGATCAAGATCGATCCCGAAGGTCGGGAAATCTGGTCCAAAACCTACGGTGGTGAGAGCTGGGACGTGGGAATGTCGGTGGCTGAGCGTCCCGACGGCCGGTATTTCGTCGGCGGCTTCACCCATTCTTTCGGAGCAGGTGAGGAGGATGTGTATCTACTCAAGATCGACCGGAACGGCGATGAGTTGGGATCCTGGACGTTCGGCGGCGAACGGATTGAGATGGGCGGATTTTTCAGGATGTCCGACGATGGTGGATGCGTGATGGGCGCCAGCAGTCTGAGTTACGGCGGGAAAAACACCGATTTTTGGCTGGTGCGGACGGACGGGGAAGGCGGCATGCTATGGATGAAAGCTCTCGGCCCTGATCCCAAGATAGGACACGGCTTCGACTGGTGCAAGGCCGTGACTGTCACCCGCGACGGCGGCATCGTTGCCACGGGGTATTCGGACACCAACGACTTGATGGACGCCGTGGTCGTAAAAACGGACGCCTGGGGAAACAAGGTCTGGATCAAGACGTTCGGGGATCAGCCGTTCTATCAGTACGGAAACGGCGTGGCCGAGATGACCGACGGCAACATCCTCCTGGCAGGAATGACCAAGTCGTTGCGCAAGGCGCCGAAGAAAGGGGAAACCGTCTACAACAACGATATCTATCTCGTCAAGATGGACGGAAACGGTGAGCTCGTTTGGGAAAGGACCGTCGGAGGTTATCGATCCGACTGGGCCAACTCGGCTCTCGTGACGCAAGATGGGGAGATCGTTGTCCTGGGGCAAACGAATTCCGGGGGCAGGGGAGGCTATGATGTATGTTTGGTAAAAATCCAGGATTCCGATAAATAGTGTATCATCAAATGAACAGAGGGGAATACCCATGAAAACGCGTTGGGTAACGATTTTGTTATTTATGGGATTGGCCGTTCTGATGGGGAGGATGGCCTGCCGGACGGGCGGCATGAAATCCGATGACAAAGATGTGAACGCCCTTTTCCTGATGAGCAAGAATTACGGATTGAATTATTTCCTCATCCGGGATGTCTTGGACCAGTACGGCTGGAAGGTGACCCATGCCGGTGTGACGGATACGATTACGGCCTGCCCGCCGGTCATCGAATGGGGCGTGCCTCCCATCGTCGTGGATGTGAAGGTATCGGACATTTCAGACCTCTCAGGGTACGACTGTCTGGTCATACCGCCGGGTACGGGCAGCTACTATAAAATACCGAACTCGTTCGACGACCTCTTGAAGAGTCCAGACGCCTTGGCTTTGATCTCCAGAGTTGCTAGTGACGGGCTCCCTGTGTTCGCCATGTGTGCTGGCGTTCGCGTTCTGGCTGCAGCAAACGTGATCCGGAACAAGAAAATAACGGGGAGTCCGAGATTCCAGGAGGAGTACGAGCGTGCGGGGGCGATATACCTGGGAGGGGAAGGCGTCAAGCATCCGCCGGTTATCGACGATCCTGTGATCACGGCTACAAATGGGCAGCAATACAGTGTGGGCATCGGCCAGGCACTGGCAACGGCTGTGGAAAACAGACGGAACAGGACGGGACCCAAGAAGATGTCCAAAAGGGAATTTATTTTCTCTCATCCGTACGATGCTGGTCCTGCGGATGTGGTCTGGGCGAGAACGTTGGGCGGTCCGCAAGCTGATGGCGGCCATGGTCTCTGCCAGACGGACGACGGCGGCTACCTCATAACCGGTTATACGTTTTCCCAGGGAAAGGGCGATGCGGATATTCTGGTCATCAAGACGGATTCCGACGGTAACATGAGCTGGTCCAGAGCATACGGTGGCGCCGGTACGGAGTACGGTTACGGCTGCACGGCTGTGGCCGATGGGTATCTCGTGGTGGGGTATACCACGTCGTTCGGGTCGGGTTCGAAAGATGTTTACCTGATAAAGATCGATCCTGAACGGGAGACGATCTGGGCGAAGACGTTCGGCGGCTCTCATTGGGATGTGGGCACCTCTGTGTGCCAAACCGGCGATGGACACGTTGTGGTCTGCGGCTTCACGCATTCCTTCGGGTCTGGGGATGAGGATATTTACGTGATCAAGACCGATGCCGACGGGAATGAATTGTGGTCCAGGACGTATGGCGGTTCCCAGTCGGATATGGGTAATTCGGTATATACATTGAGCGACGGCAGTCTGCTCGTCGGTGCCACCACTACCAGCTACGGCGATAAGACGGGCAATATCTACTTGATGAAATTAGATGCTGAAGGTACTCAGATTCTGGCCCATCATTACGGTAATTCGGGGCCCCGGGGGTACGGGTATGACTGGTGCAAGGCCATGCATCCGACGGAGAATGGCGGAGCCGTCCTCGTGGGCTACACGGACTCTCAGGATATTCTGGATGTATACGTCGTTCGGGCCGATGCTGATGGCGAAGAATCCTGGTCGAGTCGATTTGGTAGGAAGCCCTTCTACGATTACGGTAATTCGGTGTATCCGGCAGGAGACGGCGGTTTCATCGTCTGCGGTACGACCAAATCCATACCGGGCAACGACGCCGTGTACGACAACGACATCTCTGTGACGAAACTGGATGAGCAAGGAAACGTGATTTGGGAGAAGACGTTCGGCCGATCCGGGACCGATGGGAGCAATGCCGTCGTGGTCACAGAACGAGGGGATATCGTCGTTCTCGGTCATACGGATGGTTCCGGCAGTGGATTCCTGGATGTTTGTATGTTGAAAGTGTCGGGTCAGGAATGATCCCGAACGATGTTCGATCCGGTGTGTGAATGGATACTCCGAACGTCGTGTGTCGACGAATGGGAGTGTGTTTCGTCATCCGTTCTGTTGGCCATCGGAAGATTATAATCATTGTATAAAAATTCGATACTCAGGGAGGAAGTATGAATTTCAATTTTACCGAATCACAAAAAATCCTCCAGAGGTCGATGGAAGAATTCAACGCCAGAGAAGTCGCCCCTCATGACGCCAGGATGGATCGGGAAAATCACATCCAACCGGATATCCTTGGTAAAATGGCCCAACAGGGTCTCTGGGGATTGATCGGCGAAAAAGACTACGGAGGATCAGGGGCGGATGCCGTTAGCGGCGTGATCTGTATGGAGGCGTTGTCCAGGGGCAGTGCCAGCATTGCATTTACGCTAGATGCTCATAACCTCTGCCTCGAGGGCATTCAGCGATTCGGGAGTGACACCCAGAAGCGCCGATTCCTGCCAGCCCTGTGCTCCGGCCAGGCAATGGGAGCCGTCTCGTGGACCGAGCCCACGGCCGGATCAGACGCGGCGGGTATTCAGGCGACGGCGGTAAAACGCGGAGATCGCTACATCCTGAACGGCCACAAGGTCTTCGTGACCAACGGCGGGTTGGCAAAAACCTATCTGGTGGGAGTCAAGACGGACCCGAATGCCGGAGTCAAGGGATTCTCCTTCTTCATCATCGAAGACGGGACGAAGGGATTCGTTAT
Organism: uncultured bacterium; assembly: GCA_964614115.1. GTDB lineage: Bacteria > Zhuqueibacterota > QNDG01 > QNDG01 > DSAB01 > CAZTKR01. The sequence continues at coordinate 1,589 of CAZTKR010000106.1, read as the reverse complement.
CGGCAAAAAGGAAGACAAGATGGGGCTTCGCGGTTCCCACACGACGGAGATCCTCCTGGAAAACGTCAGCGTCCCGGAACATCATCTTTTGGGCAAGGAAGGCGAAGGCTTCAAGCAGGCGATGCATCTTTTTAACGACGGACGTATCTGGGTCGGAGCCATCAGCGTGGGCACGGCTCGTGCCGCCATGGAGACGGCGCTGGCATACGCGGAAAAACGCACAGCCTTTGGCAAGCCATTGATCGCGCAGCAAGCCATACAATTCATGCTCGCGGACATGGATACCGAAATATCGGCTGCCCGATGGCTGGTTTATCATGCTGCTTTTCTAAAAGATCAAGGAAAAGCCTATCATAAGCAGGCCGCTCAATGCAAGTATTTTGCGTCGGAAATCGCCATGAGGGTGTGCAAGAATGCAATCCAAATCCACGGCGGCTATGGGTATACCAAGGACTTTCCTGTGGAACGGTATTTCAGGAATGCCAAGCTCAACGAGATAGGTGAAGGAACATCCGAAGTACTCAGAGTCGTGGTAGCCAAGAATTTGTAAGAATGGACGAGCCGTTGGTCTCTTAATAAAGGTCGTTCGATGGAAGCATTCGAGTCGGGCATGCTTATTTCTATCCTCCGGTGGATTCCTGTTGGAACATGTCGGGCATGGGGCACTGTCGTATGTCATCCTCGTATTTTTTCCCCGGCATGAAGATCGCTTTATCATTTGGGAAATATTCGGATGATGAATTAGAATGATGAATGATGATAAAAAAATAGTGAACGAGTTGGCGATGCGTGGCCTTCGGGAGTTTCACCAGGCGTGGGAATCCATAACAGAATAGGCATTCCATGGACGACTACCTTGTTCCATTTCTTCTCGGTTTTTCTTTCGGCAATCTGTGGCTGTGCGTTCTGCTCGTGTTTTCCCTGCAGACGACGAACCGGACGACATGCATGGGATATATCGTGGGTCGCGCCCTGGCCATCGTCGTCTTGTCCGTCTTGGCAGCATGGTTCGGTCAAATTATCAAACTCGAACGCGGTGTGTTGAACTTGCTTTCGGGTGTCTTCCTTCTGGGTTTTTCGGCTTTTCTCGCGGCCATCCACATCCTGGGCTGGGTTCCCCCCTGGAAGAAGGCACGGGTGCATCGGTCTGATGATCCACATGGGGGTTGTTCCGGTCACTGCTCCGATTGTCCGACCCATCAGCATCCGGAATTCAGCGACGCCTGCTCCGCCTGCGGCGATGATCCCCGCCTCTGCACGGCAGAAGCGCCGGAGTTCGAACCACTGACCCGTGAAGCACGAGTGAAACGTGGCCGATCCGTCCAGAAAGAAAAGGTGGGCGGTTTCTTGGCGGGGATGACGCTGGGATCGATCCGGGGAGGGACATTATGCAGCAAGCTCACGGTTCTCGTACCGCTTCTCATGAATGCTTCTTTTCCCAAAGCAGCGGGTATAGGGCTTACCTTCAGTGTGTCTTCGTCGCTCTATCCCCTGCTGGGCTTCCTGCTGGGCAGCGTGGGCTGGAAACTCGTCACGTACAAACGCTGGCTCTTCGGAGTGAGCGTTGTGATGCTGGCCGTGTTCGGTAT
>CAZTKR010000105.1:0-11772 GCA_964614115.1 uncultured bacterium | reverse complement strand
ATATGGTGTATTCAGGATCCAGCAGTACATCCGGCCATAAGGATTGAAGGCATAAAAGGGTGTGTCCCCCGGTTCCTGCTCGCGGTCGAGTATCACGAAATTCACCTGACAGTTATCGTCGAGATTCCAAACCTCGAAGGGAATGCGCACCGTGAAAGGATCATTCGAACCCGGGTTCGGATTCATCGGATGATCGGCCAAGCTATAGAGCCTGGCCTCGATGAGTGTGGCCATGGAACCCGTGCCTTCCCGAACATACACCAGCTCAGCGTTGGGATTCTCGTACTCTCCCGTAAACCGGAGCTCATAATCCTCGCACAGTTCTTCGATATCCGTCGTTCCATAACCGAAGATATCGATCGCCCTTGCCGTAGGACCACCCCAGCCTTGTCTGAGGTAACTGCTGATATCGTAGTCACCGCTTCCCTGGACGCTGTACTCCTTAAAATCCATCAATTCCAATGCATCGAAAACAAGCTGGAACCCATCGACAACCGGAGATTGGGTTTTTCCTAGGGAGAGTGGCTGCTGGTTTAACAGGACGGCTTGTGTGCTCATATCCATCAAGCTGTAGGACAACGCGTCTGTACCATCCCCCGAAAAATCCACCCGGTACGTATGCCCTGTAAACACGTTGGGATTCCTGATAATGGGAGCCACGACTGCGTCGCTGGTCCCGGTAATGTGGTTTATCTGAAGCGTATCGCCATAAGCCGGGCCTTCCGCATCCGCCTGGTACACAAACTCAATCACGTTCACAACACTCTCCGTGCATCGGGGAATCGTCCCGAAGTCGGCATTGTACGTATAGGCCGTTACGGCATAATAATACGGTCTTCCCTGGATAAAATAGAGATCATCGATATAATCCTTCCCGATACGAAATGTGTACTGAAGGCCTGAATCCGATCCCGCCTGCCGAATCACGTCTTCTTTCACGTGGCGTACTGGGTCAATGATGCCCTCGGTGATCTCTGAAACGCCATCCTCGATGTCGAACGTAGCTATGCTCATGCCGTTATTGAGGAACGGGCTGGAGGAATACAACTGGTATACATTGTATCCCTGAAATGCGTAACCCTCACGGCTGAAACTCTCGATTTCGTCTAACGTACCGCTATCCACATCCCACGTCAGTACGATAGACGTGTCCTCATCGACAGAGGATACGACGGGTGCAGGGGGCACGGGCGGTGCACTCAGATGAATATCATGATGTTCATCCTGAACGACCACGTCGTCGATATAAATACCCTCCGTCGCTATCTCTGCGTCGCTCTGGAAACGGAACCGTATTCGAAGCGATGTTCCCGGCGTGTAATCCGACAAATCATACGCATACTCGTACCAGTCCATGCCCGTAGGAAGCGTTCCCAGCGCTCCTCCGCTCCCGATGAAGTCCAGGATGTTCCAGTCAGAACCGTCGTTGACTTCGACGTAGAAGCCGGTGGTTCCGTAATTCGGACATTCGTACCATGCCCAGAACGTCAGCAGGGCGTTTCGGCCGATGACGATGGGTTTTGATGTCAGAGTATTGTCGGTCATGTTGTTGTCATAACAGTACTGCCCGATGTTGCCACAATACCAGCTGTGATTCCCCGAGTGCTTCCGTGCAGTTGTCACATGCCACAAGTCGGGCGTTCCCGAATGCGTCCAATTCTGGGTGACATCTTCCATATCGTCCACAAACACGACATCCCCTACGGTCAGATAGAACCGATCCGTGAACCGGTATCCCCGCTGTGTGTTGAATTCAACGTCTACGGGGGGAAATGCCGGAGATCCGCAGGATGCATCCACAACGGCCTCCAGCGCCAGCGAGACCGTTTCCCTTGGTGCAAGGTTCCCGATGTTTACGGCCGGACTTGTAAATTGTACGATATCGCCGGGACTAGTCAAGTCTGCCGAAGCCTCTCGTGCAGAATCCAAACCCGTGTTCTTAGCCGACAGGTGGATATGCACCGTCTCACCGGGCTCGACGACGCCGTCTCCATCACCTGAGGTCGTATCTGAAATCGTGTAAGAGACAAAGGACAGCACCGGCGTGGCACCCCTCACGCTCAACCTGTCCTGCCACTGTCGCCCCTCTTCGTCCGTCATTTCACAATCGAGGTAGATGACCTCTGCGTTGACGACGTTGGAATCGACTCGGAATGAGAACGCATCGGCCATCATCACCGATGCACCCGGCACAATCATCGGGACAACTACCGTACTGTCCTCCAGCGTGACCTGCCCACTCAGATGATGCAGGATGACATCGACGGTCCTGGCCGTATCCATGCCCACATTCTCAAAACGGACATCCAATACCACGGTCGTGCCCGGCTTTACGTTACTGGTATCCGAGCCGTTTGTGGAGAAGGCACTCACCTGCACAAACGGCCCCTGGGCCTGGACCACGATCGTATCCTCAAAGGGAAGGAAGTTATGGGCCGTCACTGTAATATGAAGAGGTTCAGCCGGACTGGCCCCGTCGACTTCGAAACGGACCTGTCCATCGGCTCCTGTGGTTAGTGTCTGATAAACCTCGGTCTCCTGCATCAGGCAGACCAACGCACTCTCCACCGGAACCCCGGCATCATCGGTGACCGTCACATTGCACAGCCCGTTTTCCAAGGGCAATTCCGCCGGGTAGGTCACTATCAACTGACCGGGTTCATCCGTCCATATCGGCATCTCGGGATCACCCAAAAGGTTCACCTGGTATTGATGCCATCGATACACATTCTCCTGTCCTGAAAACGGAGCGTACACGGCCTTGGCCGTACTCAACGTCTGGCCGATATGGTACAGACCATCCTCGAAGAGTACCTTAAAAAATTCTTGATCTAACCGATCAGAATATCCGTATTCCGGGTTGCCCGGACTCCCCCACCCGTACCTGGAGTTTCCGATAAAGGCCACGCCCCCACCAACGGGATTGGTAATAAAGTGCTCGGCAAAACAATCATAATCAAAGGCAGCGGGCCAGCAGCCTATCGAGTAGAATATGCCATAGTTGGGTGCGTTGGAAAGGCCGTTGATCTCCGGAACTCCCAGTAGCCCAGATCCCAAAGACACACCCGTATACCAGGCATGGTTCGAATGGTTGATGAAGTGCTGTCCCGAATTCAAGGCCCTCAAGACCGACGCCAAATCGTCGTTCTGCATGACCGTGTAGAGTTTCGTGATGGGATCGAACCGGGGCGGCACATACTGCTCATCGATCAGGTCCTTGGAATCCCCGGAGTTGGTGAACGGATCGGACCAGCACACGCCCGCTAAAAACAGCATGTTCAAGGCATGATCCGCACCGGCATATTTTTCGTAAGTCAGAATCTTATCCACAAAGGCTGCGGCTTCTTGTGTATTTTCCACAGAAGCTCTTCCCACAAAAACATCGGGGTACAGGTCGATATTGTCATCAACTTCACCGTACACGTCATTGCGATTGGCATTCCAGTCACCGTCCAAATCCGCATAGTAAAGATCGCAGGGGATCCAATTATCCGAGAAATCCCCATATTCACAATCCATGGCAAAAGCCTTGCGATCGGGAATGACACCGGTATCCCCCCCCAGAAGCACCCACACCGTTCCCCAGGATGTGTAAGCGTCTATGATAAAGTTTCGTATTTTCTCCTGGGTATCCGATCCGGAATAATTCTGTCGGATCCAGGACACCGTAAAGATATCCGCCGACAAGCCCTTCTTCAGCTTCCAATCAGCCAGGGGTTGGAACTGTGCCTTTAAATCTTCCGTCGTGATGATCACATATGCATGTTCTTCTTCCTGCAGGTTCGATGATGCGGACATGTCATCAACAGACGGTTGAAAACCCGCCTGAGGATTCACGACCAGACTACGCAGGGTACTCTGCTGAATCGACCCTGCATAATTCGACCGGACCATAGGGCGACGGAGCTCGCCTGTCTCTTCGTACACGATTTCAAAGGCGATCCTGGAGCAAAAGACCAATCGCTTCTGGGATGCGATGTACCGAACCGGATGGATCACAATAGCACCCACCTGATACCCGCCCACATAACCCCTGTGAACGACCTCGACCATCCTCTCCGGAAAAAGTTGCGATGACGCGTATCTTTCAGGATCGGGCGGTACAAACTGAACCGCTTTTCGGGATAAGATGTGGGGCGGCTGGACCGGGTACACGTCGTACGCCCCCGCGATCTCTTCCTCTTGCACATCGTGGAGCACGACACCGGCAATCGACTGACCGGGCGGAATCAGAAAACGAACAACTTGAACGGGAAGCCGGGGTGCTCCCACTTCCTGCATAAAATCCAAATCTCCGTATCGAACAACATCGTATCCAGAAACTTCCCCAATGCGAAGTTGGTCTTTCTGAAAAGTAAACGTATACGATCCTTCATCTGCCATAACCGAGTCTGTACTCAGAAATATAATAAGTGCGCCAAGCAAAACCAGAAAAAAGCCGTTCCTGTTCTTCTCCATGGTAGCACCTCACCTTTGGATTGATCATGCCAGATTTAAATAGTGAGAATTTGAATAGATGTAATCATTATTGGAAATTGTGTATTATCTCCCATATAGTATTACGTTTCAAACGAGAAAATCCCCCATGACGGTATGACACTTTTAATCCTAGTTTCAGTGGTTCTTGTCATGAGCAAAAGAGCGATAGCCCCTCGCTGTGTACATCGGCCCCTCTGTACATCCCACGTTTCCGTATTTTCATCCCAAACAGATCAACATTCATCCCATATTTGTTTCCCCCCGTCCGAATATTGGGTATTTTGACGCATGATAAAAGCGGATGAAAACGACCGTTCTCATCTTTCAGGAAAACGAGGAGGAAAACGATGGATTTTTGTAGAAAGATGTTTACCGCTTTACTAATACTACAGATTGCAGCCATGCCCCTGGTTGCCCAGGAAATCGTGCAGGCCGTACGACAGGGAGATTTGGCCCGAGTAAAATCCCTCATCGAAGCGAATCCGGAACTACTGAATACTGGCGACCAGCGTCAATGCCGACCCATCCACTGGGCAACCAATGACGGACACATCGAGATTGTTCGATGGCTCCTGGAGCAAGGCGCCGATATCACGGTCCGTGATGCGGATGGGGACACACCCATCTACTGGTCCGCCGATGCGGGCCGTACAGAAATCGCAAAAATCCTGATGGCCCACGGCGCCGTCATCGACGACCGCAATAATTATGGAGACATCCCCTTGCACTACGCCGTTCGCAGGGGATTCCTGGAAACCGCGAAATACTTTATCGAGCAGGGGAATGATGTAAATCTGCCGAACAACGACGGTACCACACCTCTCCATCATGCCGCCAACATCGGGCATTCGGAACTGACCAAATTCCTGATCGCAAAAGGCGCCAACGTAAATGCGGAAGATGGGGAGGATTTCACACCTCTCGATTTGGCCGTAGACGGCGCTTACAGAGACGCCATCGATCTTCTGGTGGACAACGGCAGTGATGTACAAACTGACGACAACCAAGGTCAAATCATCCTCCATAAGGCCGCTGCTGCCGGTAGTCAAAAATTAGTCGATCTGATGATCTCCAAGGGCGTGGATATCCATGCGCGGAACGAAGACGGGAACACCCTCCTTCATTCCGCCGCTGCGGGCGGTCTCGTCGATATAGCCCGGCGTTTAATCGAGCAGGGTGCCGATGTGAACGGCGTCAATCGATACAGCCTGACACCCCTTCATCTGGCTGCCAGTGGCAATCACGAGGAGATGGTAAACGTACTCATCCAACGAGGAGCGGATATTGGAGTTAAGAACGACCACGGTCAAACTCTGCTCCACTGGGCAGTCAAACAGGGACATACCGATGCCGTACGAATCCTGCTTGATGCCAGCGCTAGCGAAAAGGTTCGAGACAGGAACGGCAACACTCCCCTCCATGTGGCCGCCCGATTTAATCAGAAGGATATCGCCGATCTTCTGCTTTCAAAAGGAGCGGATATCAACGGCAAGAACGAAGACGGAAGCACGCCGTTGCACCTGGCATTGGCGGAGGGAAATACGGAGGTCGTCGCCCTTTTAATCGCCCGAAACGCCGATCCGAATAGCAGGGAAAAAGACGGTGACACACCGCTTCACTTGGCAGCTTTCGGCCATTTAACGGATGTCGTCGATGGACTGATTGCGCGTGGAGCCAAAATACACGCAAAGAACAAAGAAGGCTGTACGCCCCTTCATTACGCCGCCCGTACATGGGACAATGACGATGTCATCGAGCTGCTCATCGGTAAGGGCGCCGATCTCGACGCCAAGGACAAAGAAGGGAGAACGCCCCTTCATACGGCCATCGCCTCGTGGCGGGAGGCAAACGCTAAATTACTGATCACCAAAGGGGCGAACGTGACCATCACTGATGAACAAGGCAAAACACCCCTTGACTTGGCATCAGATGGGGGACAAACCCAAGTCATCCGGTTGCTCAGGGAGACAGACCGGGAATGAATAATTTCAGAAATAGGAACCAACCGATACCCATTCTTGATCTGTCTGGGATCGCAACGACACGATTCAAGAAATCAGCGGAAACTGAACATGGGATCCGAATGAACGCCGGACTAGCCCGGGCCTCATCAACGGTTTTTTATACTCCATCGATGGATAAAATATTGGTCTGTGTAGATGGGCATCCTTGATCTTTTCCATTCGATTGGTTGTATTAAAAAAGAAAGGAACAGAAAAATGAAAGGCGTCATAACAACATGTGGATGTATCGTCCTTTTTTGCCTGAGGATGACCGCTGTCGAGGGTTCGGATTGGACCAAGTGGCGCGGTCCGTACGGTAACGGAATATCGCCAGAGAAAAACTGGAATCCCGATGCGTTTGACAGGGGAATCAAGATACTCTGGGATATAAACGTTGGCATGGGACACTCTTCCGCAGCCGTAAAAGGAAGCCGGGTCTATACGATGGGCAACAGACGAATCATAGCGGGAAGCGACACCAACTATGTTGACATCGTCTGGTGCGTGGACGCGAAGACGGGCAGAGAAATCTGGCGCTACTCGTATCCTTGCCGGGAGGGGCTCGACCCGGGTCCAGGCTCGAGTCCGGTCTTGGATGACTCCCATCTGTATACCATCAGCCGAGAAGGCCACATGTACTGTTTTGATGCAGAAAATGGCCGAATCATCTGGATGCGCAATGTCATTTCCGACTCGCTGGCATTGGACAATGGCTGGGGATTCTCATGCTCCCCCGTTATCGACGGAAATCGCCTGATTCTTAATGCCAACGAATCCGGGATTGCCTTCGATAAAAGAACGGGCAAACTGTTGTGGAACAGCGGAAAAGCAGAAACGTGGTTTTCCACAGCGGTCTTGATGAATATCAATCAGAAACGAATGGCTGTCTTTCCGACACAGGATACGGTACATGCTGTGAATCTAGAAACGGGGAAAGTACACTGGTCCTTCCCCTGGGGACAGAACAGTTGTGCCGATCCCATCATTATCGGAAATAAGATGATGCTGACCGGTCCGGGTAATGCACTGCTGGAATTGTCGAAAGACGAGCCAACGGTACTCTGGGAAAACAAACGCAGCAGGAGCAGTTTCCAGAGCTGGGTTATCATGGGTGACAATGCCTATGGATTCGGTTCCCAGCGGAGAAAGGAACCCTTCCGCTGCGTCGATATCAACACGGGTGAGATGAAATGGGAACAGGACATCGGAAACATGGGCGCTGTAATAGCAGCCAACGGCAAACTCATCATATTGACCAAAAACGGCAGAATCATCATCGCGGAAGCCACGGCGGAAGGGTATAAAGAAATCTCCAACGCTCAGATCGTTTCCATGGCCGATAATACGGGCATCAATAACAGAAGACAGTGCCACTGCTGGATCAATCCTGTACTCTCCGATGGACGTCTGTATGCACGAAATACATACGGCAACCTGGTATGTGTGGATCTGAGGAATTAGCCCAGCTTTCGATGTTGTATACAAGATGATTCGAACGGGCTAACGATCATACAAACGAGACGTGGTTATTCCAGTACGATGCCCTTGATAGACGAGAGTCTGCAACTTGGACGACAGAGTGCTAACATCACCGACGCACAGATCATTTTGACGGATGTATTTGACGATCTCTTCATCATCGAGGCATCCACGAGGAGCATAAAAAGACACACAAAACAAAGGCCTCTGATTTCCACTTTTGGAACCATCATGCTGATTACACGATCAATCCTTGCGGGCCGGCCCCGGTTCGGTTCAAAAGGTAATTTTGGTAACAAGCCACTATTTTTCCGTATAATACCATAAATGGGATATACCTAAAAACAGTGGGACCAAACATGGAAAAAGGAGGAATCTATAAATGAGAACAGTATTCATACTCGCATTATCCTTGTATCTTCTCACTTCGCTCACAGGTTACTCTCAATCGACTCCCGTACCGGAGGTGGACGGAGACGGGGCCTCCCCTCACATCATTCCTTTTATTCCAGAAAACGTGAAGATTGACGGTTCTCTGGACGAGGGGGCCTGGCAGCAAGCGCTTGTGATCGACCTACCCTACGAGACGGATCCGGGAGAGAATATCCCGGCGCCCGTAAAAACCGATGTCCTCCTGTTCTACTGCGATTCCTATCTGTACGTGGGTTTCCGCGCCCACGATCCCGATCCGTCGTCCATCCGAGCCCGGTATACAGACCGGGATAATATTGGGGATGACGACTATGTCGCCATCTTCTTGGATACGTTTAACGACGAAAGGCGCAGCTTTGTGTTGAGAAGCAATCCCCTGGGAGTCCAATCCGACGATATAGAGCTTCCAGGTGACCAAAACGGAACCAGCTGGGATGCCATCTATGATTCCGAAGGACAGATCACCCATGAAGGATACGTGGTGGAAATGGCCATCCCATTCCATCAGCTCCGCTTTCAAAGAAGTCAGGGAAATCAAATCTGGGGATTCAATGCGATGCGATCTTACCCCAGAAGCAAACAGCATCGTCTCGATCACATCCCCCTGGATCGAAACAACGACAGCCCTCTGTCACAATTCGTTAAAATCGAAGGATTCGAGAAAGCGCGACCGGGGAGAAATGTGGAGATCGTTCCATCCTTGGTCGGAGCCCAAACAGACCACCGGCCTGACTTTCCCAGCGGAAGCATGGAAAAGGCAAGCCGTGATATCGAACCTGGCCTCTCCGCCCGTTGGGGCTTTACCCCGAATTTAACCCTCAACGGAACGGTGAACCCCGATTTTTCCCAGGTAGAGGCGGACGCTTATCAGTTGGATATCAACGAACCGTTTGCCCTGTGGTACCCTGAGAAACGCCCGTTCTTCCAGGAGGGATTCGATTATTTCCAGACCCTAAAAAATGCCGTGTACACACGGGTCATTCGAAATCCTCTGTGGGGTGCGAAACTTTCCGGCAAAGAAGGAGGAAATATCCTCGGCGGCTATGTGGTGTATGACGAAGTCACCAATTTCATCTTTCCGGGGAACCAGGGATCGTCTTCTGCTACCCTGGATAATAAAAATATCTCCACGGTCCTCCGGTATAGGCGGGATATCGGCCGTCGATTGACGTTCGGCTTGATGGGAACCGACCGGGAGGGAGACGATTACTACAACCGTCTGGCGTCTTTGGATGGGGACATCCGGATCACCAACTCGGATCGGGTCCGGTTCCAGGTCATGGGCTCCAGCACTCGGTATCCGGGTAATATAGCCGAGGCTAACAACCAGAACAAGGAAAATTTCAACGATTACTTTATTGCCTTCGAATACGATCACGATGCCCGAAACTGGGGATGGTGGCTGGACTATGACGATGTGGGATCAGGCTTCCGCGCAGACCTGGGATTCATTCCCATGGTAGATTTTCGGAATGTGGAAGGAGGCGTCAATTACACGTTCTTCAACAAACCCGGAGGATGGTGGACCACTTTTGGCATCTACAGCGAGGTTAACTATTACGAAAACCGAGATCGACACCCCTTGAGGAAAAACGCTCAAATGCGTTTTCACTACCAGGGAGCCATGCAGTCGCATGCCCATTTTGGAATTTATCGGACAGAAGAATACTACAATGCCAGGCCGTTCGATCTGACTTCCTTTAGCACCTGTTTCGGTTTCCGTCCCATCCGGGATATCTGGTTTCACTACCATATCCTCTTCGGTGATCGGATCGATTACGACAACACCCGGCTGGGCAACCGGTTCCGTCTCGATCCGGAAATAAACTTGAACCTCGGCCGCCACATGCGACTGTATTTTTACCATCTGTACGAGCGGATGTCCGCGGAGGATGCCAGGCTGTACACGGCGAACATCAGTCAAATGACGGCCGTGTTCCACTTCAACGTACGAATGTTTTTCCGTGCGATCCTGCAGTACGTCCAGTACGATTACAATGTATCCAACTATACGTTTGACATCGAACCCGAGATCAAGCATCTGTTCTCCCAGTTGCTGTTTTCCTACAAGATTAATCCGTTTACAGTATTCTTCCTGGGGTACAGCGACAATCACATGAGAGGTCCAGAACCCGACTATCATTTGAGACAAAAAAATCGGACATTCTTCACGAAGCTGAGTTATGCGTGGGTATTATAGGATGATTTTAACGATGATGCATATCATGATGACGACGTTATGAGATGGTCTGTTCCGATGACCATGAAAACATGAAATCACAGACTCTAATCATGCGGTCAGGAAAATATCATCGCTTTCCTGAATCAGAAAGGAGCCTAATGAATCCGATGGCTCATCCTGGATTGAAACGTATCGTAGACGTAGGAATACTCATGAGACGAAAACACATCATTCTATGCAGCCTAATCGTATCGTACATCCTAGTAAACAGTGCACAGGCTACGGATTGGCTCCGATGGCGCGGCCCGAAAGGCAATGGAATCTCTCCGGAGACCAACTGGAATCCGAGTGCCCTGGAAAGCGGAGCGGATAAACTCTGGCAGATCAACGTGGGCAACGGATGGAGTGCCGTGGTGATACAGGACGAACGATTGTACACCATGGGCAATCGAGACGACAAGGACATCATTTACTGCTTGAACGCGGATACGGGTGAGGAGATCTGGCGGTATGCATACGCTTGTCCGGCCGGTGACTACGCCGGCCCCCGTTCCACGCCCGTGATCGACGGTGCAACCGTTTACACCATCAGCCGGAACGGTCTTCTTTTCTGCCTCGACGCCCGGAGCGGATCGGTGAAGTGGAAAAAATCCATCACAAAGGAATTCGGGGCCAGAAGCCCAAGATGGGGATTTGCCGCCTCTCCCCGCATCGAGGGCGAAAAACTACTCCTGAACGCCTGTACCCACGGGATCGCCCTGGACAAAATAACCGGTGAAACCCTCTGGGTCAGTCCTCCCGGTGTGTGTGGATACGCCGTGCCCGTTGTCTATGAAATGAGCGGACGAAAACGGATCGTGATCTTCGGCGAAAAAGCCGTGTATGGGGTCAACATGGAAAACGGAGAGAAACTGTGGTCGCATACCTGGATTACCGAATACGATGTGAACGCCGCAGACCCCATCGTTGTGGGAGACAAGGTCTTCGTCTCCTCGGGGTATAACAAGGGATGTATTCTGATCGATATCTCGGATAACAATCCGAAACGCGTCTGGCAGAATTCGAACATGCGCAACCATTTCAGCAGTTGCGTGTATATCGACGGATACATCTATGGCTCCGATGGCAATTGCGGCAGGAGGCGGAGTGCCTTGAGCTGTATCGATCTGAAAACCGGAGAACGCGTTTGGAGCCAAA
>CAZTKR010000104.1:0-11783 GCA_964614115.1 uncultured bacterium | reverse complement strand
AGAACGTCAACACATCTATTACCTACATATCAAAGTAATCGAGGGGATACATGGCAGAAGTCATTAAAAAAGGGAATACATCAACGGCACAGAATTCAGATGCATCCGTTTCCGATTGGCATGTGACCGGTACGCAGGATCATATTGCCAGGCGCCGGAGGATCATCAAAGCGGGGGAGGCGGACTTTTCTCCGGAACAAAAAGAGGTTTCTCCCAAGAATATGGCTTTGACGGAACCGGTGGTCAAGCCCCTGAGAAACGGAATGTTCGTCGAAGGTGTGGAGGTCATCTGCCGGTGCGGAGAGAAAATCACGATCCAGTTCGATGTAGAAGAGAATGCATAGTCCAGAACAAAATGAGAATGACAAGATCAGCATCCTAATTGTGGATGACGATCCCTTCCTCCGGGATCTGCTGGTTCGATACTTCACGCAGCAGGGATATGACGTCCGAGCGGTCGAGTCGGGCATGGAAGCAAAGCAAGAGATGGAGAAGGCGTCTTATCAGGTTGTCGTCATCGATATCTTGCTCTCGGAAATGAACGGGATTGAACTGGTGGATGAGCTCAAGGCCATGGATCCAGGAATCATCACCATACTGATGACCGGACATCCAAGTTTGGAGACGGCCCTAGCGGCATTGAAGAAGGGAGTCCAGGATTATCTGGTCAAGCCTTTCAGGCTGGAACAGCTCCACGAGATTCTAAAGCGGTGCTTGGCGAATAAACAAATCCTGTGCGAGAATAAAAAACTCAAAGAAGAACTCGAAGATGCCAGAAGACAACTCGATAAATATCAATCGTTGATTCAACAATCCCATCTAGTCACAACACTGGAGTCGGGTGATCAGCAGCCAGGACATTCCTGGGGGAATGCTGCTTATCGGTTTCAGAGTTTACATAACAAGGAAACGACCCTGGAGGATAGAGTTCATAAGCTTGCCCTTCTCAAAGAGGAAGGACTAATTACTGAGAATGAATTCGAAGAAAAACGGAAACAACTGATGTCCATGGGTGGAAAGGTACCTCACGATGACGCGTCCCCGTAATAAACAAAACAGGCAAGCCAGTCCGTTAGCCGATGCATTCGATTCCTTCAACGCTTCGGTAGAAGGCTTGGGGTCTTCGTATCAAGAGCTGAAGGAACGGATTCAGGAACTGAATGTTCAAATTTCCGAGAAGAATAAAAAGCTGGAAGAAAATTTCTACGAAGTCAATCGTCTGCGGTGGTTTTTCGATTCCATCCTCAACAGCATGACCGATGGGGTGATCGTCGTCGATACGTCGGGTAGAATTGTACTGTTCAACGGGGGCGCAGAGAAACTAACCGGCTTCACCAATCAGGACGTGCTGGGTAAACCCTATACCCAGGTTTTCGGAAACAAAATCAGCCAACGTTTTTCCCCCCTCTTTACTTTAACGGAGGGTCTGCCCCTTCTCCTGGAGGAAAAGGAGATACAGACCAAGTCGGGCACGTCCGTTCCGGTTCGATACAGCACCTCCCTGGTGTCCGATAGCCAGAATCGCACACTGGGTGCCGTTGAAGTGCTCAGCAACCTGACTCACATCAAGCGGCTCGAAGAAGAAATGCAGAAAATCAAGACCCAGTCTGCCCTTAGTCAAATGGCCTGTTTGATGGCTCACGAAATACGGAATCCTCTGGGCGGTATACGCGGTTATGTGGATCTGATTGCCGAATCCCTGGAAAAGGGCGACCCTCGGAAGAAAATGGTTGACCATATCCTGAAATCAATTCTACGTCTGGACGAGATCGTGGCAAATTTCCAGCTGTTTACCCGGCCTGTCAAGCCTCATTTTGAAGAGGTCGACTTGTCTCGTTTTCTATCCGACATGCTCACTTTTTTCCAGGATAGTACAGAACTCAAGGAAAAGTCGATTCAACTGGCGACGAACCTGGATAAGGAAAATCAGCCGATTCGCGTGAGGATCGATCCCATTCTGCTGGAGCAGAGCCTTCTGGCGGTGCTGGACAATGCGGTCAAAGCGATGAAGATGGGCGGTGTGATTCGCGTAGAGCTGGCTCACGGCGTACATCTTCAAAAGCGTGGTGAAAAGGTCGTATCTATCATCATCGCCGATTCGGGAGAGGGCATGTCGAAAGACGTACTCCAAGAGTTGTTTACGCCTTTTTATACCACGCGAGAGAAGGGATTGGGCCTGGGACTCTCCATGGCTCGGAATTTTATCTCTCTTCAACGTGGTGACATTTTTGTGGAGAGTGAAGAAAACATGGGAACGACTGTAACCATTGTTTTACCTCTTATTTAAGGAGCGATGCTAAAAATGACGGAACGAAGAATACTCGTGGTCGAGGATGACCCCATACTTCGTCGATTTGTGGAAGATGTCCTGAAACGAAAAGGATGCGATGTGACGAGTGCGGAAAATGGACTGGCTGCTCTGGAGGCACTGGACAAGAAGCAATTTCATCTGATCATCAGTGATTTAAAAATGCAGGGCATGGATGGACTGGAGCTGCTTGCACGGGTGAAGAAAATGGTGCCCGCTACGGAGGTGATTATCATCACGGCCTACGGATCGGTGTCCAGTGCCGTGGATGCCATGAAGAAGGGTGCGTTCGACTACATCACGAAACCCGTGGAGTTGGAAGAACTGGACATCGTTATCGACCGGGTATTTGAGCATCAGAAACTGTTGAACGAGAACCGGTTCCTCAGGGAAGAGCTGACCAAGAGCGCCGTTTCCGGCAATATCATCGGCAAGAGTGCCAAGTCTCAGAAGGTGCGGGACCTGGTGGAGATGGTAGGGCCTCTGGAATCCACCGTATTGATACAGGGTGAGACGGGTTGCGGTAAGGAGGTGGTGTCGAATGCCATCCATCAGTTAAGTCCCAGAAAGGACAAACCGTTTATCAAGGTCAACTGTGCAGCCCTGCCCGATACGCTTCTCGAGAGCGAGCTTTTCGGTCATGAGAAGGGGGCTTTTACGGGTGCTGTACAGCGAAACAAGGGCCGATTCGAGCTGGCCGATGGTGGTACACTACTCCTGGATGAGATTGGCGAATTGGGCATGCCGGTGCAAGCCAAACTGCTCCGTGCCCTCCAGTATCAGCAGTTTGAGCGAGTGGGCAGCGGCAAGAGCATCCAGGTAGATGTCCGTGTTATTACTACGACCAACCGGGATCTGAAGGAGGAGGTCAAACAGGGAAATTTCCGAAAAGACCTCTTTTTCCGTCTGAACGTCGTCTCCATTGTCATGACTCCGTTGCGAGAACGCCGAGAGGACATTCCCTTTTTTGTAGAACATTTTCTCCAGAGATACAACAAAAAGTACAACCGCAAGAAGTCCTTGTCCGACAGAGCCATGGAGCTTCTTATCCAGTACGATTGGCCGGGCAACGTCAGGGAACTGGAAAACTGTCTTGAAACGGCCGTCATTCTGAATCGCGAGGATACCCTCAAGCCGGATCATTTTCTGTTCCTGGAGGATCATCGCGATCTACTGGAGGACGATGGCATTTTCTCCGGGGATATGACGATTGCAGAGGCCGAAAAGCGACTCATCGTGAAAACCTACAAGAAGATGAATCACAATAAAACCCACACTGCCAAGGCGCTGGGAATTACCATTAAAACCTTGCGGACCAAGTTGAGAGAGTACGGCGTTATCGAGTCCGCATGACAAGATAGAAACTACTCTTTCAATAGTTAAATATTACCCTGTAAAAACGATTTCCATTTTCATCGTTCGTTTTTTCTGGCACTGACCCTCCTCAAAAGTATAATTAAAATAGTAACTTAGCAAAATTTAATAAGACAGGATTCCTCACGTTCCGTGTGGCATGCTGCTTGCATTTCGGGGGGTGACGATTAGCATCCAATACAGGAGCGTGTGCCATGATTGGCGATATTTTCGAACGTGTCGGTGTGAACTTGATGGGAAAAGTGATGAATATTTCCAGCCAGCGCCAGAGGGTCATCGCCGGTAACATCGCAAATGTCATGACCCCCGGGTATACGAAAAAGGAGTTGAATTTCGAAGAGAACCTGGCGCGGGCGATGGGAAAGCAGGGATTGCCGGGATTGTTGGAGAATAAAAGGCATATACCCATCGGGAATCCGGAAAACGGACGGCAGCCATTGATCACAGAAAACGTGAATGAGGGAACTGTGGATATGGAAAAAGAGATGGCCGCCTCTGCCGAAAATCAACTTTTATATTCCACGGTGACAAAACTACTCTCCGGCAAGTTCAGGTCTCTGCAATTGGTCATCCGTGGACGATAGGAGTGTATTATCATGAATCTGGAACGTCTGTTTTCTGTTTTTCGCATAAGCGGCTCGGGGCTTTCCGCTCAGCGAAAGTACTTGGAGGCTACAGCCAGCAACATCGCCAACATCGAGACCACAGAATCGGAGACAGGACAGCCTTACGTACCCAGGCGCGTCACATTCAGGGAATCCAAATTCAGCGATGTATTCGGGCGGCTGTTCCGGACCGAGCTGACTCGTGGGGGCGGATTAATCGGCGGGAAAATCCCGGGTTCGATTTCAGTGGGTAAGAGCGATCAAAAGCCGGTGGGCAGCCCCGTAGAAGCGTTGGAGCTGTTGGAGCAGAAAAATCCTTTTAAAACGGTGTACGAACCGGACAATCCCAACGCCGATGAGAACGGGTATGTGCAGAAGCCCAATATCAATCTGGTTAAAGAGATGACGAATATGATGTTGGCCTCCAGGGCTTACGAGGCCAACGTGACCGTCATGAATGCGGCCAAGAGCATGATGAAGAAGGCATTGGAAATATAAACATCCGAGTGGATCTAGATATATATCGGAGGACGTATGAATATAGACACATCCAGATTAACCTATAATCCCGTTCGAAGCACATCGCGACCGGCGCAGGATTTCAAGACGCAGCCGAACAAGGTCGATTCTCCAGAGTTTAAACCACACGATGAACTGGAATCCAAAGCGCTGAAACAGCCCAACGCATCCGACAGGACGGAGCCGAAGCCGGCACAATGGACGTCTCCGCTCTCCAATTATCTCAGCCCAGAGGAGAAGGCCATGCTCAATCAGCTTTTTCCGCCTCCAGGACGGGATACGGGTATTCGTGCATACAAGCAGGGACAGCAGCCCGTGCGCAGTCGCATGGAATTGGGGAAACAGATTGACGTCACGACGTGAGGGACAGACTTTGTTATTAGATAAAGTGAGGAGGATGTTGTCGTGGATTCGATAACGAGTATTTCGGACCAATCCAAGAATCATCTTGCTTCTCCGGATCGTGTGCAGGGAACCGAGAAAAGCTTCAAGGACACACTGGGCGACTATTTAAAAGATGTCAACGGTCTCATCCAGGAGGCGGGAGTGACTGCTGAAAAGATGGTAACCGGAGAAGTCAACGATATTCATGAAGTGATTATCGCCGGTCAGAAGGCGAGCATTGCCTTGGAACTGGTCGTGGAAATCCGGAATAAACTCCTGGAATCATACCGGGAGTTCATGCGGATGCAGGTTTAGATGAATGATTGAATACGAGGATTTTTAACCATGGCCGAATTTGAACAATTAAGACGGGGTTTTCAGGCCTTAAACAAGGGGATGACGGCCGGTCAGAAGTTGACCATCGGTTTCACGCTGATCGTGACTGTTCTGGGCTTTGTCCTGCTCCTGCGCTGGGCCACCAAACCCGATTATGTGCTGCTCTTCTCGGATATGGACCTGAAGGAGGCCGACCAGATCGTCGAGGCCTTGAGAGCCGAGGGCGTACCTTACCGAATTTCTGGAGGCGGGCACTCTGTACAGATTCCCTCCAAGGATGTGTACGAATGGCGTATGAAGCTGGCCAGCCAGGGTATTCCATCCAGTGGCGGGATCGGTTACGAAGTGTTCGACAAGAAGGATATTGGAATTTCCGACTTCGTACAGAAAATCAACTACCGACGCGCGTTGGAGGGGGAGCTGGCCCGGACGATTCGGGGCATCAGTGGTGTACAGCATGCTCGTGTCCATATCGTCATTCCGGAAGACAGGTTATTTAAAGAGGATCAGCAGGAGGCTACGGCTTCCATCGTGTTAAATCTGCGATCCGGTACCCGTGTGAGGGAAGCCCAAGTCCACGGTATCGTCAACCTTGTGGCAGCATCGGTGGAGGGTCTGGAGCCGGATCGGGTCACCGTGCTCGATTCCAAGGGCAATATTCTTTCCAACCTTTGGCAATCGGATTCGGTGATAGGGCTGTCATCCGGCCAGCTGGACCTTCAGAAAAAGGTCGAGGGGTACTTGGAAAATAAGGCTCAGTCCATGCTCGCCACCGTCCTGGGGGCGGGCAGGGCGATTGTTCGTGTGTCTGCCGATCTTAACTTTCAGAAAATTGAACGAACCGATGAAAGATACGACCCGGATAATGTGGCCGTGATCAGCGAAGAGCGGAGGGATCAGTCGAATACGGGCGAGTCGGGAGAGGATACAGGGCAGGTAGAACATGTTATCACGAATTATCACGTACCCAGAACCGTGGAGCATATTACCAACAGCGTCGGAAATATTAAGCGGTTGTCGGTTGCCGTGTTGATCGACGGTGCTTACAACACGAGTACGGGTCCGAACGGTGAAATACAGAGCGAGTATGTACCCAGGACGAGAGAAGAGATGACGATGCTCACGGCCGTGGTCAGGAATGCGGTGGGGTTTGATCCACTTCGTAACGATCAGCTGGAGATACGAAACATACCGTTTGATACGGGGAGAGATATCGAGGTGGAGGAGCCGGTTAGTTTGACATCGCAACCCGAGTTCTGGATCTCGTTGGGACAGAAAATTCTGCCTGTTCTTTTTGTTGTGATTCTTCTACTCCTGCTCCGTTCGAAGTTGAAGAAGGTAAAATTAAGCCTTCCGCCTGTGACGTCTCGTGTAGGCGGTGTTTCGCTTGCGCCCAGTAGTGTGGTGGAGGATTTAGCGGTACCGAGAATCGATGAAGGTGCACCCCCGGAGGCGATCGAGAGTGCAAAACTCTTGAAGCAAATATCCAATTTTGCTACAGAAAAGCCCAGCATGGCGGCGAGACTGCTCAGATACTGGATGATTGAGGAATAGGAATGGCCAAGGAACTTGGGAAAAAGATAGACGGAAGGACAAAAGCAGCGATTCTGCTGGTGGCCATGGGAAGCAATGCCTCGGCCGCCGTGCTGAAGGAGATGAACGAGGAGGAGGTTGAGGTTGTTACCAGGGAGATTGCCCAGCTTGAGAACATTCCGGCCGAGGTCCTGAATGACGTCAAGGGTGAATTCCGGCAGATGGTCATCGCCCAGGAGTACATTGCCGTGGGCGGTCTGGATTATGCCAAGGAAGTACTGGAACAGGCCCTGGGCAGTGCCAAGGCGTTGGAGATTATCAAGAAAGTCCAGCGGTCGATGGAAATACGTGGATTTAACGTACTCAAAAAACTGGACACGGAACAGCTTCTGAGCTTCATGCAAAAAGAGCACCCTCAGACGATTGCGTTGGTGCTTACTCAGCTCGAGCCGGATCAGGCGGCATCCATCCTGGGAAACCTGCCCGTTGATCTTCGGAACGATGTTATGTACCGGTTTGCCACGATGGATCGTGTGTCTGCCGATTATATCAAAGAAGTCGAGCGTGTTTTGGAATCACGCGTGGAGTTTAATGCCAGTGGAAATCAGATCGGTGGTGTGAAGATGGCTGCCGGAATATTGAATCAAGTGGGGCAGACCGTGGAGAAAAGCGTGCTTACCAGCCTGAGCCAGCGCGATCCCGAGTTGGCCTCGGAAATCAAGAACCTGATGTTCGTGTTCGAAGATATCCTGCTCCTGGATGATCGGTCGATCCAGCGCGTCCTCAAGGACGTCGACATGAAGGAGCTGAGCCTGGCCCTTAAGGCGGGTAGTGAAGAGCTGAAAAATAAGATACTTGACAATGTGTCCGAGCGTGCGGCAACGATGATCAAGGAAGAGATGGAGTTCATGGGGCCCGTTAAATTGCGGGATGTCGAGAAGTCCCAGCAGAAGATCGTTGACATCGTAAGGAAACTCGACGAAGAGGGTGAAATCGTCATGGCCAGTCCGGGCGCTAAGGAGGAAATTATTGTCTAATCATACGGTACACGTGAAAAAGAGGGTACGTAACATCCGGTACGCATCGTGGGGAGACAAGGCGAATGCATCCTCGAATATCGCGAATCATTGGGCCAGCCGTCAGACGGCCAGGAAATATCGCAGTATAGAAGATATGGAGAAGGAATGTCAGGAGCGTTGCGAGTCTGCCTATCGTTATGGGTACGAAGATGGTAAAAAAATTGGAGTACAGGAAGGAAGGGATGAGATCAAGGATTCATTGGCCTTTCTCAACGATACGGCGAATAAACTGATGGAAAAACGGGATATCATTTTTAAAGATGCCGAACAGATAATCGTACAGTTGGCTATAGCCGTGGCTGGAACGATCCTCCGTCAAGAGGTGAAGGCCAATACCGAGCTCGTCAGAAAGCTGGCGAGAGAATCGTTGCGACTGGTGGAAGATAAGAAGCGCGTCAGTATTAAGGTGAACCCAACTGATTGGAACGTGGTTCGAGGATTCGAGGAGGAGATTCTGTCGTCTGTGCATGGTGTGAAAGAGTGGGAAATTAAAGAGGACGACCGCATCACACCCGGAGGATGCATTATCGAGACAGATTCGGGGATCGTCGACGCCCAATTGGAAACACAACTTGCAGAGATTGGTGCCAGCCTGATGGAGACTGTGTGATGGAGACCGTTGTCGTAGAAGATGCTGTGATGCCCCGATTGGATAAATACGTAGATATTCTCCGGGATTGCACCCCGATGCGCCGATGTGGAAGGGTGAGCCGCGTCGTCGGTGTCGTTGTGGAATCCATAGGCCCGACTATGAACATCGGAGACGTGTGCTGGATACGGGCGAAGGACGGCGTCCATCAGATATTGGCCGAGGTCGTTGGAATTAAAGGAAGCCGTCTTTTGTTGATGCCGTACGGTGCGATTAACGGAATCAGCAGTGAATCTGCGGTCATCGCACATCGGGAACCCATCACCGTTTCTGTGGGAGAGAACCTCTTGGGACGTGTTTTGGATGGTATGGGCAGACCCATCGATGGGAAGGGCCCGATTGTCGTGGACGAGAGGCGGCCCATTCATGCCAGCCCGCCCGATCCTTTGAGTCGGGTGCGCATCTCCAAACCCATTCCCACGGGGATACGATCCATCGATGGCCTTCTGACATGCGGCGAAGGTCAGAGAGTGGGTATTTTTTCGGGTAGCGGTGTGGGGAAGAGCGTCCTGTTGGGCATGATCGCCAGGAATACGGAGGCTGATGTGAATGTCATCGGTCTGATCGGAGAGCGGGGACGTGAAGTCCGGGAATTTATCGAGAGAGACCTGGGGGAAGAAGGGCTCAAGCGATCCGTGGTTGTGGTCGTCACATCGGATGAGGCAGCGATACTTCGCATTAAAGGCGCGCTGGTGGCCACCACAGTAGCCGAGTACTTCCGGGATCATGGCTGCCGTGTGATGCTGATGATGGATTCGGTGACGCGTTTTGCCATGGCCCAGAGGGAAATCGGCCTGGCGGCCGGAGAACCGCCCACGACCAAAGGATACACGCCTTCGGTTTTCACGCTATTGCCGAAGCTCTTAGAGCGGGCGGGCACGGGGCCTGTGGGAAGCATCACGGGTCTCTACACCGTGCTGGTGGAAAGCGATGATCTGACCGAGCCCGTTTCCGATGCCGTGCGTTCCATCCTGGACGGCCACATCGTGCTTTCGCGCAAACTGGCTTCCATGGGGCATTATCCAGCCGTGGATGTCCTGGAGAGCGTGAGTCGTGTGATGAATGAAGTGATTCCTCGAGAGCATCGTGAATCGGCCATGCGTATCTCGGAAACCATCTCAACGTACCGGGAGGCCGAAGATTTGATCAATATAGGAGCCTATGTGAACGGGAGTAACAAGAAGATCGATCATGCTCTTTTCATGATCGATTCGGTGAATGCGTTCCTAAAGCAGGATATCGACGAACATGTGTCGTACTCGAAAACGATCGATTCATTGACGGAATTGGTCTCTTCAAAGAACAGTTGATGGATGATCGAGGGATGGTGTATCGATGAAGAAATTTCGATTCCGGCTCCAGAAAGTCATGGAATACAAGGAAGAGATTGAGAAACAACGAAAGCTCGACCTAAGCAAGGCAAAGCAACGGGTGTATGATGAGGAAGAAAAGCTCAAACGACTCCAGCGTCAAGATAGTGCCTGTCGCAAACAGATCCAAGAGAAGGGCATGGCAGAAAGGATAGACCCCAGAGAAATGGATTTATACTACCAATACTTGAAGGCACTACATGCGCAGATGAAACACCAGAACGGCTGTATTCTTGAAGCAAAAGAGGTCATGGAAGAGAAACGGAAAATATTACTGGAGGCCACCAAGGAGCGGAAGATTTTGGAGAAACTGAAGGAAAAGAAGCATGTTGAATACAACTCGGATATAGCCCGACGAGAGCGGTTTGTCCTTGATGATGTAACCAGTACGGCCTTCGCACGAAGGAGGATTGAGCAGTAGTGGATGTCGAAGAAAAAAAGGAAATTGCCGACGACCTTCCCAAGAACGAGGAGGAGGGCGTCCAGCCGCCCAAGAAAAAGAAGAAATTTTTAAAATACTTCTTACTTCTTCAGGGTTCGCTGGTGATTGTATTTTTTACGGTCTGGTTTGCGGTGGATCGCATGGAATCGGCCAAATCCACGGAAGAGCCGGCTGCTGAAGAAACCCTCAGCGATTCCACCCAAGTGGCATCGGAAACGGCGACGGACGCAGCACCTGCCGATTCATCGGAAGCAACGGCTGAGGATAAGATGCGCGATGATGAAAAGTTCAAACTCTTAGAGCAAATGACCATGATCAAGGAGCAATTGGCGCAAAAACAGGTTCAGATGCAAGAAATGTCTATAGCGGCCAAGGAACGCGAACAATTATCGGCAGAGATCGACCAGCTCAAAGTGGCCATGGCCGATAAGGAGAAAGAGCTCGAGTATTTTCGGGATACGCTGCCAGAGCGGGTAGCGGATAAACTGGCCGATCAGCAGGGTCTCACCATGGAACGTGGGGAAGACACCGATGACGGCCAGCAGGCTACAGCGGTTCAACAAACAGCCGTTCAGCCGGCTGGTGCTCAAGCAGGCACAAGCCAGCAGGGAACGGGCATTCGAAAACTGGCCAAGATTTATGAGGCCATGAGACCCGAAGAAGCGGCGCCCATTCTGGCTCGAATGGACGACGAAGAAATCGTCGATATTCTGTTGCGAATGCGACAACGGTCTGCGGCCAAACTCATGTCCAACCTCGATCCCGTGACTGCCGCACGCATCAGCAAACGCATTGGAGAACGGTAAAACATGGCGACCATGGTCAAATCCAATCCCTGGGCCATGCTGTTAGGCAATAAACCGGCAGCACAAGTACTCCCTTTTTCGTCTGTTGGAATCAAGGACATCTCCATAAAGGCAGATGAGGGGACAACATTCCGGGATTTATTCCAGGCGATCTTCTTGCCCAAGGCCGCAGGGGCCCAACGGATCAACCTCGATTCGAATGTCTTGAACCGGGTGTCCGGGTCGGCTGGAAACGATATGCCGGCAGAAGTACCGACAAGGGAGGGATCGGGTATCTCTACAAGCATCCCCTGGGATTTGGGTGGACACATAAAAGAGAATAAACAAGCATCTCCTTCGCGTGGCCATGCAGCCTTCGTGCCCTCTATTGTGAGCCAG
>CAZTKR010000103.1:0-12075 GCA_964614115.1 uncultured bacterium | reverse complement strand
TGGATGTGCGAGATGTTGAATGTATCAATCGAGGACTACCTGAGAAGGAATCCTTACCCTAAACCAAAAATCTCTACGGTTTGTCCTTCGGTCGTTCGTCTTATCGCTTGCATGTACCCTGAACTCATAAATCATTTTATCCCCATGGAGAGTCCTCGCGAGCTGGCAGCTAAGCTGCTTCGTAAAAAAATTGCTCGAGAATTCAATTTGCCACCCCATGAAATCGGTATTATTCACATTACGTCCTGTCCGGCGAAGATGGTCTCCATCAATCGCCCCATCGGACTTTCCATATCCTATCTGGACGGGGCGATATCGGTCAACGATATCTATGGGCCACTCTTGGAGGCCATTCAGGAGATTCATGAAGATGTGATCCTCCAACAGTCCAGCGGTGTGGGTTTAGGCTGGGCCATGACGGGTGGCGAAGTGGCGGGTCTCAACATGGATAACTGTTTGTCGGTGTCGGGTGTAGCCGATGTCATTCAAATTCTTGATGATATTGAATCCGGTAAATTGAAAAATATCGAATACTTGGAGTGTCTGATGTGTCCAGCCGGTTGTGTGGGTGGACCTCAGAGTGTAGAGAATCGTCATCTTGCAAAGAAAGTGGCGGGTAATCTTGTTAAGATGTTTGGCGAGAAGAGCAGGGTGAGTCGTAAAATGATTTTCCGTCTGTATAACGATGGATTTTTCTTCACAGAAAAGAGAGTCGAGAAACAGACGTTTCCACCGTTGGACAAAGATCCGAGTCGCGCCATCGAAAAGCGGAAAATGATGGAGGAGATTATTCCGAAACTCGGGGGCAGGGAATGCGGCGCATGCGGGTCTCCAGACTGTACATCGCTGGCACGGGATATCGTGATGGGTGAAGCGAAGATAGAGGATTGTGTTTTCTACAAGAAAGAGAATCGACAGGGGGAGTGATGATGGAAATTCATAAGATCGTTGAATCCCTTGGATTGGAAGTCAAAGCGGGCAGTGGGGTTTTGCATGGCAGAGTAGAAGGCGGGTACGTGAGTGATCTTCTCAGCGATGTCATCGCCAATAGTAAGAAGGGGGATCTTTGGCTCACACTTCAGGTGCACAAGAATATCGTGGCCGTAGCCACCCTGAAGGAACTGGCCGGTATCGTTATCATCGGCGGCAAGACTCCTGCAGAGGATACGGTCAAGAAGGCCGAGGAGGAAGGAATTGTCCTGCTGACGAGTCCGCTCCCAGCCTTTGAAATAGCGGGACAGTTGTACGAACTCGGTATCCATGGAAGGAATTGATGCTGCGGGGGATACGAGCCGATCTTCATATTCACACGTGTCTTTCGCCATGCGGAGAACTGGAGATGACACCCCAATCCATCGTACGCGTGTGTCAGGAAAAGAAGGTGGACATGATCGCTGTCTGTGATCACAATTCGGCTGAAAATGTCAAGAGTGTGCAAAAGGCAGCCGAGGGAACCGGATTGAAGGTTTTAGCCGGCATGGAAATAACAACAGCAGAAGAAGTTCATCTGTTGGCCATTTTCGGCAATGAAGCCCAAGTCACCCGATTACAGACGATCGTGTACGAGCACCTCCTTCCAGGAGAGAATGACGAGGATTTGTTCGGCGTGCAGGTCGTGGCCAATGAACAAGACGAGGTGGAAGCCATCGTGACTAAGCTGCTCATCGGCGGGACCACCCTGTCACTGGAAGAGGCGGTGGAGAAAATCCATGAAATCGGAGGGCTGGCCGTTCCTTCTCATATCGACAGGGAAAGCTTCAGTCTCGTGGCTCAATTGGGTATGATTCCCGAAGATCTGCCCGTCGATGCCCTGGAGGTTTCGGCATTGGCAGATGTAGAGGACGTCAAGCATCAAATTCCGGGTGCCGACCGGTTTCCTCTGATTACGTCATCGGATGCCCATCGATTGGATGAGATCGGTCGAGTCACGACGACCTTCAACATGGCCGACACAACGTTGGAAGAAATAAAAAAAGCGCTAAAGCGAATCGACGGGCGGAGTATCCTCCACGCGGGAGAGTCTCCGTGTTAGAACTTTCGATGCATATTCTGGACATCGTGGAGAATTCGGTGAATGCCGGAGCTACCCAGGTAACCGTCTCTATCGAAGAAAATCAAAAGCTCGACAGGTTAAACATCGAAATCACCGATAACGGGAAGGGGATGGACGATGCGATGGTGGGAAAGGCCCTGGATCCGTTCGTCACGACGAAGGAGGGTAAAAGGGTGGGTCTCGGATTGTCGATGCTGTCCGAAGCGGCTCGGAAGGCCGGCGGGGAGATGACGATGGATTCCCGGCCGGGAAAAGGAACGTCCATCCGAGCAACATTCGAATTGACCCATCTGGATCGTCAGCCGCTGGGAGACATGACGGAGACGATGATCACACTCATCATTGGCAATCCCGATGTCGAATTCCGATATTCCCACAAAACCAACACGTCGACATTGACCTGGAG
Source organism: uncultured bacterium (assembly GCA_964614115.1). GTDB lineage: Bacteria > Zhuqueibacterota > QNDG01 > QNDG01 > DSAB01 > CAZTKR01. The sequence goes on along the minus strand of CAZTKR010000103.1, from coordinate 9,616 downwards.
CACAGCAAGGATACGGGAGGTGTTCGGCGATGTTTTCCGGAGTCGTCCCGATGTTATCGATTTTATTCGTGAAGAGTTGGTCTTCAACAATCAAAATATAAAAAAATAATATGTCCGAGTATCGATGATTTGGATTTTGATGTTTGATGAAGGGAGGCTTATTTGGAATCGGTTCATCAGGTGATCGAGAAATACGGTAAAAAGGAAGCCGGGCTGATCGGTATCCTGCAGGACATACAGAAAGCGAAAGGGTATCTTCCCGAGGAAGATCTCTCGATTGTCGCTTCTGAAGTCAATGTGCCGTTATCCCGTTTATTTGCTCTGGCTACATTCTACAAGGCATTCAGTTTGATTCCCAGGGGCCGCCATCTTATCAATGTATGCTTGGGAACAGCATGTCATGTACGGGGTGGAGCGAAACTCCTGGATAAGCTGCAAAGGGATTTGGGTATCGAGCCAGGGGAGACGACGGCAGATAAACGATTTTCACTGGAAGCCGTGCGATGTGTAGGATGTTGCGGTTTAGCTCCCGTCGTGGTTATCGACGAGCATTTTCATGGAAAGTTGAATCAGAAAAACCTGGAAAAAGTACTGACGAAGTACGAGTAAGGAAAGAGGGGTGGAATTGAAAGATTACAGAACCCACGTACTGGTTTGTGCCGGTACGGCCTGTGTCTCTAACGAATCGCTCAAAATCAAAGCAGCGTTCGAGCGGGAAATCAAGAAGCTGGGATTGGAGGAAGAGGTTCAGGTCATCGGTACCGGCTGTAACGGATTCTGCGAACGTGGCCCTGTGGCCGTCGTTCAACCCGATGATGTATTTTATCAGCGGCTTAAGAAAGAAGATATCCCCTTTCTCGCCGAAGAGCATTTTTTAAAGGGACGACCCGTCGAAAGGTTGATGTACGTTCCCGAGGATGACGAGAAGCCGATACCCAAGATGATGGATATCGAATTCTTCAAGCATCAGCGACTCATCGTCCTGAGGAATCGAGGACGGATGGATCCGGAGAAAATCGATGAGTATATCGCTTTTGATGGATACACGGCCTTGGCCAAGGCGTTGACATCCATGTCGCCAAGAAAGATCATAGAAGAGATAAAAGCAGCGGGTCTCCGGGGACGTGGCGGAGCGGGATTTCCCGCGGGTATCAAGTGGGAACGCTGTCGTACCACACCGGGGAAAACCAAGTATCTTATCTGCAACGCCGATGAGGGTGACCCGGGAGCGTATATGGATCGGTCCATTCTGGAAGCCGATCCCCACGCCGTGCTGGAGGGCATGACGATTGGCGCCAAGGCCATCGGAGCTCAACGGGGATTTATTTACGTCCGGGATGAGTATCCCTTGGCTGTGGAGCGTGTCCGGAAGGCCATCGAGCAGGCCGTTGATTACGGTCTTCTGGGAAAGAATATCCTGAATACCGGATTCGATTTTCACGTTGAGGTTGTTCGGGGAGGAGGCGCGTTTGTCTGCGGCGAAGAGACGGCTCTAATGGCTTCCATCGAGGGTCGGGTTGGCCGGCCCAGGTCGCGACCGCCGTATCCGTCGGAAAAGGGATTGTGGGGAAAGCCGACCAATATCAACAACGTGGAGACGTGGGCCAATGTGCCCATCATTATCCAACGAGGGGCCGAGTGGTATTCCACCCTCGGTACTGAGAAAAGCAAGGGGACTAAAGTTTTTTCTCTGGTGGGCAAAATCAACAATTCGGGTCTTGTAGAAGTGCCCATGGGAATCATGCTGCGAGAGATCATTTACGACATCGGGGGAGGTATTCCCGGGGGGAAGCAGTTTAAAGCTGTCCAGTCCGGTGGACCCTCGGGGGGATGCATTCCCGCAAGCTTGTTGGATTTAACCGTCGATTATGAAGCATTGACCAAAGCAGGCGCTATCATGGGATCGGGTGGACTCATCGTCATGGACGAGGATACCTGCATGGTCGATGTGGCTCTCTATTTTGTTTCGTTTCTCGTGGAAGAATCTTGCGGTAAGTGCACACCCTGCCGTGTGGGACTCCAACGTATGAAAGAAATGCTGACCGCTATTACAGAAGGAAGGGGCCAGGAAGGCGATGTCGAGCGTCTGGAGGCATTGGCCAAGACCATCCAGGACGGTTCTCTCTGCGGGCTGGGACAGACGGCTCCCAATCCTGTACTCACGACATTGAAGTATTTCCGGGACGAGTATGAAGCCCACATCAACCAGAAAAAATGCCCGGCCGGCGTTTGTAAGGCACTCATTAAATACAGCATCGATGCGGAAAAGTGTACGGGATGTGGTGTTTGCCTCAGGGCCTGTCCCGTGAACGCCATCTCGGGCGAGAAGAAACAACCGCACAAGATCGATGAGGCCCTGTGTACGGTCTGCGGCAGTTGTCATGAAGTGTGTAAATTTGATGCGATCGTGATAGAGTAAAGAGGGTGGAATGAGTATTTCATTAAACATAGACGGAAAGCCGATTCGTGCGAAGAAGGGAATGACGGTTCTCGACGCGGCCAAGAAGGCGGGTATTTACATACCCACGTTGTGCGATCACGCCTTGCTGGAACCGGCAGGCAGCTGTCGGTTATGCATCGTAGAGATCGAAGACATGCAGGGGTACCCGACCGCTTGTACCACACCCATCACAGATGGGATGGTCGTGAAAACCGATTCACCCCAGCTTCGTGCTCTTCGGCGGAGTATCATGGAACTGACCTTGTCCGAGCATCCGTATACGTGTCTCGTTTGCGATCGGCGGAACGGATGTGACGACTATCAAGGAACCATACGCAAGGTCGGTGTGACGACGGGCTGTCAGTACTGTCCTAAAAACGGCACATGCGAACTGCAGCGATTGGTCGAGTACTTGGGGATAGAGGAAATCGCGTTTCCCATCGCCTACCGGAACGTTCCCGTGGAGCAGGAGGATCCCTTTTTCGATCGGGATTATAATCTCTGTGTGCTTTGCGGACGTTGTGTACGCGTGTGCAACGATGTCCGGCTGAACGGAACCCTGAATTTCGGTTTTCGAGGAGATCGCACCATCGTGGGTACCGCTTTCGGTAAATCCCATCTCGATACTGGATGCGAGTTCTGCGGTGCCTGTGTGGATGTGTGCCCCACAGGCGCGCTCTACGATAAACGGAGCAAATGGGAGGGGTGTCCGGACAAATCGGTGCATTCCATTTGCCCGTATTGTTCCGTGGGATGCTTGTTGAGTTACAACCTTACAGGAAACGAACTCGTTCACACCGAGCCCTTTATGGACGGAACGCTCAATAAGAGTCAGATTTGCGTGAGAGGACGTTTCGGCGTTGTCGATCTGGTCCATCATTCCCAACGTTTGAGAGAACCGATGGTAAAGAAGAACGGTCATTGGATAGAGACGACTTGGGATGAAGCGTTGGATCGGGTTTCAGAAAAATTTTCTCAATTCGACAAGGATCGTTTTGCATGCATCGCTTCCCCACAGGGGACGAATGAAGATGCATACGTACTCCAGAAATTGACACGCCTTGCCCTGAGCAGTAACAACATCACCACATCGTCGGTATTCGCCCAGAATGACTTCGTGGAGGTGTTCGCGGAAGGACAAGAAGCCGGCGTTCCTCCAGGGGCCATCGAGGATATCGACAGGGCCGGCCTTATCATCGTCTGGGGAGCCGACCTTTCCTCTTCCCATCCGGTTTGTGCTCTCCGTGTCAAGCAGGCTCAAAAAGCGGGTGCAAAGCTCGTCGTCGTGGATGTTCGGAAGACCAAACTGGCTGAACGGGCCGACCTGTTCCTACAGACCCAACCGGGATCAGACCCGATCCTCATAGGCGACATCATGAGACGGCTGATAGACCAGGGTATGGCAAACACGAAGGCCGGGGAAGGCTGGGCCAAGGTGAAGAACACCCTGAAAACCGTTGTCCCAGCTGCATTGAAAAAGAAAACGGGCATATCCGACGGACAAATCGATGGTTTGGTGAATCTACTGGGCGAAAGCAAATCCGTAGTTATTCTGTATGGATCGGGACTGGCGCTGCAGGAGTCACCTCGGGACGTCATTTTACCCCTCTTCAATCTAGCATTGCTGATCCCGGGAAGCAAGGTCCTTCCCGTACTCGGAGAGAGCAACCTGATGGGTTGTCTGGAAGCGGGGTGCCATCCTGAATTTCTGCCGGGAATGCTCCCGATATCGAATAAGACCAACCGAGAGAGTGTCGAGAAGGTCTGGAATGTCTCTCTTCGTGCAAAACGGGGAATGAACATTGCAGAAGTGATCCGGGGAATCGAAGCGGGGTCGGTTCGGTGTTTGTACGCTGTGGGTGAACTCCCCGAGACGGTATGTCTGGATAAACTCGATTTCCTGGTCGTTCAGGCCGTGTATCGGACCGAGGCCATGGATGGGGCGGACGTGATCCTACCGGCAGCACATCTGAATGAAGTCGATGGCACGGTGACAAACTTCGAGGGCCGTATTCAGCGATTACGAAAAGTCTCAAAACCTCCGGGCAATGCCAAGCCCGACTGGTGGATTTGCACTCAGATAGCCCAGAGGATGCACGTGTCGGGATTCGATTATCGCAAATTCTCGGACATCTTTGGAGAAATGGCGTCACTCCTGCCGGGATTCAAGGGACTGACACCTGGAAAACTGGGAAAGCGAGGAATGCATCCTGTCCGATCGGCGCAGGGCGATGGAGCGACCCGACGCCGATTCCTGCCGTTTCGGATGAAGGAAGTCGAATCCGAATCCGTGCGAAACCATCCATTCCGATGGATTGGCGATTGGCGAATGTCCGGATACAGGCAAGGATCCTTGACGGAAGCGGTTCCCGGGATGGAACGTCTGTTTTCTGAGAAAAATGTCGAGATCCATCCCCAGGACGCCGAGAAAATAGGCGTCCGAGAAGGCGATCCTATACATATCAAATTCAAGAACGGCGAGATTCTGGATGGCCTTACCAGGGTGACAGATCGTGTTCCCAGGAAGATGGTCTACGGCTATATTCATGGGAACGGAGATGCCATGCAGGGAGTATTAAAAGGAAATCATCACTTTGTTAGAATCGAGAAAGGTGCTTTATGAATAGAATAATCGAGAGGAGGGTTCTCGTCCCCAACATACATCTGTTGACGGTCGAGGCTCCGTACGTTGCCAAGAAGATCCAGCCGGGCCATTTTGTCATCATCAAGGTGGATGAAGCTGGAGAGCGCATTCCTCTGACCGTAGCGGACTGGGATCGAGAGAAGGGATCGGTTTCCTGCGTATTCATGCAAGTAGGGCGTTCCACGAGGAAACTGGCAACACTGGCAGACGGCATGGAAGTACCGACCTTCGTCGGCCCTCTGGGCAAGATGATCGAGGTCGAGAAATTCGGTACCGTGGCTTGTGTGGGGGGGTGCTATGGCATCGGTAGCATTTATCCCGTGGCCCGTGCCATGAAAGAAGCCGGGAACCGTGTTCTGAGTTTTATAGAGGCCAGGAGCCGTTTTCTCATCTACTGGGACGATAAAATCCGCGATGTGAGCGATGAGCTCATCATCTCCACCAGCGACCGGTCTATGGGGCAGAGAGGCCACAACTCCGACAGTTTGAAGGAACGACTGGAGAAGGGCGAAAAGATAGATCGAGTGATCGCCATTGGCTGCACGTTTATGATGTACGATGTATCGGAGGCGACACGGCCGTTCGATGTGAAGACCATCGTGAGCCTGAACCCCGTGATGGTGGATGGGACGGGGATGTGTGGCGCATGCCGGGTCGAAGTCGACGGGAAGACGAAATTCGCCTGCGTGGACGGACCGGATTTCGATGGACATCAAGTGGCGTGGGACCTGCTCCTGTCCCGCAGGAAGGCCTACGTGAAAGAAGAAACGGTTTCTGAAGAAGTCAGTTTGTGATTGGTAACCATTTAAAGACAGAGGGACAAGTATTCAGAAATTGTCCTTCGAGATACAGAGAGGCAATGGCAAGCAATCCTCGGATGAAACGAAGCAACATCTTATCATACAAAAATCAGGATAGATCATATGCCGAAAATACAACCCACTAAAACGGAAATGCGGGAGCAACCTCCTGAGGTGCGCGTTCATAATAATTTGGAAGTTCCGTACGGGTACTCCGAAGAGGAGGCCATCAACGAGGCTAAACGTTGTCTTCAATGTAAAAAACCCCTTTGCGTGAGTGGATGTCCGGTGGAAATCGACATTCCGGCTTTCATCGCCAGGATTGCCGAGGGAGATTTCGCCGGCGCCATACGTGTTTTGAAAGAGAAGAACGTCCTTCCGGCGGTATGCGGCCGTGTATGTCCCCAAGAAGAGCAGTGCGAAAAACTCTGCGTTCTCGGGAAAAAGATGGAACCTGTCGCCATCGGCAGGCTGGAACGCTTTGCAGCCGATTGGGAAGCAAAGCAAGGAGATTCCCAGTTGCTTCCCAAGGCGAAATCAAAAGGAAAACGTGTGGCCATAGTGGGGTCCGGGCCGGCGGGTATTACCGTGGCCGGGGATCTTATCCAGATGGGCTATAAAATAACGATGTTCGAGGCACTCCACGAAGCAGGCGGCGTTCTCGTCTACGGGATTCCAGAGTTTCGCCTGCCCAAAAGTATCGTGGCCAAGGAGGTCGACTTCCTCTGCCGCATGGGCGTGAAACTCATCAAAGATTTTGTCATTGGCACGGCGCTCACAGTGGAGGAACTCTTCGAAGAGTACGACGCTGTATTCCTTGGAACAGGGGCCGGTCTTCCGTGGTTCATGGACATTCCCGGTGAAAATTTGAACAATATTTATTCGGCCAACGAATACCTGACCCGGGCCAACCTGATGAAGGCCTATCTCTTTCCCGAATACGACACGCCCATCGCCCGGGGAAAGCGCGTGGCGACAGTCGGAGGTGGGAATGTGGCCATGGATTCGGCCCGTACGGCCCTTCGTTTGGGAGCCGATAAATCGTTCATCATCTATCGAAGATCGCGCACCGAAATGCCGGCCCGTGATGAAGAGATCCATCACGCAGAACAGGAGGGGGTGATATTCAATCTGCTCACCAATCCCGTGGCTTATCATGGCGATGAGAACGGGAATGTGAAAGAGGTGGAATGTATCCGGATGAAACTCGGAGAGCCCGATTCCTCGGGGCGGCGGCGACCCGTTCCCATGGAGGGATCCAACTTCCGCATTCCCGTGGATGTCGTCGTCATCTCGATTGGAAACAGTCCCAACCCGCTCATTCCCAACACCACGCCTGGGCTCGAGGTCAGTAAATGGGGAACCATCGTCATCGATGAAGCCACAGGAAGAACGTCGAAGAAAGGTGTATTCGCCGGTGGAGACGTGGCAACGGGTGCAGCCACGGTGATTTCGGCAATGGGGGCAGGCAGGCGGGCCGCCAAGTCGATACACCAGTACTTGCAAGACGGAAAATGGTAACTTATTGATTATTAAACAGATATAAATATAAATTTGGTCGGGTGTAAAACTGTTTTCTTCAACATACAATTTTTGTCTTGATTCTTAGAGGAGAATTCAGTAAATTTGGCCTCTGTTTCTTTAGATAGACTCTGCATACCATTCTCCGCTCTGGAGGAGGGTGTATCCGCTTTTGAGTTTTCCACGGCATATCCTGGCCTCATGCTAGGTGAGGGATGTCATTTTCCTCACGAAATAAAAGTGGAAGCGCGAGTAACGGTAGTCGGAGACGATTACCTCGTGGAAATTCAGTCGGAGAGCTTGGGAGAATTGATATGTGATCGATGCGGTGTAGAGTATCAGAGAAACGTCAAGGGGGAAGTACGGACACTCTTTACGACCCGTTCTATCAGGGCAGGAGATGAAGAAGCAGAGGATGTAAAGGCACTACCGCCAGGCGCCGAATGCATCGATATCAGCCAAGATGTCTTAGATGCTCTCGTTCTGGCTATTCCTTCAAAACGTCTTTGTATAGAGGCGTGTTTGGGTCTTTGCAGCCGATGTGGTGCAGACCTGAACAAGGAACCATGTTCGTGCTCAGAGCACGACACAGATCCTCGCTGGGATACGTTGAAAGGTTTGAAATTGAAAGAGTAATCGAAATACAGACAGGAGTATACATTGGCATTACCGAAACGTAAAATATCGAAGTCGCGCAGGGATAAGCGAAGGACACATAAGAAAATATCCCCCCCCAACGTGGTGGAATGTTCTCATTGCAATCAGCCCAAATTGCCACATAAGGCCTGCCCCAATTGCGGGTATTATGGTGGCCGTATGGTGATAGTCCCGAAAGAACGTTAGGGAAACAGTGCTCTAATGATGCGAATAGCCGTAGACGCGATGGGTGGGGATAAAGCACCTAAAGAGATCGTTATGGGTGCTATTGATGCTGCGCGAAGATCTGAAGGGCGTTACGAAGTCGTTCTGGTGGGCGATACTCTGCTCGTCGAAAGAGAAATGCAGCATCATCACTTCATCAAAGAACTGCCGATTTCCATCGCGCATGCATCCCAAACCGTTGCGATGGACGAAGCTCCGGCGACTACATTACGCCGAAAGCCAGACTCTTCCATCGCCGTAGCCCTTAAACTGCATAAGGAAGGCAAGGTGGATGCAGTGGTCAGCGCCGGTAATACGGGGGCCGTCATGGCCTCTGCGCTCTTTCTTCTGCAACGCATCGAGGGGGTAAAACGGCCTGCCATCGGGTCTTTCCTGCCTCATGAATCGGGTGTGTGCCTCTTGTTGGATGTTGGATCGAATGTGGACTGCAAGCCGATACACCTTCTCCAATTCGGGATGATGGGTTCGATTTTCATGAATCATATCATCGGACTGGATTCACCCAGAGTGGGTCTTCTGAATATTGGAGAAGAGTCAACCAAAGGAACCGATATTATACAACGTGCGTATCAGCTTCTTAAAAAGAGTTCCTTGAACTTCATGGGTAATATCGAGGGTCGGGATATACTTAAGGGAGGAGCCGATGTTGTTGTTTGTGATGGTTTTAACGGCAACATACTCTTGAAATTTGGGGAAAGTCTAGCCCGTATGATATCCATGACAATGAAACGAACAATCCGAGGAAACCTGCCGGGAGCTATCGGTCTCTACCTGATCCGGCCCAGTTTACGGAAACTCTACAAATTGTTCGATTATCAGGAATACGGCGGCGCGCCCCTCTTAGGTGTAAAAGGCAACTGCATCATATCTCATGGAAGTTCCAGTGCCCGGGCGATAAAGAACGCTGTTGAAGAGGCCTGGAAAATGGTGAAGAGTCGAGTTGCTCAACATATCGAGCACCAAATCAAACAAGGGAAGGGAGCCACGCGTGAATAATACGCCGATGACGATGATTATGGGTACGGGATCTGGTGTTCCGAATAAAGTTCTGACGAATTTTGATTTGGAAAAGATAGTGGATACATCGGATGAATGGATTAGAGAAAGGTCTGGTATTGAGCGGCGGCATATTTTAGAAGATGGGAAAACGAATTCCGACATGGCCTTGCTGGCAGCTCAACGGGCATTGAAAGCTGCAGGTGTTTCGGCGAAGGAATTGGATCATATCCTCATTGGCACCGTGACTCCGGATTCCCCTTTCCCTTCTACCCGCTGCAGGCTCCCTGCAAAGTTAGGAGCCGTTAATGCAGCCGCATTCGATTTATCGGC
>CAZTKR010000102.1:0-12101 GCA_964614115.1 uncultured bacterium | reverse complement strand
GGAACGTAAAATTGCGATTCAGCAATGTAACCACATAAAAATAAAGCAAAGGTCCGAATAAAAAGATGAATGAAGAACCCACGTAGAATACATGGGGACATTGGATATACAAATTCACCCGATATATCCAGGTGATAAAGTGGAAGATAAAGATGGACATGGAGAGAAGAAGGCCAGCTAATAAATAATGGCACAACTGCCTCCCTCTCTTCTGGAAGACTAAAAATAAGGAAACAAGGATAAACTGAAAGACAGTAATCAAACTTACGATTTCATAGAATTTCAGCATCGTTTGACGACCGCTTCGCTTTGATAACTCGATCGAGTTCCTGCTTGGCTTCCTCAATAGTAAATACGTCTGTCCTAACGGGATACCCTCTCTTTTTTACCTCTTGCATGAACTGGCACACATGGGGTAAAATCAAGCCCGCCTGATTCACAATCACATCATCGCGAAACAAATCCACTTTCGATCCCTGGAACAGGAGCCGACCTCCACTCAGAACAAGGACATGTTCTGCCAGCCTGGCTACAAGATCCATATCGTGCGTTACAAAAATGACGGATCTTCCCTGCCGATGATACGAGCGCATGACATCCTCCACCATCTGTGCAGATCGCCGGTCCAGGCCGACGGTAGGTTCATCCATGACTAAAACTTCAGGATTCATGGCAAGCACACCTGCAATGGCGACCCGCCGTTTCTCACCACCACTCAGGCGTAGGGGCGAGATGCTTCTGAACCGTTCAAAGTTCAATCCGACCAGCGCCAGGGATTGCCGGACGCGCTCCTCTACGTCGTTGCCCGTAAGTCCCATGTTCCGGGGACCGAAAGCTATATCGTCGAACACGTTTTCTTCGAAAAGCTGAAATTCTGGAAACTGGAATACCAGTCCGACTTTCTTTCTGGCCCATGCCAGGTGGGATTTGGAAGCTGAGAGATCCCTGGAATCGATAAAAATTTTACCTGCTATCGGCTGGAGTAGGGCATTCAAATGCTGTACCAGCGTTGTCTTCCCCGAACCCGTCGCTCCCACGATGGCCGTAATCAGACGCGATTCGATGCTAAAAGACACGTCGGACAATGCGGTTCGCACGGGTGAAAACGGAGAACGGTATTCATAGGTCAGGTTTTGAACATCGATCTGCATTGGAAGTTACTAATCCGATATGTGTATAGATGACGGTCGGTTTAAATGTATCCACTCTGTGTTTACTGACTAGACCTTCGAAGCTATATAATTTGAAAGTTCGATTTTCACAGGTATCTCTAATCCCAACCGTCGAAGATCGTCTTGATGACGAAAAACAGCCAGAGGAGAATCGTCATAAACGATGGTGCCGCCATCCATCAACAAAAGGCGATCACACATCAAAGCCTCGTCGGGAAACTGGGTCACCAGTAATACACCTTTTCTGTGTTTGACATCATCCTCGTCCAAGAACCGGAAAATATCTTGCCTACCTCGTGGATCGAGGAGTGACGTGGGCTCGTCCAGCACGAGATAGTCGGGCTGCATCACCCAAACCGAGGCCAGGGCCAGCCTCTGCCTTTCTCCGCCCGACAGCAGATGGGGCGACGTGTGTCGGTATTCTCCGAGACCGAACAGCATCACCGCGTCTTCCACACGACTCCGTATCTCTGCCGTCGGGACGCCCATATTTTCCAGCCCGAAGGCAATTTCTCGTAAGACGGTTGTCGTCACGATTTGATTGTCCGGATTCTGGAATACCATCCCTACTCGTCGTCGTATCTCATACAGGCTTCCCGAATCCTCAGCATGGAGTCCATCGACTACGACACGGCCAGAAACCGGTTTTAACAACCCGTTGAGGCACAGGACCAGTGTTGTTTTGCCGGAACCGTTGGCCCCCATCAGAGCCACCCGTTCCCCCGGCTTCAGCGTAAAATAAACGCCCCGAAGAGCGAACATTCCCTCGCTTCCGGGGTATTGGAATGTCAGATCCATCACTTCGATCATGACACTGGAACCATTGCTTCCAAATGGTCGACGATTCGTCGGGTCGCACCGGCATTTTCTTGCACTACCTGCGTCGCCTTCGCCTCTATCTCCTTCAGTCTGCCTGCATTATTCAACAGGGAAAAAAGATGCTGATAAAGAGTCTCCCCGTCCCTTATAACAAATCCGACTCCCCGATTCTGGAGCAGACCTGCTTCGTAGGAGTTCTGGCATCTGGGTCCGAAAAAGACAGCCTTCCCCAGGGCAGCTGGTTCCAGGACGTTATGAATCCCCGCGCCGAAACCTCCTCCGACAAAGCTCAAGTCGCCCAAGGCATATAAACTGGCCAGAATACCCACGCGATTGACGATGAGCACATCACAGTCCCTGGCCTTTCCTGAATCGATCTCGGAAATAAGGCCTGCCCGCAAGCCCAAGGCCGAAACACGCTGTTTAATCTGAGCCACATGTTCTTCCAAGGGCTCATGGGGAACGATGACATACCAAACACGCTTGACCTTCTGACGGAGACGGGCCATGGCATCCAGCAGGACGATCTCATCCGAGGGCCAAGTACTGCCCATCACGAATGTTTTCCGGTTACCCTTCAATTTCCTCAGGGGCGCCACCCTCTTCTCAGCCTCCTGGGCCCGGTGTATGACCTGATCGTACCGCGTATCTCCTACAATCTCGATAGGGCCGGTTGCCAACCGGTGGGATTCACAGATATCTTTGGTTTCCTGTGAGACTGTGAGAATCAGGTCAAAACACTGGTAAAGAAACCGATAAAACGGTACGAGGAATCGGAATCGCCAACCGTGGGTAGAACGGATCGAGCCGTTGATCAAGACTGCAGGGATGCCCTTTTCCTTGAGTTGATAAAGATGATTGGGCCATAGATCGTGACGGACCATCACGGCCACATCGGGACGGATGGTATCGATGAACCGCCGTGACTGCCGCCTCGAGTCGAAGGGCATGTAACAGATGGCGTCAGCCCCGGGGAAATCATCCACATGGTCGAACACCGATGGAGAGAACAGACTCACAACGACGACGCTCTGAGGGAATTTTTCCTTTATCCGTTGAATGACCGGCTTGGCTTGCTCGAATTCACCCATGGAACTGCTGTGTATCCAAAACCGCGGACCGCCTTTTTCTACATCCTCCATCCGCCTCCTCAACTCGCCGAGAAGCTGTCGGCGGCCGCGAAGGCCCCGTCTTATTTTCCTGCTAACCACACTTCCCAGTAAAAAACCCACCCACAGGAGGGGAACACCGATGAGATTGTAGATGTAGTATCCAATGCGTGCCATGTTCAGTTCCTCTCCAGCAGTATTTTTGCAGCCCGGATGACATCACTGCTATGTATCTGCTTCATACACTGAAAATGATTCTGGGGACACCGTTCCGTTCCATGGAATGAGCACGGCCGGCAATGAACAGGTCTCTCGACGACAATAGAGGACGTTCTGAAGGGGAAAAAACCCAGATGATGCGTCGTGGGTCCGAATACAGCCACCACGGGTTTACCCAACGCTGCCTCCATGTGCATCACACCTGTATCATTGGTGACGAGCAGAGTCGATGCCTCCAGAAGAGCCGCCGTTTCCTGGATAGAAAGCCTGCCTGCCAGGTTCAGCACAGGCGAGGTCATCGACCGTTCCACCCGCTCGCAGACCTCTCGGTCCATCTCCCCACCCACGAGAACAACGTGCTTCTGCATACGACTGAAGCCATCGCCAACCTCGGCAAAATGGTCGGCCGGCCAACGCTTCGTCCAATGCATCGCTCCTGGTGCCAAGACAATGAGCTGTTCATTATCGTCTATTCCCGCTTCGGCCAGGCGCGACAACACCGACTGTTTCGCATCTTCATCCACGATATATTCCAGACCCGATCCATCGTCCTCAATGCCCAGTGACGAAACCGTTGCCAGATATCGCAGGGGAATGGGTGCGTAGGCCGCGTTCCGGTGCATACCGAACCGAACCAGGAAATACCGGCGTCCCCGCCCCAATCGATACCGGAATTTCCTTCGTGCTCCCGAGAAAGTGCGTAATAACCAACTCCGGATATTCGATTGCAGGTCCACCACCGCATCGTAGCCTCCAGACCGTATGCGGCGGATATGCCTCCAAATCTCGGAAAAGCCCCGCTCTGGGGAGAACATCCAAACCCGGTCGATGTGGGGATTGGATTGGATGAGGGGTGCGAACTGTGCCTTGACGATATAATCGATGGTTGCTCCAGGAAAACGTTTATTCAGCATACGTATCAGGGGCGTTGTTAATAATACATCCCCCATCGCACTCAGGCGAATGATTAATATGCGTTTCAATCCCTTGTTCTTTTGTTTTATATTCCAAATCTCAATGCTATAAAATTTTGCACACGTACAAATTCAAGCGTGCAAATCGCATAACAAACGGTTCTTATGGACTCGTAGGATGGATTCTTGAGGCTTCCATGATGTCCGCGACTTTCAAATTCAGGTCTTCTTGTGCATCACTGGCTTTATGCCAGCTGGCTTGTCTCATGACAAATTTCTCTTCCATCACACCCTGGCCTCCATCCTCAGATCCCATGTTGGTCAGGATGACTCCTTCAACCTTTTCTTAAACCAATCGACGGTAATCTTCAGTCCTTCTTCCAGGCTGACGTTAGGCTTCCAATCCAATTGTTGATTCGCCTTGGTGATATCGGGCTGACGGACCTTGGGATCGTCCTCCGGCAAGGGACGATGGACAATCTCACTCTTACTACTGGTAATCCGAAGAATTGTCTGGGTCAACTCCAGAATCGACTTTTCGTCCGGATTCCCGATATTCACCGGTTCGTTTATATCGGACAACAATAGACGATAAATGCCCTCCACCTGATCCGACACATAACAGAAGCTCCGAGTCTGACTGCCGTCCCCGAACACGGTAATGGATTCACCCCGGATTGCCTGGGGTATGAATGTGGGGATGGCCCTTCCATCCTGGGGCCGCATCCGCGGCCCGTAGGTGTTAAAAATGCGCACGATACGTGTATCCACACCGTGATATCGGTGGTACGCCATGGTCAGAGCCTCGGCAAAGCGCTTGGCCTCATCGTACACACCCCGGGGACCCACAGGATTCACAAATCCCCAGTACGATTCGGGCTGAGGATGAATCTGAGGATCGCCATACACCTCCGAGGTCGAGGCCAGAAGAAACGTGGCCTTTTTATGCAAAGCCAGACCCAGCGCCTTGTGCGTGCCCAACGAACCCACCTTCAACGTCTGGATGGGCAGTTCCAAATAATCCCTGGGGCTAGCCGGCGAGGCGAAATGAAGGATATAGTCGATAGGGCCGTCCACATAAATATAGTTGGTCACGTCATGGTGTATGAATTGAAATCGATCACCCTGGAGATGAACGATATTGTCCACCGTTCCCGTAATCAGGTTATCCATGGCAATAACGTGGTGTCCCTGCGTCAGTAAGTATTCACACAAATGAGAACCCAAAAAACCGGCTCCGCCGGTGACCAGTGTTCGAGGCATGAACGACCTCCTAATCTATCACTATGATATCTGTGCGCTAACGCAAAATTATGCTATCGAACGTGTATCTCGAAGCGACGATAAAACATGAAAATTAAAAGGATACTTTCCGTGAGCACCGTCATCGCTCAACCAAGCTTTCGACTTTTTCAGTGAATTGTACTCTATCCTGGAGTCCTGTAGATACGAGGTAGTCTAGGACATTCTCCTTTTCAAAGACGATCAATCCTTCCAGATCGTCCCGGCGTTCGATCAATGCCATGCCATCGTCGGGCCCCAGGACGAATACCGCCGTCGCATACGCATCTGCAAGGACCGCGCTCTCGGCCACGATGGTCACGCTGATACAGCCATCTGCCGGGTATCCAGTCTTCGGATTCAGGATATGGTGGTAACGTTTCCCATCCTGAATAAAATACCGTTCGTAATCGCCCGACGTGGCGATGCTGGACGCTTCGGTCTCCAGCACACCCATGAGTTCACCTTCATGACTCCGGGGATGCCGTATCCCAATTTTCCACCTGTCCCGGTAGGGATGCTGACCAAATATCCGCAAGTCGCCGCCGGCATCGACGAGACCCGCTCGAATACCGGCTTCCCTTAAGACTCCGACGCCCCGGTCGATGACGAATCCCTTGGCGACCCCTCCCATATCGATGCGCATCCCCCTCTCGGCTAACAAAACGTTATCCTTGCCCAACAGGATGTTACGAAAATTTACCTTAGGGAGTAAGGATTCAATCTCAGATGCCTCGGGCACGTGTGGATGATTGGCCTCAAATTGCCATGCCGATTTAATCGCGCCCACGGTGATGTCGAACGCCCCTCCAGTTGCTTCCGAGACTTCCATGGACTGTTTTAGGAGAGAGAACATCTCCGGAAGAATAGGAACCCGACAACGGCCCGATGCCTTGTTAATACGTATCACTTCGCTGGAATCCACATACACCGACGTCCTGGCCTCCACCTCCTCCATGATCTGGAACGCCCGGTCGATGGCCATCTCGATCTCTTCCTTGGACAATGTCTCCTCGTACACAGCAACGCGGACGACCGTGTCCATCAGAAAGCGTGTCTGCTCCACCGGTTGTTTACCGCTTGGGTTCTGGCACGACAACAGGCACAGGATGATTATTCCAACGATGGTACCGCCACGCCTCATCCTGACCTCTCCAACTCGTGCGTTACAAGTTCCCCCCAGGCCGTCCGGTACACGGATGCGTTGAACGTAGCAAGGATTTCCTCCGCTTCCTTGGCGAACATCCTCGCTTTTTCGTGGGCCCGTTCTATACCCTGATGCTCCTTCACAAATCGACCAATCCACTCGGCTTCGGCTTTCGAATCCTTACTGAGCCTTTGGACAATACCTTGCTTTACTTCCTCCGAAATGCCTTCCATGGCCAGTATGAGGGGTAGCGTCATCTTGCCGTTGGAAACATCCTGTCCGATCGGCTTGCCCATATGCCGGGCATGCCCTGCAAAATCGAGAATATCATCACGAATCTGAAATGCCATGCCGAAAGCTTCACCCAACCGGCAAAGCCGATTCCTCTGGTCAACACCGGCCTGGACTACCAGCCCCCCCAACTCTGCGGCTGCCCTGAATAGTCCTGCCGTCTTTCCTTGAATAATCTGAAAATAAGCGTCCATGCTGATTTTTTTATCCGCATCCTCCAGTATCTGCCGTAGTTCCCCCCTGCCCATATCTGTGACCGCGGTGGAGATGATTCGTAAAATTCCTTCCCACGGCGCTGCCACTCCCAGGGCCAGTACCTTGGCCATCAGGTAGTCTCCCAGGAGCACGGAAACACGATTTCCCCAGATGGCGTTCATCGACTGCCTGCCACGCCGTTCCGCCGATCCATCGACCACATCATCATGAATGAGTGTAGCGGTATGGAGCAGTTCTAAAAGCACGGCGATAGGCGTACTTTTTCGATTCGGGCGAGAGATAAGCCCCTGGGAGAGGAAAAAAACCAGGGGACGCAGTCGTTTACCCCTTCCTTTACCGACATGATCCAGGAGGGGCTGTAAAAAATCAGCATCGGAACGGAGATGGTCGAGGTATTCTTTTTCAAACAAATCGAGTTCGTCGGATACTGGACCCGCTATCTTCTCCAGCGTCTGGGATTCAAATACGCACATGGCATAAAAGGTAAAAAAAAAGTGGTTTATTGTCAAATTAAAAGAAATAAATTAAGTGGAGAAGAAACGGGAATTACAATGAATGGGCTATTTCAAAAATGTGCGTGCATACTTATAGAAAATTTGGCCGAACTCTCATAGTATACTTATAAGTCTTTATGAGAAGTCTCCATGTTTCATCCATTAGGCAAATGCGAGGTATGATTGCTTCGGTTTTTCACGATGTCGTTCTATACTGAAAAAAAGCTGAAATTCTTCGATATGTTCAGATTATAAATAATGTCATTCTTGATAATAAAAACTCGGCGAGAGAACATATCTCCCGCCGAGTCGCATAGCCGGAAGTGCCCATGTCATGGTTACCTTCCATTCATCTCATCAGCATCATCTTCCGGCTCTCAACAATTCCGTCCGCCTCAATTCGCAGCACATAAATGCCCGATGCATGGCCTCTTGCATCCCATGGTATCCGGTGCAGGCCCGGGACGGCATAACCCTCCTTTAAAACGGCTACTTCCCGCCCCAGGGCATCATACACAGCCAATTTGATGCGACATGGTCTGGCAATCTCAAAACGGATCACCGTGCACGGATTGAACGGATTGGGAACATTGGGATAAAGACAGAACTTACTGGGCTTTAGGCCTGTACTCGAGATTCCTGTTAAAACGCCTTCCCCCTCTCGGACAACCACATACTGATTCGACGAAACATCCTTCCTGGAATCCCTCACACCACTGGGCCAGAGGATTTCCACCGAATCGACGAGGACGGCAGTATCCAGCCCGATTTGAACATGGGAATCCACGTTTGGCACGCGAACCGATCCGGCCGTCAACTCTCGTGCAACCGTCATATCGCCCGCGTACACCTTGACTTTCGTACCGATGGTATTCCCGCTGGCCTCACCGGCCAAGAGACGTAATCCCAACCACTGTTCTTCTGTGTCGTTCCGGAATAGCCGGTTTGTCGTGGGATCGTCATCCAGGGCGCCAAAGAGTACATCCACATCTCCATCACCGTCGTAGTCCCCCCAGGTGGCATACGGCCCCAGAGGTTCCTCCCGTAAACTACTCTCTTCCATCACATCCGTGAACGTGCCGTCCCAGTTATTCTTGAACAGGCGGTGTACAGGCATGCCCCGGGGGTCGGGATTTCGGTCGATCACGTGGAGGTCCAGATACCCGTCATTGTCGAAATCGACCCAGATGCCCTGTATTGTAGATGTCATCGCCGCAAGACCTGCCTGATCAGCCACGGATGAGAATGTTCCATCACCGTTATTACGGAATAAACTATTATACCAACCCCATTCGAGATATGGCCCCTCATTAGCTACAAAAATATCAGGGTAGCCGTCATTATTATAATCTCCCCATGTAACTGTACTTGCATTAGCAGTATCTGTTGTTCCAGATTCCCATGCCAATTTAAAGGTACCATCACCTTCATTATGAAATAAATCAGTAAATAAAAATAATGAGGATACATAAAAATCCATATAACCATCCAGGTCGTAATCGGCGACGGCCACTCCTCTAGGATAGAAAGTCCACATATCGAATAAACTTGGCTCATTAGTAACCATCCGGAAATGATTGTTACCCACATTCTGGAAAAGATGCAGCGTGTCGTACTCACCTGTCGTACAAATCAAATCCAGCAGGCGGTCGCCGTTGTAATCGAACCAGGCTGCATCCAGCGTTATTCCCCAGTACTCCAGTCCACTCCCCGGATTTAGATTCACAAAACGCCCGTCGCCCTGGTTTAAGTACAGAGGCTTTCGTGTATACTCTTCGACAAAGGGGATAAAGAGGTCTTTATCGCCGTCGTTATCGATATCTGCCCATGCCGACGATTTAAACACATGACCCGATTCCTCAATTCCAGAACCCTTGATGGTGTTTATAAACCTTCCATCACCCAAGTTCTCGAACAAACCGTTCTGTGCCGAAGAGCTGGTGGCGAAAACGTCCAAATCGGCATCATTATCATAATCCACCCATGTTGCGTAACTGATGGGATACTGAAAGGAACTCAGGTTTGCTTCCTGGGTGACATCGGTAAATATATACCTCACATCCTTCTGGCCGTAAACGAGCGCGTGAAAACAGCAGTACAAAAAAACGACAACGATAAAAACAAAGCTCCTGCAATCTCGATAGTGAATCATGCCTTTCATGGTGAATGCCTCCTCTCTTTCGATGGTCTTGGTATGGCGGTCCCGATACAGGCTTATCGCAATAAAAACATCTTTCTTACCTGCATTCCTCCCTCTGTGCATAGCTTATACAGATACACCCCACTGGCCGCATCCCGACCCCACGCATCCCTGCCGTCCCATTCGGCAGAATGGGTGCCGGCCGGCTGTACTCCGTCCAAAAGCGTTCGGATTTCTTGACCCAGGACGTTGAAGACGGTTAAATTAAGCTGGATTGATTCCGGAAGGTCGAAACGGATCAACGTGGACGGGTTGAACGGATTGGGTGTATTCTGGTACAGACAGAATGAAGAGGGGAGCGACTCGCATGGCGGTTCAACAATATGTGTATAAATCTCACCAGCGAGCGCTCTCCCCTCTTCCATTTTGTGTCCGTCTTTATCGGCCAGATACACGTTTACCCAGTCGGGACGGGGCGGAACGTCATCATTAGTAACCATGTCCTTCCACTGTTCGTCGTTCAGTCTTTGGAAATTTTCCGTAACCTTTTCATAGTAAGAGAATACGGGACCCACGTATGCCATGGGCCGAAACCCGTCAGTGGGTGCATCGGATAAAAAGATACCGAGATTCACTTTACCCACTCCAGTATGCAAAACATGCCCGATCCTGCCACCGTCTATATCTGTGGGCTGGGTATGAACGTCGGCAATAAGAAAATCATCCTCATCAACATCGTATCGATTATAAAAAAGATCGGTATACCATCCCGTATAGTCAGGCCCGCCACATCCACCACCATCGATCATACGTTCCAAGAATTCCCTCTCATCCTGAGTAAATAGCTCACCATTCAACTCTTTTTGGGCAAGCGTCTCTAACATATCCATCGTGCTTTTTAGGTGGTTAAAATAATCATGCTGTAAGAGAGAGCCGGCTTTCTCTGCAAATCGAGCGATCTGACGATAAAATTCTGGATAGGGCTCAACATAACTATGGGGGAAACCACATTCCCAAGCTCCTGTGAAAGATTGTTTTGTATATAATATGTTATTATGCCTGAGCTGAGTCCACGAAGCAAGTTGTGTATTCAGTTTTTCCTGCTGCCAGGCCACAGTTTTCATAAAAAAAGGCAATTGCTCCTGTTTTTCGGAAGGATTTAGTGTCCGGATCGTCTGCAGCCAACTGTTGTAGAGAGACTGATTCCAGAATCCGGTTTCATAGGCATCCACCAGGTATCTGAGTGCAGATAACTGAGGCCCATAATGGTAATAATCGAGTTCCTCCCTTAATAACGGGCCTGTATTGTTGTTCCCGAGGACAAACACGGCATCCAAGGGATCGGGCAAAGGACGCCATATCTTCTGATTATTATAAATAATCCTGTCGTAGACAACATTGGAAAAGATATACGAATCCACAGTGAAACGCTGACCCAAGACCCGAAAAGATACATGAAGATTGGCTGGCTCAGATTCAAATGGATGTACGACGATCACGTTGGTAAGTATATGCTGTGCTGCTTCTGAGGATGTCAATAGTGCTTCCTGGAGGATATCGTATTTAGGGTCGAAGAGTAATAAATCGGCACTATGAATATTTAAATCCACCGTCATCTTCTTCAGCTCTGACGGTGTCAGATTATCACTCTCGTTGATAATTTCTCTTAAAATTCCATCTATTTCCTCCAACAACTCTCGCCCGTACGCCAAGTCGATGAGTTCATTCAAGAGGAGGGCTCCGATATTCATACGGCGTATCTCTTCCTTCGTCCACGGTGGATGCCAAATATTCTCTGGTGGAGGCGTCATAAAAAATTCCGCCCAACCGAGCCATGTCATGGCTTTAAAATACGGACAGAGTGTCGTCCATTCTTCATCATCCCAATATTCTTTAACATAATGACCTCTCGGAGTAAAAACACTAAAATCCAGAAGACGCTCTCTTTCAGAAAAGAGAGGTATCTCAAAATACCTTTCTGCCTGTATGCACTCCCAAATACACACAACCTGGTTTTCATCTACAAAACGTGAACCCATTCTCTCATCTGCCAGAAGAGACTTCGCGATGGTAATATACAGGTCGACATCGGCCAAAGATGTCTGAAGGGCATATATGTATTCATACTTCTTCAGCAATGCCGGATACGTGGTATATAGCCGATGTAGAAAATCATCTAGCTTAGGAAGCAATAAATTCTTCTCAAAATCCATCAATATTTTTCTATACGACGCGTGTAGAGCTTGGAGAATGGCATCCGTCGTGATGAAAACGGGCAGGTCCCGTTCATATATATCGT
>CAZTKR010000101.1:0-12221 GCA_964614115.1 uncultured bacterium | reverse complement strand
AGCTGGACAATCAACTTGGCCATATCCCCGAATTTCTGAAAGCTGCCTTCCAATAGATAGGCCACGCCCAGTTCCTGGCATATGGCATTCACCGTTTTATCGGTTTCCCGGTACTGTTCCACCGAGGTTCTGGATACCACCCGTAGATCTTCGATTTTGGATAGATTAAGCAGAATAGCGTCCATGACCCCATCGGCCAGGTACTGTTTGTCCGGTTCATCGCTCAAGTAGTGAAAGGGGACAACGGCAATGGATTTGTCAATTTCGTCTCCGGAATGAAATAGCCGGGGTACGATGAATAGGCCTACAATAAGTAAAAACGCAATGATGGTTATTCCGGTAAAGATGTATTTCTTCGCCCTGCTAATCTTTGCTTTCCGCATCCGCGCCTGAATGGCTTCGGGCACGATACCCGCTGACAGTGAATCCAGATCGTCCAGCAGCTCCTTGATATGCTGATAGCGTTTATCCGGATCCTTTTCCAGCGCCCGGCTCAAGATCTGGTCCAGTGGTGCGGGGACATCGGAATGCAGGTCGGAGACCGGTTTGGGCGGTTCATTGAGAATGGAATAGACCACGGCCTGTTCGTACTCGCCCTCAAAGGGAAGGCGTTCGGTGAGCATCTCATAGAGGATCACCCCCAGCGCCCAGATATCCGTCCGATGATCGACCTTTCCTCCTTTTGCCTGTTCCGGAGACATGTAAGCCACAGTACCCAGCGTCGTGCCGGTTTTTGTCAGCTTTGTCTTTCCCGTCAGTTTGGCCAGGCCAAAGTCCACAATCTTTACCACACCATCTTCTGTGATGATGATGTTGGCAGGTTTGATATCCCGGTGCACGATACCTTTCTTATGGGCTTTTTCCAGGCCCCGGGCCGCCTGGGTAATGATGTCCACGGTTTCTTCGATTTGTAGGGGCGACGTCGTCTCGCCCTTACCGGATATTTTTTCTCTCAGCGTTTTCCCGCCCAAATACTCCATGGAGATGTAGAGTTGTCCTTCATCTGTTTCATTGACTTCATAGATTGTACAGATGTTGTTATGCTGCAGCGCAGATGCGGCCTGCGCTTCCTTGATGAAGCGTCTCTTTGCCTCGGAATCCTGTGTGAGGTGAGGGTGCAGGAATTTCAGGGCCGCGGTGCGCTTGAGCTTCGTGTCCTCGGCCTTGTACACCACACCCATACCGCCTTCACCGAGTTTTTCGAGGATTCTGTAGTGGGATATGGTTTTACCGATCATGACGTCAATCTCCCCAGGATGGAAGAGATGGTTGAAAAGAGGTATGAAGATACTATATAATCTGAAAATTTTTCCAAAATGTCAAGAAGTATATTAGCATTTCTTAAACAGGAATCGCATCTATGCTATCATCCTTATAAAAAAAGCCCATGTTATATATTAAACATAGGCTTGTGCATCTTATAAAGTAGGAAGCTTCT
This sequence comes from uncultured bacterium, assembly GCA_964614115.1. GTDB lineage: Bacteria > Zhuqueibacterota > QNDG01 > QNDG01 > DSAB01 > CAZTKR01. Next base: position 10,783 of record CAZTKR010000101.1, on the reverse strand, counting down.
ACGACTGTCAATGGTGAGCTATATTATTTATCTTCCAAATATAAGTTTTTATTTTATATGAGAGGATGAAATATTCAAAATCATTATTCCTCTCCAATTGGACACAAAGCTTCCCCACACTTATTAAGTGCTATCAATCGCGTGTTGAACACCCCATCAGTGCGCCTCCATCCCCTCAGTATCCTCGAGCTCAACAACGGTTTCGGTCATACGAATGTTTCGCTTTTTACATTCTTCCATCATATTCTTGTAGCACCCTTCAGTTCGACCGATGAATTCGGGAGGACAGATTCCCTTTTGCGCAAACAATCCATTTATCACCTGACGTGCGACAATCGTGCATGTATAACCGGTCGTTCGTGCCATGGAGGTTATGTTTCTATCCCGATCAAATGTGTCCTGCATATCATATGTGAAACGCAGCCGCTTACTCCCCTTTTGTCCCTCGATGATGACTTGCATTACAGTGATGTCTTCCTCACCTTCCTTCAACTTCCATTGATCAAAAATCAGTTCAGACGAGAACGCCAAAGGGATGACTGTGTGTCCGTCGATCTTCACCGGCTTGGTAGAAAAAAAACCGCTATCTCTGAAAACTCGCATCAATTCTGCGTGACCGGGATAACGTAATGTTTTTTCCTTCATAAAGGGGATGTCCATGGTCTGGGCAAGCGAGCGGAGCCCGTCTGTATTAAACGCCTCAAGGGTGCCAATGCCCGGAAAGTCGAGCCGTTCGATATCAGACAGGGCCGGCCTTACAACTTTTTGTCCAAACTCGACATAACGAGCAGGCCGGGTATATTCTTCCAGCACGTCCTTTGGTGAGAATACAGCCTTGTACTCGTAGGGCCATTGGCGTATCTTGGGCAATCCCCCTACATAGCAAATATAACGATGGATCCGGTCTAGTTGAGTATCTAAATACCCGACAATCACATTGCTCAAGCCTGGCGCAACTCCGCAATCAACCACAGCCGTCACACCCTTGCTCTTAGCCAAGTCATCCAGCAAAAACGGATCTTCACCGAAAAAAGCAATGTCTACAACATTCTTGCCCGCCTCGATAATTGTCCTCAATGTTTCGAATCCCATGAATCCCGGAACAGCACTCACCACCAAGTCACACTTTTCGACCAAAGACATTAGACGGCTTGCCTCTCTCAAATCGGCCTGTATACAATTTACCCGCTGTTCAGCTTTGACTTCTTCCAAATTTTCCTTATTTATATCGACAGCTGTGATATGAAAATCACGTTCTTGAGCAAGGTCTTTGATGATAGCTTTGCCCACCAAACCAGACCCTAATACACAAATCTGCATGCGATCCTCCTTTATCAGAATATGAAGATCATCCAAAGGACAATCTTATGATAACGCGTCAAAATGGATTCTAATGGAACAGGAACTTATGACAGCGATTTTCCAGAAACGTACAAGACAATGGTCAGGAGTCTGAATAGAGGTGGGTCTATAAACCATTGAAGCGATTGAGATATTCAACGAGGAGTGATTTTTCAAAAAGATGATATATGGATCGAATTTTCATAAAATTCATAACGATTTAATATACACACATACTCCAAATATGTCAATAGACGATCTTTGGCAGATAGTACGGCTACAGACAATTCGGACCTTTGATGTAAAAATCCAATAGATACATTTTATAGTCAAGTAAAAACTTATGGCTATCTATACTATTTATATAACAGTCCCGAATGATAACGTTTTATATTTCAAAATTATTTCTTGGACGATGCTCTTTTTCTCATGACAATAAAAGATATCTGCGGGAATGACGACGGTTACGATTAAAAATAATCAGGATTCTCAAATCATAATTGCATTCATATTGAAACAATTTATTCGGGTATCCCGTAGATATATTTGTACGGGCAACCCGAATAAATAAGAGAGACTGTTTGAAATGAAAGAACTGTCCAAGGCGGAGGAGATGATCCTGCTGGCCATCTACCGACTAAAGAACAACGCTTACGGTGTCACCATTCGACAGAATATTCTGGAAACAGCAGACAAGGACTACACGTATGGGACGCTGTATGGCCTGCTGGAGCAATTGGTCCGAAAGGATTACGTGATCCGTAAAAAAGGCGAACCCACATCCGAGCGGGGTGGTCGTAGCAAGACGTTTTATCGGCTGACGAAAACAGGAGTAGAAGCTCTGAGGCGTGCCCAGGAGATGCACCGGCAGGTGTGGAAAGGCATAACGAATCTCAAATTCAACAATCCATAGTCCCTGGATTTCAGGTCATGCCGCTTTTATCGAATTGGATTATACGCGTTATCAGTCGCTTTGTTGCCGGAGATCAGAAGGCATCATTTTACGACGACTTGACCGAAGAATTCGACGGACGATTGCGGATGTATGGGCACCGTCGAGCCATGGGATGGTTGTGGAGACATCTTATTCGCACGCTGCCTGCTGTTATCGGTTTTCAACTGTATTGGAGGATTGTCATGCTGACGAATTATATGCGAATCGCGATGCGTGTCCTGAACAAGCACCGGGCATTCTCATTCATTAATCTATTCGGTCTGTCATTGGGCCTGGCCGTGTTTTTATTGATATTCATGTATGTCGGGTATGAATGGAGTTTCGACCGGTTTCATGAGAATCATAAACACATTTACCGTTTGACAACACACATGCCGGGGCATTATCATTCCGGGAAAGATAAAATGGCCTGGGCCTCGTGGGGTGCCGCTCCTGCCATTACAGAGACGTTCTTAGAGGTGGAATCCTACGTTCGTGTGAAGGGCATTTATAAAGGTAAAATAACGGTTGAGGGGCAATCGTTCTTCGAGAATGGCATCTTGTACGCCGATTCCAATTTTTTCGATTTCTTTGCATTCGACCTGACAACCGGCAGCGCTTCCGATGTGTTAACAGACCCCAACGCGGTTGTCATCTCCGAGAAGGTTCGGCAGAAGTATTTTGGATCGAAGAATCCCGTGGGAGAGGTGCTGCGTCTGAATGAAGAAACAGATCTCATCGTCCGTGGTGTGATGGCGAACATGCCTTTGAATACACAATTCACATCGGATTTTATCATTTCTCTGCAGACGTATGCCTCGAAATACAACCAAAATCTACAGGTATGGAGCGGTGGTGCCTATTCCTTTATTCGACTCGCCGAGGATGTGGATGTATCGGATTTTGAAAAGAAAATGCGATCCTTTACGGAAGTCCATATGAAAGAACATGCCGGTGTGAAACCATATCTATTTCTGCGACCGTTGGGACAGATACATTTAAGAACCGATCTGGATGGTGAAATGGCCATCCCCACGGATATGAACACCCTCACCATATTCGGCACGGTGGCCATGCTGATCCTGCTGGTGGCGTGCATCAATTATACGAATCTCACCACGGCTCGATCCACGCTCCGGATGAAAGAAGTAGGCATACGCAAAGTCGTGGGTGCTTGTCGCGGCCTCCTGCGTTATCAATTCCTTGGAGAGACATTCTTCCTGACCGGGATTGCCTTCGTCCTGGCCGTCGTCATCGTCGGCTCGGTCCTACCCGCATTCAATCGATTCGTGGAACGCTCCATCGCTCTCACCTCCCTGTTTTCGTATCCTATTGCATTATGGGCCGTACTGGCCTTTCTGGGAGTGGGTTTTCTTAGCGGTGTGTACCCGGCCTTCTACCTCTCGCGGTTTGAGCCCAAAGAGGTTTTACAGTCCCTGTTCGTTCGTGGCTCCACACGATTCAATCTCAGAGCGATTCTCGTGGTCCTGCAATTTGCTGTCTCTATCATCCTGCTGGTTTGCACGCTGGTCGTCAAGGAACAGATTCACTATATCCGAGATTTCAAAGTGGGGTATACCAAGGATCAGATAGTAGTCTTCGAAATCAACGATTCCCGAATCCGGGATAGATTGGACATCATCAAGAACGATCTCTTACAAGTCCCGCATGTACTCAAAGTCTCCTCGTCTATGTCCTTGCCAAATTCGATGCACTCTCAAACACGATTCCGATGGGCAGGAATGCCCGAAGACTTAGAGGCTCCGGTATACGTGGGATTTGCGGATGATACGTTTGTCGATCTTTACGGTCTGGAAATTGTGGAAGGCCGGAAGTTCTCACGCGAATTTCCGGCAGACAAGAAAGGGGCTATCCTGATTAATGAGACGGCACTGAAGAGACTCATGGATCTTGGTTGTGAACGGCCCATGGGTCGTGAACTCATTGCGTTCGGCGATTGGGAGGGCCGGATCGTGGGCGTACTGAAGGATTTTCATTTTCATTCTCTCCACAGGCCGGTGGAGCCGTTTTATCTTTTTTACGAGCCCAAAGTTTGGAATTATTGGCTATCAATCAAGATTGATGGACAGGCTATCTCGGAGACATTGAGCCGGATTCAATCGTATTTGAATCAACACCCCACGAACTATCCGTTTGAATATCAATTCTTCGATGATGTCTTCGATCGACTGTACCGAAGCGAGATGCGGATGGAACAGCTATTTTCTGTATTCTCTGGCTTGGCAATCTTGATCGCGGGGATGGGTTTACTGGGACTGGCCTCGTTCATGGTGGCCCGACGGACAAAGGAGATCGGCATCCGTAAAGTCCTGGGCTCTTCCGAAGGCAGGTTGGTCTGGAATCTCCTTCAATCCTTTCTCAAATGGGTCGTCATCGCCAACGGGATTGCCTGGCCCATGGCTTGGTGGTTCCTACGCCGCTGGCTCATGGATTTTTCATATCGAACGTCGCTTCGACCGGGCATCTTTATTCTTGCCAGTCTATCCACACTGGTCGTGGCTGCTGCATTCATCAGCGTTCAAGCCATGAAGGCGGCCCGAGCCAATCCCGTCGATGCATTACGTTATGAATGATCACCCATCAGATCAACTCACGTAGGAAACGAGTGAACCCTGCGCTGGTCTTCCTCTCAATATTTCGAAAGGCGTTTTCCCTTTCAGCAAACAAATATTTTAAAAATGAAACGAGTCGGCCAATAACAAAGTTTCAACCCTCACTCATTTTCTAACGATGGTGTAAGATCGCCGTATGAACGAGAGCTGAGCATGATGAACGTTTCCTTCGTCATCACGGGTAAATATCAAGGTCCAGGGCACCTGTTTGAAATAGAAGAAATCCTTGGCAACGGGGTAGATTTCATCGGGACTGAACTCCATGACTTTTAATCGGTGGCCTTCTCTCCAGATTTCCAGGAGCAGGTAATCCCCGATATAGTATTTTCCCTCGTATTCATCCAATTCACTATCTGACAGCTCGATGGGGTTCGGTTTCTTAAAATAGAGGTGCATTGGATACCGGCCCTGATTGTCTTGAACATCTGTAGAGAGGCCTCTATCCTTCAGCATCTTTATGACGTTGTCGTGGCCGCTACGAAAAGCATAATGCATGGCTGTCCAGCCTTCTTTGGTCCTGATCATCGGGTCAGACCCGTGATCCAGGAGATACTCCACCACATGGATACAGCCTCGCCAGATAGCGGTATGGAGTTCGGTCATGCCCCACTGGTTTTGAATGTTGAGTTTGGCTCCTTTTTCGACCATGAATTGAATGAACTCCACGTTATCATGATGCACAGCCCAGTTGATCTGCGTTCCCCCGTCTCCTCCGACCACATTCATGTCCGCACCTTTTTCGATCAAATACTTAGCAACATCCCAATGAGCGCGTGTGCAGGCCCAATGCAGGGCTGTGTAATTATCTCCATTCGTGGCATTCAGTTTAGAAGGATCCTGTGTCAGTATCGTCTTTACGGTCTCAAAATCACCGTTCTTAGCAGCTTCTACAATCGGCTCTGTGGATGCGATGAGGGTCATATGCTGAACGATAAGCATCGCAAACAAGATGGTTTTTTTCATGGCCTTTTACTCCTTTTTGTTGAATGAATATCGAGAAATATTCTATAAAATAAGATTTCGATAAAAATAGCTGTTCGTTTCATATTCCGTCTCGCTTATCTTAACTCAATCGGATTAAATGATTGCTTGAAAATTTCGACAAGACCAAGCCGAAGACTCGTCGGAGGCACATGGCCTTCATTCTCCAATATAACCATTTTGGAGCGAATGCTGCCTAGGGCTTTATTCTTGATGGATTCGAGGAATTCGGGCACATAATCAACGACTCGTTTCGAGTCATTTTCTCCATAAACCATGAATAAGATCCGTTCACTGATATGATTGCTCTGCAATAGTTTTTTCAGGTGGTCGAACATGAAATCGCTGCAGTGTCCAATCATCGGACTGGCGGCTATACCAACCTGAATCACTTCCTGAGATCCCAGCAGAGCGTAGACCGTAAAGAGCCCCGCATTCGAACCTCCGTAGAGGATAGTGAGCCTGTTTGTTCTGTAGTGAGACTCGATAAAGGGATTCAATTCATGTGTGATGAACTGTAAAAATTTCTTTGAACCACCTGATCCAGGCTTGTGGCTGACTTTATCGGGAATCATGTCATGGTTTCTATTGGTATTATGAATCCCGACCACGATCAAATCGGGTATAACGCAAGATTCGCCCAGCTCGGCAACCGTCGAAACGCCGTTCGACCAAACGAAATCCAGCTCCGCATCAAGCAAGTACAACACAGGATAAGAGGCATTCTTCAATTCCTTGTATGTTTTCGGCAACGAGATGACAATACGACGATCCTCTCCCAAAATCTGGGAATACAGTGATGTATCGATCTTACCCGGGATATTCTGGTCGATTCTTTTACCCCTGAGTTCACCAGGAATATACTCGTGTGCTTTAAGTCCGCTGGAAAAAACAATGAAGAAAAGTATAACTCCGACTGGAAAGTACTTTCGTTCCATGACAGCTCTCCGTTACTTTCGTATGTTCGGTTTTAAATCTTCAACAATTTTCGCATCCACCCAGTAGATATCATTGTTCCTGGTAAAGAAGAAATATTTCCTATCATGACTCATCCACGGACCATAATCATACCCCGAGGAGTTCACTTTTTCACCAAGATTTATCGGCGTACTCCATGTTTCGTTTTGTTTATTGTAGATTGATTTATAAAGATCACCTCTGCCAAAACCGCCAGGACGATCAACAGATGTGAAGATCATGAAAGATTCATCGGGCGAGACATAAACATCCCCTTCGTTATACTCAGTACTGATCGGAGGACCGACAATTTCCGGTTTACTGAATTTTCCGTCTTTCCAAACGGATTTGTAAATATCTCGATGTCCGAATCCACCCGGCGGATTCGAATTAAAATACAATGTACCGGAATTCGTTAAACAGGGGAAGATCTCGTTGTATTCCGTATTAAGCGGCGGTCCGGGATTAATAGGATCTGACCAGTATTCTCCGGTCCATTCCCTCATCAAAATATCATGCGGAGGGCCAAAAGTCTTTTCGGGTTTCTTGGTTATGTAGAATAAAAATCTTCCGTCGGGCGAGATAAAGGGGTCCGCCTCTTCATACACGCCCGAGAATGGAGCGACTCGAGGCTTTGACCAACGATTTTCCTCCATTCTCATTTCCCAAATCTGGTATAACCCGTTGTCATCCCTTCGAGTGAAGTAGAACAACTGGCCGTCTTTTGAAAAGACCGCGTTTAGTTCAACTCTGTCTGTCGATACAATACCCGGCGCAAAAATCTCCGGTGTCATGCCCGGCGGTGTCTGGTCGAGGTAGTGGCCTTTTTGGATTGGGAAGTCATCTTTTTGAGTGCAATTTACGATTAATGTGAGTATCACAGATAGCACTACGATACTAATCGGTATTTGTTTCATATCCTTCGTCTTCCTATTTTAGAGCCATCGATTTCAATTCTTCAATAATGTTTGCATCCACCCAGTAAAAATCTTCGCTCGTCTCTTCTGTAAATTTAGTGAAGAATAAATATTTGCCATCGGGAGAAACGGACGGAAATCGTGCCTTTTCATAATACGGCCCCATATCTATGGGGTTTTTCCAGAGACCGTTTTCATCTTTAAAACTAATCATTAATTTTCTATCCCCTTGAATCGTATTACCATCAGAATCGAATTTGCGGTTATCTTTGCTGAAAATGATATACCGTTCGTCCGGGGCAATGTAGGGGAAAGATTCTCTCGCAGATGATGTATTGATGGGATAGCCCAATCCCTTAGGCTCACTGAACGATCCATTCTTAAATTCGGATATAAAAAGATCGTTATTCCCGGTGGGATCGTCATATCGATTTCTGTCGGATGTGAAATATAAATTCCCGTTTGCAGCCAAACAGGGCGTGGCTTCCACAAAAGGAGTGTTCACGGGTTTGCCGAGGTTCACCGGTTGACTCCAGCCGTTTTCATTCCTTTCCACGTACCAAATGTCATTGTCGTGCATCGCTTCGGTATTTGGTTGAAGGGGACGCCGCGAATAAAAATAGATGCATCTGCCGTCCGGGGAGAAAGCCGGCCCGCCATCTCTGTACTTACCGGAGAAAGGCGCCACTCTTGGCTTACTCCATGTGTTATTCTCACATGTGATATACATGATGACCTGGGGATATTTATCCAAATCGTGGGGTAACCGCCAAAGACTCCACCACATTTCTTTTCCGTCAGGAGAAAACGCCAGCGAACTGTGCTCCTGGTCCTCTGCGGACACGACCCCTGGCGCAAATACTTCCGGTATCATACCCGGCGGTTTCTGGCCGAGATAAGGACCTTTTAAGACGGGGAAGTTGGATTGGCGTGTGCAGGTGCTGACAATCAATAAGAGTAAAATCACGATTCCGACGAATATAACTTTCTGCTTCATGGGTTGCCTTCTCTACTTTAATTCATCCGGTTTTAATTCTTCAATAATTTCAGCGCTGATCCAGAAAAGATCTGCTTTATGCGTCTCCTGTATATACCTTTCAACAAATATGTACTTTCCATCAGGTGTAACCTTAGCAGTGCACCATATATACGAATCTGTTATATTTAATACTTCTTTCATATCAACGACTTTCGTCCATGATCCATCCGGTCGTTTAAAACTGATAAATAAAGAACCTTCGATACGGTCATTTTCCTTCCAGTAGACATCGACCATTAAATAGCTCCCATCGGGAGCGATCGCGGGATGGCTCACACTCTCAAAGCAGTTTATTTCATCCGGGAGCTTAACAGCTTCCGGGTAATCACCATCACTCCATTCTGCATAATAAACACATTTCAATCCGGATCCAAAATACAGAATTCCTTTATTATCTATAGATAAATAATGCGGACCTAAATCATTTACTGGAGAATCAAGATACTCCGGCTCACTCCAGCCGTCTTTTGTCTTATCGATAAACCATATATTTCCCCATACTGATGTTGTATCCTGTCCCGCGACAGGGCGCCGGGATATATAGTATAGCCGTTTACCATCAGGTGTAAAACAGGGGTAACCTTCTATACAATCATAAGTAAAGGGTGCCATTTCCGGAATCGTAAGTTTTCCCTCTTCAATTCGACTGTAACATATACGATTATCAGCTACGTTAAGCGATTTCCGTAGAAAAAATACTTCCGAAAGGTCAGGTGAAACGGTAATTGCCGATTCGTATTTATCTGTAGTGACAATCCCTTGTGCAAAGATCTCCAGGTTCATGCCGGGTGGAGTTTGTCCAAGATAAAGACTTTTAAAGTTAGAGGAATCTGATTTTTGTGTGCAATTGCTGAAAATCACAACCAGTACGATCATGATTCCGATAAGGATTGCTTTCTGCTTCATGGGTTGCCTCTTCTATTTTAATTCATCCGGTTTTAATTCTACAATAATTTTTGCATCCACCCAATACGTATGCTGGTAACTATTTGCAGGCACATCTGTTAATTTTTGTAGCTGTGTGATAGTGATTGCTCCGTCTGGTTTTTCCGGATTGATTCTATCGCTGGCAAAAAACAAATATTTTCCATCAAAAGACAAAAAAGGTCTTCTCTCATCATATTGGGAATTGACTCCTGCACCTAAATTTTGCGGTTTCATCCATGCACCATTCTCATCACGGAAACTTATATACAAATCTTTTGTCCCATATCCGCCCTCACGGTCCGAATCAAATAAAATAAAACTCTCATCCGGTGCGATATACGGATGGTTACCGTAACCCTTGTTAATAGTATCGCTTAATTTCTCAGGAAGTGAATACTCACCATTTTCGTATCTGCTCACATAAAGAAATCCGTTTTCTCTGTCTGGGAATTGAGCAAAATAAAGATTCCCATTTGATGCTATCGATGGATGTACTGTTCCTCTTCCCTGATAATCTTCACCAAAATCAACTTCTTGGGGTTCACTCCAGCCATCATTCAATCTGTCAATATACCAAATAAGTGATGATTTTTCCGGCCGGGTGGTTCTGTTTCCCCATGAATTGAAGACAAGCCTGTTTCCATCGGGGCTAAAAGATGGATATCTTATGCGATAGGCCCGGCCATGTAAAAATTCTATCGGTTCGGTCCAGCGGCCATTTTCCATCCGTGAATACATAACGAAAATTGTTCCGAACGCTCCCTTTGGTTCTACAAGAAGCCTTCCAGCCGGTGAAAACACAGTGTAAATAAATTCCTTTCCATCCGGTGAAAAAATTCTGTGGGTTTCATGGTATCCGGCAGAAAGTAAATCATAGGCAAACATTTCTGCTTTAGTGCCCGGCGGTTTCTGGCCTAGATACGGGCCCTTTAAAACGGGGAAGCCGGATTGCTTTGTGCAGTAATTAAAAAATAAAACAAGTACGATGACGAAACCGACAATTAAATTCTTTTGCTTCATTTCTTAATTCCTTTATTGTAATTCATCGGGTTTT
>CAZTKR010000100.1:0-12281 GCA_964614115.1 uncultured bacterium | reverse complement strand
TTTCTTCCAGCCCGTTCTGTCCGGCAAACTCAAGAACGAATTCGTGGATTTCATCCAGAGAATCGAACGCCCGCTTAAAATGTTTGATCATGTTTCCCATTCACCTCTATTGAACGCATCACGTGATCTTTACGGCCATCATCAGGATATCATCTTCCTGGGGTTTCTGTGAGGTGAAATCCGACAGCTTTTCTCGCAGATGGTCGATGACGGTTGCCGCCGATTCCTTCCCCCATGCCTCGATTCCTTGAATCACACGGTTTTCTTCGAACATCTCCATGGTATCGTTGGTCGCTTCGGTCACACCATCTGTGTATAAAAAATACAAATCGCCCGTATTCAACGGGATTTCCTTCATCAAGAATGTGGCCTTCGATGTTAGATTCAGGGCACAACCCTTACATTCGATCAATTGGCATTGCTCATTTTGGGAGTTGTAATGAATCAGAGGTGTATGACCCGCGTTGGAAAATCGCAGGACTCTCTGTTTTAGGTCGAATTCCATGAACATCGCCGTTATGAATACCTGTTTTGGGGCAATGCGCGTGATGATGCTATTGATCTGATGGAGGACCTGATCCGCCGATGTGAACTTCTGGGCAACCGAATGGAGGATGCCCTTCACCATCGTCATCATCATGGCGGCGGGAGGCCCATGACCCGACACATCGGCTGCGACAATCCCGATGCGTTCATCGGGCAGAGACAAAAAATCATAATAGTCGCCACCCACTTCCTCCGCCGGACTGAAATAGCTGGCAATGTCGATGTCTGTATTCGTCGGTGCCTGTTTCGGCAGAAGGCTCATCTGAATGTGCCGGGCAACGGCCAGTTCCTGCTGCATCCGCTTTTTTTCGATGGCCTCTTCCTGGAGTTGCGAGTTGAGTATCAGCTGGCCCGACTGGGGTGCGATGATGGAAAGCAGTCTCAGGTCATTTTTGTTGAAAGACTCTCCCGTCCGTTTATTCGTCAACATCAGAACCCCGATGATCCTCGCTCTACACCATATGGGTACGCACAGAACCGAACGAATTTCTTTTTTCTCCTGTTCCGACGTGATAAACCGCTTATCTCCGGCCAGGTTTTCAATTAACAGATGTTTTTTGTATTTTAATACCCAGCCCGTTATATGATCGCCAATACGGTACTTGGGCTCCACCGTGGTACTGTCACCGAATCGGATGAGGGTCTTCAAGGGTGCCTTCTGCTGCTCTGTGACCAGGGATATGGTTCCCTGCTCCGCTTTTAAAGCCTTTATGGACTTTTTTAAAATAGTATCCAGCATCTGATCCACTTCCACGGAGGAACTGGCCGCCACGGCGAGTTCATTCAAGACGGTTAATTCTTCTACGGCTCTCCTCAAGCGTTTGACCTCTTCATCCAGTGGTTGGGTGGATGCTATCATTTCGGGTTCCCCGGTTTATCCGAATCGTTTTCCAACGACGATGCTGTACGAATCCACGTGAAGGTCTTCACTCGTCACCACTTTTCCTGCGGATTCCTTATCCAATGCCATTTTCCACTGGTACAATCCCGAGAATGTATGCTGCAGATTTCCTTTGAGTTCATCGTACCGGCCGCTTTTTTCGTAGGCATCGGCATCCTCTTTGCGATCCCAGATCGTGATACAGAGGACCTTGTTTACCTCCTCCACACTCTCCGTCAGGAATGCAAAACGACAACCCTTCAGACTGCGCAACACAGGGACGACATCTTCCGTGTAGATTCGTCGAAACGCATCGATTTTCCCTGGTTGAATGCTCACCGATACGATTCTGAGAAACATCAACCGTGTTTTTTCGTACGGCGGACCTTCTCCATTCGTCTGAGCGGCGGTGGCAAAGGTTTTTACGACGGGTTCCTGGGAAACAGGTTGATATTCCAGCGTCAAATCCTCGGACAGTTGTACCTTCCATTCCGAGGAATCGATCAAATAGGGTTTGACTTTGTCGAAGAGCTCCTGAAACACGCCGCTCTTCTCGTAAGCCTCCGCATGATCCCGGGATGTCCATAGCGTCATGGAAATGCCTTCCCCGGGATGCGCTTCGCTCTTCAAAGCGCTGACAAAGAGACAGCCTTCGGTCTTCTGAAGCCGCGGAATGATACTCTCATCGTATATCTGTTGAACCTTCGCCAATGAATCGGGTTGGTATCTGGCATGAACGAGTCGCATATACACGTATGTTCCCGCCCCTTTGATGAAAAAATACAAGTTTATTTTACCATTTACAAGTTTTAATCTTTTGCTAGGATAAAACTAAATATTCAAACTTATTTTACACCGCTTTGATAGGGATTTTATCACTCCATATAAGGACGATCAGACATGAGGCCATCGGCCGAACCACTGACTTCCTTCAACTCGATTACGACCTAATCCTCAGTGGAATTCATAGACGGAGGCTACCACAGAAAGAGACTGAAACCACTGAAAACGAGAAAAAATCCAACAGGATTGAACGTATTGGACAGCACACTCTACTCCTCCTGAGTTGAGAAAATAATGACATGGTGTTTCGTACAGAATCGTTACCTGGATTTCCCGGTTGGGAAATGTGACAACATCTAGAGAGAAAGGCAAGGTATCTTACTTCGGGTGCAGTGCATTTTTATTATTCGCTAAGAATATTCTAACGAAAGATACGATATTGGCGTAGAAAAATCAAGGTTTTTTCATCCCTATTTCGCCCACTTTTATTTTGCTTTTTGGCCATCTTTTTTGTAACCTTTTTTAAAAACCCATGTTCATATGAATGAGAGTAATCGGGTGTGCCCCAGGAGTGGATTTGTCGACAGATCATGAACTGATGCTGGCCGTTCGAGAGGGAGACCTTGATAAGCTGGGTCTGCTGTTCGAACGGCATCACCGACACGTTTTCAACTTTTTTCTGAAGCAGACGCGAAACCGTCTGCTGAGCGAAGACCTGGTCCAGAACGTATTCTTCCGGATATTAAAATACCGGCATACGTACAGGGCTGAAGGAAAGTTTACGACATGGATGTTCAGCATTGCCCACAATTGCAAAATCGATTATCTGAGAAAACGGAGACGTCGCGGCGATGAATCGGAAGAAACAGAGACCCTGGTGGATCGAGACCCGAATCCTGAGGAGGCACTTGAACGAAGGGATGAGGCCGCCATCATGCACGAGGCACTATCCCGACTTTCCGACGACAAACGGGAGGTCTTGCTGTTGAGCCGATTTCAGGACATGAAGTACGAGGATATCGGACAGATCTTGGGATGCAAGGTGGGCACCATCAAGGCCCGGGTACACCGCGCCATGAAGGACTTGGCGGAGCATTATTTTGAACTAACGGGGACGGCAGAATCATGAAGTGCGAAGACATCAAAAAACAACTCTCGGATTATGTGGCGGGTCGCCTGGATCCGAGTGCTGAAAAGCGAGTCAAAAGTCATCTATACGGATGCCGTGCTTGTCAGGCCGAAATGCAGCAGTTGCAGACAGCCTGGGAGGCATTGGGGCGTCTGCCCGAGGAAGAGCCCAGCCCGGCCATGCGACAGCGGTTCTATGCCATGCTGGAGAAGGAGAAGGCCGGGGCAAGGGCAAAACACAGGGTTCCCTGGCGCCAACGGCTGGAAGGGGCCATCGGCTTACTATGGCCGCAGAGGCCGACGATTCAGTTTGCGCTCTCTCTGGTGTTTTTAGCGGCCGGCGTGGTCATCGGGACGTTCGTTCAACAACGCATCCATCGCAACGGTGAGATGACCATGCTCCGGCAGGAAGTCCGCGACATGCGTCAGATGATCTCCGTGTCGCTCATGAACCAGTCCTCACCCAGTGAACGTCTCCGGGGTGTCAGTTTCAGCACACAGGTCGAACAGCCCACAGAGTCCCTGTTGTCTGCAATGCTGAGTACGTTGAATTCCGATCCCAACGTCAACGTCCGTCTGGCCGCCGTGGATGCCATGATTCTGTTTGTCGATCAACCCGGCATGCGCGACGCCCTGGTCGAGTCGCTCTCCAAGCAGACCTCGCCCCTGGTTCAAATCGCCATCATGGATCTCCTGGTCCAGATCAAAGAAAGACGGGCTCTGGTAGCACTCAGGAAACTGATCCATGATCAGAATATCGATCAGACCGTCCGGTTGCGTGCGCAGGAGAGCATCAAAGAACTCATTTGAAAGGGATGACCGATGAAGAAACATCTATCATTCGCGATAACCGGTCTGGTTTTCCTCATGGCCGGAATGTTACTCGCCCATGAGGTCGAGAAGACCGAGAAGATCGAGAAATCATTCCGATTTACAGATGTCAAGGGGAAAAACCTCCTCATCGTGGACAACGTGTTCGGCTCTGTTGAGGTGACGGGATACGATGGGGATGAGGTCTTGGTGAAGGTTGTCAAGACCATCCATGCAAAATCGGACGAGGACGTGGAAGAAGCCCGGGAGGAGGTCTATCTCGATATCACAGAGGAGGGAGACCTGATCGAGCTTTACGTGGACGGGCCGTTCCGTGACAGTGGCCATCGCCACTCGCGGCGCTGGCGCGGGTACCGGCGATCGGGATGGGAAGTGCATTTTGATTTTGAGATTAAAGTACCCAAATCGACCCTGCTCGAGGTCAAGACGGTGAACGACGGTGAGATTTCGGTGAACCGGATGGAAGGCGATTACGACGTCCATAACGTCAACGGCGGAATTTCCATGGAACAGATCGGGGGCTCGGGTGAGGTGTATACGGTCAACGGCGATGTGACTGTCGATTTTACGAAGAATCCCGAGAGGGACAGCCGTTTCGGATCGCTCAACGGCGAAGTGAAACTCTACTTTCTGCCCAATCTGTCGGCCGATTTCCGGCTGAAGACGTTCAACGGCGAGATCTATTCCGACTTTCCCGTCGACTACGTACCTGCAAAAGCGAAGACCGTTTCGGAGAATAAAAAGGGTAAATACGTGTACAAGACCGGCCGAACCACGACCGTTCGGGCAGGTAAGGGAGGGCCCGAGATCGAGCTGGACGGGTTTAACGGGGACATGTTTATCCTGAAGAAAAAATGACCCGTAACGATCAGAGGAATATCGAGCACGTATGCCGAGACGAAACATGGATCCATTTATCAACCCGATGGTAAGCCGATATGTCGATGTGATTAACATGTCTAGGACAAATGTGGAAGGACTGTTTCGTCCTGCAAAGCGTGCCATGGAATAACAACTCTCTTCATAAGGAGAAGACCGATGACTGGAATACACAGGAAGCAAATCGCCAGAGGGCGCAAGGATATCTTCGCACGACATATCCTGTTCTTTTGCGCTCTCGCTTTTTTCGTCCGTCCACTGGTTGCCGACGATGTCATCGAGGGACGGTGGTCCGGGAGAGTTTTGAGGGACGACATCCGCATGCGGATGTCTGTCGACAAACACCGCGGTTTTTCATCGGACTGGAACTGGACGCAGTACTTTACTCCCGACGAGCTCACCGGCCTGGAGATGGAAAAAGAACACACGTTCCAACTCATACACGATGCAGGCACCGTGGAATTTGAGGGCCAATTTACGGGGAAACGGGGATCGGGCCATTTTGTATTCCGACCCAGACAGGATTTCCTGTCTTTCCTCCAGAACAGGGGACTCCGGAGTTTCGACGAAGAAGACATGTTTATCCTCTGCATGAGTGATGTAAGCAAGGCATACGTCGAGGACCTGGAAAAACTGGGGTACGGCGACATATCGAAATCACGCCTGATTGAATTCGCCATACACGACGTATCCGTGGATTTCGTTCGGGACCTCCAATCCCAGGGATTCAGAGACCTCTCTGCATCACGATTGGTGGAATTCCGGATTCACGGCGTGGACAGAGAATTCATCGACGGAATGAAAGCCCTGGGGTATACGGAACTCTCTCCGTCCAAGCTGGTTGAATGCCGGATCCACGGCGTCACGCCCGACTACATACAGGATATGCGTACCGATGGTTTTGAAAAACTCCCGCTGTCCAAGCTCATCGAGTTCCGCATACACGGCGTTTCCAAGGATTTTATCGAAGGAATGGAAAAGATGGGCTATACGGGTCTCCAGGCATCCAAGCTGGTAGAGTGCCGAATCCACGGAGTGACACCGGAGTTTATCCGGGAGATGCGCTCAGCAGGATTCGAGAACGTGTCGTTGTCCAGGCTTATCGAATTCAGAATCCACGGTGTAACCAGGTCGTTCATCCAGGCCATGAAAGACCTGGATTATTCGAACCTGTCGGCGTCACGTTTGGTGGAGTGCCGCATTCACGGTGTCTCACCCGAATTCATCAGAGACATGCGGGCCGCCGGCTTCGATAACGTCTCCCTGTCGAAACTCGTGGAGTTTCGGATTCACGGCGTTACTCCCGAGTTTATCAAAGAAATGGAGAAAGCGGGTTATTCCGATGTCTCGGCATCAAAGCTCGTCGAGTGCCGTATCCATGACGTCACGCCCGACTTCATCCAGGAAATTCAATCCGCCGGCTTCAAGGACCTTTCCCTATCGAAGCTGGTTGAATTCCGGATTCACGGCGTGGACAAAGAGTATATCGAATACGTGCGGGACTTGCTTAAAGGCAGAGACGTATCGGCCAGCAAAGTGGTCAGCATGAAGATTCACGGAATTTAAGGGAAAAACCCATGTTTCGTAATTATCTAAAAATCACGGTTCGGAATATTAAAAAACACTTTGGTTATTCCTTCTTGAACATTGCCGGGCTGGCCATCGGGATGACATGCAGTATGCTGATCCTGCTTTTTGTGCTCCACGAGCGGAGCTACGACCGGTACCATCAAAATGCCCATCGTATCTACCGGGTTGCCGTCAGAGCGATGCTGGGCGATACACGCATCGCCCAGACATGGACACCGGCCATCCTGACACCGACATTGCTGAGCGAGTATCCCGAAGTCATCCATTCGGTTCGATTCCAGAACTTTACCCGCGGCGTGTTGGTGCGGGTCGGGGATCGGGTGTTCAACGAGAACCGCGTCACATCGGCCGACGCTGCCATGTTCCAGGTTTTCACCTTTCGCTTCATCCAGGGCGATCCCAATACGGCTCTAACCGATCCCGATGCGACCGTGGTAACGGCATCGATGGCATCCAAATATTTCGGCGATGAAGACCCCATGGGGCGGACACTGACCATAGGGAATCGGGATTATAAGATAGCCGGTGTCATCGAGGACATGCCCGAAAACTCCCATTTCCATTTTGATATGATTATTTCCATGCTTTCGAACGACGGGATCAACAGCACGGGCTGGTTCGCCAACAACTACAAGACGTACATCATGCTCCGCGAAGACTGCACCCAGGAGGCTTTCGAGGCCAAGCTTCCCGGGTTCGTGAAGAAATACCTCTGGCAGGGCCGCAGCTACGACGAGTGGGCAGACCAAGGAAATTTCTGGGAATACTACCTCCAGCCCCTGACCGACATTCACCTGAACTCCGACCTCCACGGCGAGTTTGAGGGCAATGGGAATGCAACCTACGTGTCCATGTTCACCATCATTGCTCTGTTCATCCTGATCATCGCCAGCATCAATTACATGAACCTGTCCACGGCCCGGTCCGCCGGTCGAGCCCGGGAAGTGGGCATCCGCAAGGTCGTCGGTTCTTCCCGGAGCCGGCTGATTCGTCAGTTCCTGACCGAATCCGTTCTTTCAAGCCTGATCGCCCTGATCCTGGCGATCCTAAGCGTACAACTCCTCCTGCCGTCGTTCCGAAACCTGGTAGGCAAGAAACAGCTCATGCTTCCTTTATTGGATAACCCTTATGTTCTGCCGGGATTGATCGGTCTCGGGCTTGTGATCGGTGTCGTTTCCGGATCGTACCCTGCTTTTATGCTGTCTTCATTCAGACCGATAACCGTGCTGAGCGGCCGGCTTCGCAGCGCCTCCAAGAACACCACGCTCAGGAATGTGCTGGTCCTCATCCAGTTTTCCATCTCCATTTTTCTGTTCGTGAGCACGTTTATCGTCCGGGGACAGCTTGCCTACATCCAGGGGAAAAAGCTCGGATACGACAAGGAGCACGTCGTAGTCATCCGCACCCCCCAGTCACTGGATGACCGGAGCCAGCCGTTCAAACAGGCCTTGTCAAAAAATCCAGCCGTGCTCTCGGCCTCCGGCTCGTCAACCCTGCCGGGCATGGGTTATAATAACATCGGTTTTTTACCAGAGGGAGAGGAGGAAGGAATCACGCTGAACCTGATCTGCTGCGACTATGATTTTATTGAGACTCTTCGGCTGGAAATGAACGCCGGCCGTTTCTTCTCCAGGGAATTCCTCACCGACTCCAACGGAATCATCATCAACGAGACCACGGTTCGACTGCTAGGGTGGGAAGAACCCCTGCGCATGCACTTTTCCGCTTACACCGATACGGAGCTTCCCGTCATCGGAGTGGTCAAGGATTTTCACTATGAATCGCTCCATCATACGGTCCGGCCGGGCGCTATTCTGATGCTGCCCGGTGTCTACGGATGGTCTGAGCGGTACATATCCGTACGGATCCGTCCGGAGAACGTACCCGAGAGCCTGGCTTTCATACGAGAAACCTGGGATGAATACTCCAGGGGCATGCCCTTTGAGTATTCTTTCCTGGATGAGGAGTTCGATGCCCTGTACCACAACGAGCGACGAACAGGGATCGTGTTTTCCATTTTTTCATTTCTGGCCATTTTCGTGGCCTGTCTGGGACTGTTCGGCCTGGCCTCGTTCGCGGCCGAGCTGAAGACCAAAGAGATCGGTATCCGCAAAGTATTCGGCGCATCGGTTCCCGGGATCGTGTTCATGCTGTCGCGGGAATTTACCAAATGGGTCATCATCGCCAACGGCATTGCCTGGCCCATCGCATACTTCATGATGAACCGATGGCTCCAGAATTTCGCGTACCGGACCGGCATCAGCTGGGTCACTTTCCTGCTGGCGGGCATTCTGGCGCTACTGATCGCCATCTTCACGGTGAGTTACCAATCTGTCAGGGCGGCGCTGACCAATCCAACCAAGAGTCTCCGGTACGAATGATGCCGTCGGGTGAGCAACCTTTTCAGAAAAAACGTGTTTATACGTATGAACATAAACAAAGGTAATCCTCATGAACGCTACCGTTAACAAAAGTAAAATACTCCTTCTTGGCTTCATGGTTGCCGTATCGGCCATTCTTCCGCTGAGCGCGGAGGATTTCTCGGAGAAACGAGTCATCTTAAAAACATTGGATTATAAACTCGACTATCGAGTGAACTATGAGAGCAAAAAGTTATATTGCGAGGGCAAGCTGACCGTCTTGAATCCGGCCCCCGAGCCTGTCGACCGCATTCCGCTCCTGCTCTATCGTCTGCTGACACTGAAATCCGTCACCGATCAGGACGGGGCCAGCCTACCCTTCGTACATAGGGTCGTTTCGTTCTCAGACTGGGAACAGCTGCAAGTCAATTTTATCGAGGTCTCTCTCGTTAAAAAAATCGAGAAAGACGAAACCCGAACAATTCATTTCAGATATGAAGGGTATCTGGCGGGATACACTGAAGCCATGCGGTATGTGAAGGATCGCATCGATAAAGATTACACGGTTCTTAGAACCGAGACGTTCTCCTACCCCGTCGTCGGTTACCCCTCTTGGAGGGTCAACCGGGCGGCAGGATTTCAAAAATTCGATTATTTGCTGAGGGTGACCGTGCCCGACAACCTCGTCGTTGCCAACGGCGGGTTTTTTCTAGACAAATCCACTCAGGACGGCATGGTCACCTATTCTTACCGGAATATCAAGCCCGCCTGGCGAATCGATGCAGCCATCACCCGGTACGATCTTCTCGAGTCCGGGAAAAATAGAATTTTCTACTTCCCTGAAGACTCCTTGGGTGCCCGACAAGCCATGACGGTGCTGAATCAAACGCTGGATCTGTTCACAGAATGGTTCGGCCCCCTGCAAGACTATCACGGGTTCAGCATCATCGAAGTACCCGATGGGTACGGATCCCAGGCGGATGTCACGACCATCCTGCAGACCGCCGGTACGTTCACCAATCCCGACAAACTCTACGAATTGTACCACGAAATATCGCATCAGTGGAACGTGACGTCCTTGGACCCGGCACCCCCCCGTTTTGAGAGCGAGGGCCTGGCCATGCTGCTCCAGCACAGGGCACAGGAAGTGTTGGAAAACAAAGAGGGCGCTGTAAAACAGGCTGCGGAAAAATACACGAACAGGGTTCGTAGTGCATACGAGAAGAATCCGACGTATCGGCACATCCCGATGATCGATCACGGGAAAGAAGACATAACCGATCTTTCCTATACAAAAGGAATGCTGTTTTTCAACGTTTTATACGAGCTGATGGGTGAAGAATCGTTCAATCAGATCATGGGATCGTTCTATCAAAGATACTATACAAAAGGAGCCACGGCAGAGGATTTCATCACGCATTGTAAGCAAGAATCGAAGGTCGATTTAACACGCGTTTTCGACGACTGGATTTACGGCACGAAATCGTCGGAGTATATCATGGATGGCGTTTCCATGTCGGATATGATCAAGACATATCAACGAAATTAAATTGATAAAAATAAAGGAGAGAGACGCGATGAAAAGGCATGTACTCATACGACCGATACTCATCCTCCTGGCCTTGGGTGCTCCATGGGCGATGGGACAAGACGATGTCGTCGACCGTCTATCCGTGGCCTTCAGCAATCCCAGCCAGCCGGGCCTGGTGGAGGTGGGTCTGGTCAACGGCAGCATAAGCGTGACAGGCTATGACGGCACGGAAGTCATCGCCGAAGCCAGAACACGAATGAGGAAAATTTCCTCTGGAGAAAGCGAAAAGGTTCAGGGAATGATTCGAATTCCCGTGACGACCACCGGTCTGACCGTCGAGGAAGACAATAATGTCATGGAAATCGACACGGAATCGTGGAAGCGGACCATCGATCTGGACATACGGGTTCCGGTAAACACGTCCTTGAAGCTTAGCACGGTAAATCATGGCGACATCCAAGTTCAAAACGTGAGGGGTGAGATCGATGTGAACAACGTCAACGGCAAAGTCACGTTGCTGAACATTTCCGGAGCCGTCGTTGCCCACGCCCTGAATAAGGACTTAATCGTTACGATGGACGATGTCTTCCCGGACAAGGCCATGTCGTTCAGTACGCTGAACGGGGACATCGATGTCGTATTCCCGGCCAATCTCAAGTCCAACGTGAACCTGAAAGCCGACAACGGGGACATCTACAGTGATTTTGAGATTCAACTGTCAAAGGAGCCGAAGAAAGTGGTGGAAGAGAATACCCGGAGCACGGGCGGTAAATACAAGGTACGCGTCGAGCGGAGTATTCATGGAACCATCAACGGAGGCGGGCCGGAAATCCTGTTTAAATCGTTCCAGGGTGATATTTTTATCAGAAAAGAAAAATGATGGGGAAGCACACTATTTCTGGAAAACAACGATAGCATCTATAAACGATGGTATGACATCATGAAATACCCCCGCTCAGGGGGTATTTTTTTTCTTGACGCTGCTGAGAACGTCGGATTCAAGTACTTCAACAATGTTTCCGTACGTTCGACGGCACCAGTTCACACCTGTTCGCTAACATGGTTGCTATCATAGAACGAACGTTCGATGCCGGGAGGATGCTTCCCGTCCTCCCGATTACTTGGCGTGTTTCCCCGTGATCTCGTGAATGTCGAGCCTTAAAATCCCCACGTTTTGATAGGACTCATCAGACTTCAGGTTTCGCTCTCGAATCGGGTCTGGGTTTTCTTCCAGATGATTCAGGAGGACTTCTAAGGCATGCTTTTTTTCATCCAAATCCTCGACGATGGTCAGCGCTCCCCAAAAAACGATGGAAAGATAGGCATGATCGCACTCGTCCTTCTTGTATCCGTGGTCTTCGATGACCGTGGCACAGACGCGTGGATTGGCTCGAATGAAGTCGAGTTTCAGACCCTTGTTGGCACAATGGAAGTAGAGGGCGTTTTTCTTCGGATCGTATCCGTAGTTCATCGTCACGATGTAAGGCTCATCGTTCCTGCACATCGATATCGTCGTGTATTTGCCTTGCGTGAGCACACGTTTAAATATTTCTTCGTCGGTGACCTGCTTGTCGTCCCGGTTCATGTGATAATTTGGCATAGAAGGAACCCTCCTGGTATACTTTTTCCGATCCCCTTCATCTTTGTTTCAATAACCACGATACATACGTTCTTAAACATACTGCGATGACCCGATGTACGATGACACACACAGAAAGCATCCTTAGAGCGGACAACTGTATATCCTCATATT
>CAZTKR010000099.1:0-12438 GCA_964614115.1 uncultured bacterium | reverse complement strand
CGGTGATGTCCATGTTACTCTGGGGTTCCGTGTAGTCCTTTTTGCTCGTCCATGAGTCGCCGATTTTCACGGGATTCGGGGGTAGATCGGGAAGTATGGATCGGAAAAGCATTTTGATGCCTTGCTTTCCGCCCATCATGCCTAAATCGATCTTGGGTAGTGTATCGATACCCGTAAATTCCAGTTCTTCTCCGATGGTGGAAAAGCTGAGACCGAAGTGCTTACCGTAGAGGGCTTTTGTATCGATGTCCCGATCGCCCGGGGCACTATGGACGATCCAGCTCATTGAGTCCACTGTGATGTCGGTAAGGACGTTTTCATCGTCGTCGTATCCGGTGGCTTTTATCGAGTATGTCATCGTCCTATGAGTCTCTGATTCCATTGCTTGACCCATCATTTCCATGAATGTATTTTCGACGTCGTTGGTTCTATACGTGTAGTCCCTGTCCGTATCCAACCGATATCGGAGAAAAAATCCTGTCTCCGGATCGCCCCACCAGGGTTTTTTCGAGGCACATCCCATCCACAAAGTACAGACGAGTGTAAGCGTACAGATGAGGACGAGGATCGATTTGAGTCTCTTGTGCGTCATGGCAATTTCTCCTTTTTCCTTTGAATGGGATAAAATCATCAACAGTGGGCTCGTAAAAACATCTTGGATTTTATTCGTCTTGAAAATATACATATTCCTCATGAATGTCAATAAAAAATCTTGACTTTAAAGCCCGTATATAATACATTATATAAAATTGAAGAAAGTCGATGGTTGGGGAGAGAAATGCCGGAGATTACGTATAAAGAACTCGTGATCACGTGTGAAGCGTGTCACACAATAAAAAAATTCCCCGTAACGGATTATGATGAGTGTCTGGCTATCTTTAACGATTATCATTGTCCCAATGGATGCGGACGCAATCTGTACGGTTTTTTTACCGTGGGGAGATTGAAGAAAAAAAAGAAATGATCGGTATTTTCCCCCTTGACAAAAAGTGTAAAATTTGTAAATTATTCCAGTGAAGCTCTGTATCGTTCTTTCACTCCTGGTTTTGCTCTTTGCCTTCTCCCGACTGGCAAAGAAAAAGAGGATCGACCTCAGGGAGAGAAGACAGAAGATACTCGAAAGACTGAGAAGAGAATAGTCGTTTAGCGGGAATAGCTCAGTTGGTAGAGCATCACGTTGCCAACGTGAATGTCGCGGGTTCGAGTCCCGTTTCCCGCTCTTTTTTTTGGCGGCGTAGCCAAGTGGCTAAGGCAGAGGTCTGCAAAACCTTTATTCAGCGGTTCGAATCCGCTCGCCGCCTCTATGTCACGCCGGGATGGCGGAATTGGTAGACGCAAGGGACTTAAAATCCCTCGTCCTTTCTGAGGACGTGCCGGTTCGATTCCGGCTCCCGGTACACATAAAACCCAGGGGAAGGCATGTTACCGGCCTTTCTGTGGGTTTTTTTATGAAGATGGTGTAAAGGTTCTATCAGGAGGTTCGATTGTTAGAGGCTGTTGTGTTCGACATGGATGGTGTCATCGTGGACAGTGAACCCCTCCACATCAAGTCTGAAAAGCAGGTATTTGCCCATTATGGCGTGCATTTGTCCGACGAGGAGCTTCGGGTTTATATGGGGCGATCCTCCAGGCTTCTGTTTCAGGACTTGATACAGAAATATGCCCTCGATACCAGTCTCGAGGACATCTACCCGAGCCACATAGAGAATCTGACACAATTGTACCGGGAAGAATCGGAACCCATTCCAGGAGCTTTGGAACTCATCGAGGATTTGAACATGCGGGGGATCGAGCTTGCTCTGGCGTCAAGCTCGGATCACGCATTGATCGCCGCCTTCCTGGAGAAGTTCTGGGATTCACCCGTATTTCGCATTGTGGTCAGTGGTCAAGATGTCAGCCAGTCCAAGCCGCACCCGGCTATTTTTCTCGAGGCCATCGGACGGCTGGGTCACCCTGCCAAAGCATGTGTTGTGATCGAGGATTCACAGGCCGGTGTGCTGGCCTCGAAGCGTGCCGGCATTCCGTGTGTAGGTTTTCGAAGCCCCCACACCCTTTCCCAGAATTTAAGTGAGGCCACGCTGGTGGTCGATGACCTGCGGGATCTCGATTATGATCGACTGAAGAATCTGGTCGACGCGGTGTAAGATCAATTTGTTTTAAACCATGATGAGGGATCCGGGAAGATGAAAATCATCGATTTACACCTGGAAGGAATCCAGAAGGATTTCTTCTTTCGTTTCACGTCGGATTCGGAATCGGAACGATTGCGGTTGTCGATTCAAGCCAGCGGTATCCGGACGCCGGTATTCGTGCAGAAGACCCAGAAGGGATACCGGCTTTTATCGGGATTTCACCGATACCGGATCGCTTTGGAATTGGGGCTCGAGAGCATCCCGGCATCACCGGTGCCTGACGGGGTGCCAGTGGAAAATGCCTTCCATGACGTTCTTCTGGAGCACATGGTTCACCGTAGTCTCAACCTCATCGAGAAGGCGAGAATACTGGGCATCCTGGACAGGCTTTGCTCGTCCTGGGAATCGATGAGAGAGCATTTTCTTCCGCTTCTGGAACTTCCGCCAAAAACCGAGATTTTACAGGACGTCAGAGACCTACTAACATTGTCCCCCAATATCCAGAGATATATCGAAAAATATGACCTGTCGCTAAAACAAGCCGTGCGATTCGGACGGTTCTCCCCGGAGGATCAGGATTTCTTCGGAGGTCTGGCTCTGGAACTGGACATTCGAAGTGTTGAACTCTCATCGATGATGGCGGCATTCCAGGATATCGCAGGCAGGGAGGGGCTATCGGTTACACAGGTTTCCGAGAGCTTGGGGTGCCCGAAGATAATGACAGATTCCCAACGGACACGTCAGCAGAGGATTGCACGCATCCGGACCGAACTGGAGAGAAGACAATACCCGAAAATCTATGCCTGGAACGAAAGTGTCGAAAATTTAAAGAAAGAGATGGAACTCCCGGAGCAAGTCCGGCTGTCGTGGGATCGGTCGCTGGAATCACCCGGCATCCGTATCACGCTGGACCTCCGATCTGGAGAGGTTTTACGTGAGGCGCTCCGTCATCTGACGAAACGAGAGAATCAGGAGCGGATAGAGGAAATGTTGCGTGTCGTATAACGTGTCGATTCCCATTAAAAAAATCTACGTCGATGGCAGCGTCATCGAAGAGCCGCTCACAGAGCGAGTCCTGGAGAACGCGCCCGGAATTCCGGAAGAAATTATCGATGTAGAAGCATTTCAAGAACGTGTCGCTGATCAACTGACTCTCTCCCAAGGCAAGAGGGTTCTTTTCATCACGGGCCAGAAGGGCGATCTCGTAAAACCCTGTCCGGGAACGTTGGCCCCGTATCTCTGCTGCCGGTACACCGTCATCAACCAGATCATTCAATGCCCGATGGATTGCACGTATTGTGTGCTGCAGGAATACCTCGACAGCCCTGTGATGATTCTGCACACCGATATGGATGATGTGTTCGAAGACATCGATGGTCTGTTGGCAAGTCAGCCGGGCCGGTTTTTTCGGTTCGGAACGGGCGAGTTATCCGACAGCCTGGTTCTGGACCACGTCACGGAACTGACGCGGGACTATGCCCGGTTCTTTTCCGAGAAACGGAACGCCCTCATCGAATTCAAGACAAAGACGAACCGTGTCGAAACTCTGCTAGCCGTGTCTCCCAAGAATATCGTGGTATCCTGGTCTGTGAATCCACAACCGATCATAGACACCGACGAGTTTTTCTCAGCGCGTTTGGAGGAGAGACTGGATGCAGCAGGGCGCTGTCAGGATCGGGGATTTTTATTGGGATTTCATTTCGATCCCATCCTCTATACGCCGGACTGGGAAGCCCTCTATCATCCACTCATCCAGCAGCTTTTTTCCCGTGTCGACGGATCGAGGATCGCCTGGGTGAGCCTGGGCAGCCTTCGGTATCCCCCCCGATTGAAAGAGATCGTCCTGAAACGGTTCCCGCGGAGCCGGCTTTTTTATGAAGAAATGATCCGGGGCATGGATGGCAAGATGCGTTATCCCAAGCCGATGCGGGTGGAAATGTACCGAAAGATTTTTGGCTGGCTTATGGAGAAGGCACCCGATCTTTTCGTGTATTTCTGTATGGAATCTCCCGATGTGTGGGATCGGGTGATGGGGACACATCCCGCGTCCAACGCAGAGCTGGATTTTTGGTTTGCGAGAAGTCTCCACCGGCGATTCCCGGAACTCGAATTGGACTCGCCTAACCGGGCATCGTACACCGCCTCTTGAACATCATACCTATCCATCATAGAAAGTAAATACTGATCATATCCTTTAGGGAAGGGAATGTCGTGATGCGTATAATAGGGTGATATGCCTCAATCTTGTTGATGCGATAAACGGAGGTACCCTTCCTTGTTAAGGCGACGTATCGGCTTTCTTCTCATCCTCGGTTTTGTCTTATCCCTTTCTTGCCATAAAAATCCTACCGGGTACAAAGCCTACGAATCGTATCCGTGGCAAACGGCAGCCCTGGAAGACCACGGGCTTGATCCCAACGGATTGAATCAGGCGATCCGCGAGACGGAGAACATGCATTTCCTGAAGAGCCTGCTCATCGTCAAGGACGGTTACCTGGTCCTGGAACGTTATTTTGATGATGGATGGCAGCAGGACGATGGTTGTGATGTGCGGTCGGTGACCAAGAGCTTTGTCTCCGCCCTTATCGGCATCGCCCTCCGGGAGCATCACCTGGAAAGTCTGAATCAGAAAATGCTCGATTTCTTTCCGGAGTACGTTCACGACGGCCTGGACGCGCGCAAGTCCGATATCACCATCGGACAATTAATCACGATGACGGCAGGTTATGATGGCGATGAAAATTATCCGGGATTCGATAATGCCGGTAATCATCTCCAGCAGATCATCGAATTACCTTTGAAAGCCGATCCTGGCGAGACATTCTGCTACTCGAATTATGGTGCGAACCTCTTGACCCATATTCTATCGAGAGCGACCGGCATGGACATACGCCTGTATGCCCATCGATACCTCTGCGATCCCATCGGCATCAGTATTTCCCGATGGATCGAGGATTCTCAGCGAATGCCCTACGGCGGTTATGGGATGCATCTGACGCCACGGAACATGGCCCGATTCGGTTATCTTTATCTCAGGAACGGTTTTTTAGACGGAAGGCAGGTGGTGCCGTCCCAATGGATTGAGGAATCCACACGGCCTCATTCGGAGGCGGACTACGGCTACCTCTGGTGGCTCTCTGAGTTTAACGGCAACGCCCTGTACATGGCGGCCGGGTATTCCGGCCAGTACATCGTTGTTATTCCCGGATTCGATATGATTATCGTCACCACGTCCAGGATCGGTAAAAATCCGCAAGAAGGCACATCTCAACAGCGGGAGGTCTGGCTCTTTATCGTCGATTTTGTGCTGCCTACCGTCCAATAGGGATGACGGAACGAGGTGTCGGATACGGTCAAGCATGCAAGGTATAGAAAAGGAATGGACAGGGGAATGCAGAAACGACAATCACAGATCACAAGCAACGGATATCGACCTAAGAACGAATTGGGCTTCGTCAAAAAGTGTGTTCCCGTCGTATGTCTCCTGGTAATATGTTCCCTGTTCGGGAGCGCTTGTAATAAAAATCCCGTGGAAAGCGATGAATTCGTTTCCTTCGAATGGCCTGTTTCATCCCCTGAGGAACAGGGATTCGATCCGGAGATGTTTTCCCGCGCGCTGGAGGAAGCGAAGAACCGGACATTCATATTCAGCCTGGTGGTCGTGAGACACGGATACCTGGTGTCGGAGTATTATCGCTGGACCGATTATTACAACAGGAATGATCCCTGGATGGTACGATCCATGACGAAAAGTTTTATATCGGCACTGATCGGCATCGCCATCGAGCACGGGTATATCGACAGTGTCGGTCAGCATGTGCTCGACTTTTTCCCAGAATACGTGACGCCGTCCCTGGACCCCCGGAAACAGGATATGACCATCGAAGATCTGCTTACGATGAAGAGCGGACTTCCCTCCGATGGGTCCGCAGATACCCTGCTGAGCGGTCAGTACGATTTTATCAAGGATATTCTGGAATGTCCGTTGATCGATGATCCCGGCGAGGATTTTCACTACTCGAGTATCGGAGCCCACCTTCTTTCGGGTATTCTCACCAAGGCTTCGGGCATGAATACGAGGGACTTTGCCGATCAATACCTCTGCGAGCCGCTGGGCATCTCCATACCGTACTGGGACGCAGATCCTCAAGGGTATCCATACGGCGGCAGTGGAATGAGACTGATGCCCCGCGACATGGCCCGTTTCGGCCTCCTCTATCTCCAGAACGGATCGATAGACGGCAGACGAATTCTGTCCGAAGCGTGGATCCGAGCCTCGTTCCAGGATTATGAGGGTGGCGATTGGACGTGGGGAGTCCTGGAGCATGTGGGGTACGGCTACCTGTGGTGGATGGCCGACATGGGAGACTACCGCATCTTCTTTGCGTTGGGTTGGTCGGGACAGTATATACTCGTCATACCCGATCTGGACATGGTCATCGTGACCACGTCGAATTTTCCGTTTGAACCCGAAGAATCCGATTTGAGGGAACGATCGATACTAGAACTGGTGAAAACGTATATCTTGCCGGCTGTGAGGTTTGATGAGGGCCACGGCGTCCGTTAATCTCCCACTCCTATTCATCCCCCCTCGATTTTCATTTCGAATAGATCTTATGCGACGCAACGTCTCCATTACAGAAAACGAAATGCGGTTCATAATATCATAAGTTTGGGTGCACCGGACGATCTCTCCGTGCGGACGTGTTGCAGGGAAATCGATGGTAAGACGTGTCCATCGAGAATTAATCAATAATTCGGTTCGTATGAGATAGGGGAGACCGGATGTTGAACCGTATTTATTAGTAGAACATCTTCTCTTCTCATAACCCCTTCCAGAGTGGTGGGCCGGGAGTTCAAGTTCCCGACCCGCCTCCCTCCTCCGTGTCGGTCGCATTCCTATACATTTGTAAGACATATTCTCTCCTGAGAATGGTTTTTTGTCCGATGTTTTTTTTATAGTTATTCTATAAATTAGGGATAGCCTTTTCTTTCGCAAGAAAACAGTCGATCATGCATGTTTTGTCGACTGTGATGCGATAAAAGGAGAGGCGGCAATTCTGAATATCCTTCCCAAGAATGAAGGTGGGTCGGGAATGCGAATTTCTGATCCACCTCCCTCCATATGACATTTTCATTCAATATGCATCGAATGTAAACAGGAGAGGTTTCTGCCATTTTCCCATTGACAATTTGTTGTTAATCCGTTACTTTGTGAATCATTATATGATAATCCTTTCCATGAGGAATACCATGCGTAACGTGTTTTACTCATCGGGCTTCCTGGTGTTATACTTTTTTTGCCTCGGCATCGGTCACCCGTTGTGCCAGGAATCTGTCGCCCCGACTTTTGTCGAATACTTGGCCGTTTGGGGTGAGAAAGGGGATGGGCCGGGTCAGTTCCAGAGCCCTCAGGGGATTTCGGTTGACCCGGCGGGATTTCTTTATATCGCAGACACGGGCAATCAGCGCATACAGAAGCTCGATGCCATGGGTCGATTTGTGGGCGAGATCGGTGGATTCGGGTGGGAAAAGGAGCAATTCGATCATCCTGTAGCCCTGTGTGCCAGCAACGGATTGGATGTCTTCGTGGCGGATTACTACAATCAGCGCATTGAACGGTACGATAAGGACCTCCACTATCTGGCTTCGTTTACTTCCTCGGAAGAATGGCCCGAACATCACCGATTCGGGTTTCCGCTGGACGTGGCTCTCTCCTTGCAGGGAGAGCTGTTCTGTCTGGATGGCGAGAACCGGCGTGTCTTAAAGCTCGATGTCCTGGGAAATCCTCAATCCAGCTTTGGCGATTTTGATGCCGGCGAGGGCCGTCTCATCGATCCTCAACGCCTTATCGTTTCCAATAAAGAAAAAGTGTATATCTCCGACGAGAAGGACAGACGCATCGTGGTGTTTGACATTCACGGGAATTATCTTCAACAGGTTGGAGACGGTGTGCTTGAGAGACCCGCGGGCATGACGTTTATAGACCCGAACATCCTACTCGTCGTCGATAGAGGGCCAGGAACCATCGTCGTATTCACCGATTCGGGAGCCCTGACGGGACATATCCGTACTGAATCAGAGAATATACCGCTACAGGTTCAGCCCTACGATGTAGCGGCCTGGCGGGATCGCCTTTATGTTCTTGACAACAAAAACCACAGGATTGTGGTATTCCGATGGGTCTACCGTCAGGGGTGGGCGCCGCGGTGAAACGGGCGGGTTCATACGCGACTACGAAGGTAGGCATCCCATTTTTTCTGCGCTTCCTTTTTATCGGTCTTGCCTTTACGACGTCCTCGTATCCCCAGCAAGGGACTCGCACGTACGATCCCCTCCGGCATGTTCTGCAGTGGGAAGCTACTGGCGGCGATACGGTTCTCGTTCTACCCCACCGATATCTGATCCCGGATTCCGTTTCCGTCGCTCAGGATTCACAGCCCTTGGTGGACAGTGTGGATTACCGTGTGGATTATCTGCGTGGTGAAATCCGCTTCTTCCATCCTCCCGATTCAGGGATGTCGGTTGTCGTGACATACCGCCGTTTGCCCCTTTCCCTGCCGCTTGTTCATCGTCATTGGGTTCCCTCGGATTCCGTGCCCGCAGATACAGTTTCCACACCCTCCGTGTACCGGATGAAACCCGAGGAAGAACAGAAGGGTGTCGAGTTGGGCGAGAACCTGCAGAGGAGCGGATCGATTTTCCGGGGCATTACCGTGGGGACCGACCAGGGCATGCGGCTGCAATCGGGTTTACGATTGCAACTGTCGGGCATGATCACACCGCAGGTGGAGGTCGTGGCATCCCTGACGGATCAGAATACACCCATTCAACCCGAGGGGAATACCCAGACCCTGCAGGAAATCGACAAAGTGTTCGTGAACATCAAGGCACCGGGCTTTGCAACCACGATGGGGGATTTTGTGCTCCGTGTGGATGGATCGGAGTTGGGCTCCTATTCCCGCAAACTCCAGGGAGGTATGATCACCGTCGAGAAGGGAAGCACAAAGCTGATGGTATCGGCGGCTGCCACCAAGGGTGAATTCACGACGAATCATTTTTTGGGTCAGGAGGCGAATCAAGGCCCGTATCAATTAACCGGAGCGAAGGGACAGAGGGAGATCATCGTACTGGCTGGAACGGAACGCGTCTGGATTGACGGGGAACCGATGACGCGGGGAGAGGAGAACGACTATACGATTGAATATGGAAACGGCCAGTTGACGTTCACGAGAAATCGCCTGATCACCAGCGATTCTCGCATTACCGTGGATTTCGAGTACTCGGATCAGGAATTCCAGAAAGAGGTTTACGGGGCTGCCGGAGAATTTCGGCTGTGGGACGACCGTATCCGGCTTCGCACTTCGGTGCTCCGGGAAGCCGATGATAAAGACCATCCCTTGGGTGTCACGTTGACCGACGAATACAGAACGATATTGGAGAATGCCGGAGACAATGCGGATGAGGCCGTGGTCTCGGGTGTGACGGCCGAGGGCGAGGGCCTGGGAGATTATATCCAGGTCGATTCTTCAGGCGTCGTTTTTTACCGGTATGTGGGAACCGGAGGGGGTGATTATTCGGTCCGGTTCTCGTACGTGGGGAGCGGACAGGGGGATTACAGTTTTCAGGGATACGGCATTTACAAGTACGAGGGGCAGGGAGAGGGAACGTACCTGCCGGTAATTCCTCTTCCGTTGGCCACGGCTCATCAGGCGGCCAATATGGGCGCTTCCATCGATCTGGGAAAGGGGCTTTCCATCGAGGGAGAGGTTAGCGTCAGCGACCGGGACTTGAATCGTTTTTCTTCCGAGGATGACGGCGATAATGTCGATTTCGCCTACAGTGGCCGACTCCGCATGGACGAGAGACCGGTACGGATTCTGGGCGTGGGTCTGGGAAAGATGAATTTTCAGGGAAACGGTCGATCCGTGGGCGACGCGTTCAGGCCTGTGGGGCGGATGACCGAGGTGGAGCACGGCCGAAAATGGGGTGTGGAAGAGGGGACGGTTTGGGGAGAGCGGTCTTACGAGATAAGCGGGGGATATGCGCCTTTTGAATTCTGGAATATCGGAGGAGAGATCGGATCTTTCAGGAGAGGGAGCCGCTTCCGGTCAGAACGAAAAAGGGTCACCACCCGGCTATCCAAGAACCGGTTGCCCAAACTGTGGTATACGGCGGAACTCATCGAAACCGGAGAGGGAGCCGGACAGGAAGGATACTGGTTGCGTCAGCAAGGCAGCTTGGAGGGACGTCTGTGGGGCCTTGCCCCTTCGATACGCTATCTGGGTGAACACAGGAAGGAGGATATCGATTCCCTGAGGACCGGTTTCCGATTCGATGAATGGACGGGAGTGGTGTCGATGACACGGGGAATTATCACGGCAAGCCTGGAAGAGACGGTTCGGGACGACCGCCTGTACAGCGGGTTTTCCCTGGAAAAAAATTCGCTGGCCAGGACGGATCGCCTGAAGCTGGACCTCCAGTGGGGAAGTGGTCTCACTTCTTCGTTCATGTACACACACCGCAACAGGGATTACACGGATGCAGAGATCGAAGATCAGAAGTCGGACTTGGCCGATGTGGAAGTTCGCCTGTCACCGGGCCGGCGGTTATTCCAGGGAACGCTCCATTACCGATTTTCATCGACACAGGTATCCGAAATGGTGAGGGACACCATCCGGGTGGGAGAAGGCCAGGGGAGTTATCGGTACGACGAAGACCTGGGCGAGTTGATTCCCGATTCCGACGGGGATATCGTTGTTCGCACGATTCAGACGGGTACGTTTCTTCCGGTGAATGATTTGAAACTGGGTGCGGAATTCCGCTGGGATGCGTCCCGCGTCTGGAAGGATAAAAAGGGTATCAAAGCGTTTCTCGCATCCTGGCAGAGCCGGAGTATCGTTCGTATCGAGCGGCGGGACAGGGAGCGGGATTTCGGCATCGTGAACCGATCCGCGCTTTTTCCACGATGGGGGGAAGACTCCACCACGGTCATGGGATTGTTATCCTTCCATACGGACATGGAGTATACCCCGCCGGCATCCGGATTTACACTGCGTTTGCGTTATCGGAAGGACGATTCCGAGGACTATCAGTTGATACAAGAAGGATTGATCCGCCATATGGAGGAAACAGGTGTGCGCATCAAAGGCAGCCTGTGGAAGCCAGTCGGCCTGCTTGCCGAGTATCAACATTTAAGGGAAACGAAGGAGTATACGGCACGCTTGTCGGATCGTCGGATACACGTCCATTCCTGGACACTGGAGACGTCGTATCGACCCAGACAGAAGATCGAAATCGCATTAAAAGCCAGAGTAAAACTCGGCCAAGACCGGACTCCTGATCCAGTGACCCGTGCCACCTCTGTCTTTTTACTCCCGAGGTTCAGCTATGCGTTTCGGCAGCGAGGACATCTACGCGCGGAATTGGAGATGGGCAGAATCCAGTCCTCGCCCGAGAACAGGACGCTCCCCTACGAGATGCTGGGCGGCGACCAGCCCGGGCGAACGGTGCGGTGGAACCTGTTCCTGACCTACCGGGTGACGGGACATGTGATGGCCACGTTGAGCTATCGAGGACGGCGGGAACCCTGGCGAACGCGTCTGTACCAGACGGGGCAGGTGGAAGTGAGGGCCTTTTTTTGACGGACCGATTGTCTCCGATGCATTGCATTAAAGATCATGTCGCCATGAGAGAAGGATTAAAATCGTCCGACAAAACTCTTAAAAAAGGCGTACGAGCGGGTTCGAAGATTTTTCACTTTCGGATTCTTCTCGCCCTCGGTCTGACTGTTTTCCTGGGAGTTCCTGATACGAGCCCCCAACAGACGATTGTCCGAACCATATCCTTCCACGGGAATGCCCATTTTCGGGAAGATGTGCTGAAGGAGATGATGGGCATCCAGGAACGCCGGCCTCTGCCCGCAGGCTGGCCGGATACATCCATGACGAGGCTTCTCTCCGGGTACCATAGACAGGGATTTTATTCGGCCAGGATTGATTCGCTCCGGGAACGGGTGTCTTCGGACAGTGCTCTCATCGACCTCGATATCTGGGTGTTCGAAGGGCACCGGATGAAGACGGGTCGTATAGAAATTCGGGGTGTGGACGATGGGTGGCGCCGCGAGTTCGGTGAGCGCATGGAAACGCAGGAGGGACGTTGGTTTGATGAGGCGGTTCTGGAACAGGATATACAGCGGATTCTCGACCATCTGGAAAACAACGGACACCCGTTAGGTCGGGTTGCCATTCATTCGCTTTCCTTGAACCGCGATAAAGACCCGCCGAGGATGGACCTCATCCTAGAC
>CAZTKR010000098.1:10078-12471 GCA_964614115.1 uncultured bacterium | reverse complement strand
TTTTCCGACGACATGGGTCATAACCAAGCCCAGTGCCGTCTCCAATCCCAGGATTCCGAAAGCGGCCTCGTCGTATTCCGTCTGCTTATACTCGATGGTATGTGGCGCATGGTCGGAAGCGATAACATCGATAGTCCCGTCCTTCAAACCTTCCAGCAGGGCTTTACGGTCCTCCTCGGTCCTCAGAGGGGGCTTCATCTTCGTGTTGGTATCGAAACTGCAAACAGCCTCGTCGGTCATGACCAGATAATGCGGACAAGTCTCAGCCGATACCTTCACTCCCCTTGCCTTGGCTTCCCTTATCAAACGTACGGCTCCCTGGGTGGACACATGGGCAATGTGAAGGGGTCCACCCGTATATTCGGCCACGAGAATATCCCTGGCCACATGAACATCTTCGCTGATGGACGGAATACCACGCATTCCCAGTACCGTGGATACGAAGCCCTCGTTCATCACACCGCCTTCCGAAAGGCTCAGGTCTTCACAATGATCGATAACAGGATGGCCGAACATCTTGGCGTATTCCAGGGCTCGTCGGAGAATCGCGGCGTTTCGAACCGGGTACCCATCATCGGAAAAACCCACGGCCCCTGCCTCGATCATATCCCCCATCTCTGTCAGCTCTTCGCCCTTTTGTCCTTTCGTAACGGCGCCGATGGGATGCACATCGACCAAGAATCCTTCGGAACGCTCCTTGATGAATTCGACATGACTGCGGTCATCAATGACGGGATTCGTGTTGGGCATACAGCATACCGCCGTGAAACCTCCGGCCATGGCTGCCGCACATCCCGAAGCGATGGTCTCCGCATCTTCCTTTCCGGGCTCCCTCAGGTGTACGTGCATATCGATGAGGCCCGGAACAACAAGCTTTCCCTGACAGTCGATTTTAAGACCATCGAAAGATGTATCATCGGAATTGCCGATGTGTTGAATGGTTCCGTCGACAACCAAGATATCGGTCACATCATCCATTTGAATCGCAGGGTCGAGAATCCTGCCCCCTTTGAGCAACACCTTGTCGGACTTCTGGGACATTTTTCCTGAAACATTATTCATCATCTGCTCCTTCAACCTTCGTGCGTCCACCGGCCAACAGATAGAGAACGGCCATACGAACGGCAACGCCATTGGTCACTTGATCCAAGATAACCGAGTACTCTCCGTCGGCCACATCGCTGTCGATTTCCACGCCCCGATTCATCGGTCCGGGATGCATGATCGTAATAGAACGTCCGACGCGGTCGAGACGTTCCCGCGTGATTCCGAAAAGCGCCCTGTATTCACGGAGAGATGGAAACAGCCCGCCCTTCTGTCTCTCCAGTTGAATGCGAAGAACGTTGAGTACATCAGCCTCAGCCAGGGCATCCTCGATGTGGGGATACACGATCACTCCCATCTTTTCAACCTCCCTGGGCAGGAGTGTCTCGGGCCCGCATAGCCCCACGGTCGCTCCCATTGTTTTAAGACCATGGATATTCGACCGGGCAACACGACTGTGGCGTATATCCCCGACGATGACGACATGTAATCCTTGGAGGCGTCCAACCTTTCCTTTTAGTGTCATCATGTCCAGCAGGGCCTGGGTAGGATGCTCGTGGGCACCATCACCGGCGTTTATGACGGCCGCATCCACGCACTCCGACACGAAATGCGGTGCCCCGGCCGCCGAATGACGCATGACGACAAAATCGATGCGCATGGCCTCGATGTTCCTGACTGTATCCCTGAGTGTCTCCCCCTTGAGAACACTGGAGGTTGATGCCGAGAAGTTAACGGAGTCTGCCGATAATCGCTTTTCCGCTAGTTCGAACGAGAAACGTGTCCGGGTGGATGCCTCAAAAAACAGGTTGACCACGGTCATTCCCCGCAGCGTGGGCACCTTGGGAATCGGTCGCTCCAGAACTTTCTTGAAGGATACTGCCGTGTCCAGGATGTGGTCGATTTCTTTTTTCGTCACACCTTCGAGACCCAATAAATGCCGGCTTTTCAGTTGCATATCCACTCCTTTGCGATAATCATTAAACCGGGAGCATCACGGAACTATACTCTTGTCTCTCATGCGATTCCCGTCTTTTCCCCCTCTCATCATGGAACCAGTAAAAGTACTTTATCCTCTCCGTCCACTTCCTTCAGTTTCACTTGAATCTCTTCCCCTGGGGCCGTCGGGACATTCTTGCCCACATAATCGGCCTTGATGGGCAATTCCCGGTGACCCCGATCCACGAGCACGGCCAACTGTATCATGGCCGGTCTTCCCTGATCCATGATGGCATCCAGAGCCGCTCGGATCGTTCGTCCCGTGTAGAGGACATCATCCACCAAAACGACTTTTTTATCCGTCACATCAAACGGTATATCGGTTTGCTGAACCACAGGACTTTCTGTGA
>CAZTKR010000098.1:0-10068 GCA_964614115.1 uncultured bacterium | reverse complement strand
CGATACAGGGTAATATCCAGGACACCCAAGGATACGGTTTCACCCTCGATATCACGGATGGTGTTATTTATTCGACCCGCTAGGACATCTCCGCGATTTCGGATGCCCACAATCACCAAATCTTGAATTCCTCGGTTTCTCTCCAGAATCTCGTGAGTCAAACGTTGAAGTGTTCGGATGATTCCCTGTTCATCCATCAACTCCGATTTCATTTTCATCGTACGCGTTCCTTTGTTTATGGCACAAAAAAACCTCCCTGCGAGATAACCAGGGAGGTGTATCTAATCAATCCCATAGCCCCTTACTGACCTCGCTGGATCGGTTTAAAGGGGAATTTTTATTCTTCTCAATTATAACGAGTTTTTTTTAGATTGTCAAGAAATATCTTCATTATTTTTATAAGAGGATACAGATAAAAAATACGATGCGTTTCTCAGGATTACAGAGGAAGGGTATTACGACACGACGATCGGACGATTAACATCAATCTTAAAGATAGTTATCATCGTGTCTTGTAACGTTGCCGTATCTTCAGGAAAACCTCATCATACACCCGCTGCTTGAAGTCGGGGAAGCTCCACGGATAGGGATCGAACCGGCCCTTCTCATAGTGGAGCGTCAGGTCTGCCCAGATACCCTTGTCGAGATAGATTTTCTGACCGTTGTACTTGGCCGAGGCCAACACCACCTTGTCGTAGTCCATGTAACCGGGATCCAGGTTGACTTTTCGATGCCCATCATCGGCCAATGTATTCTCGATGTCGTTGGTTTCAACTTTGATGCGGGCAATGTCTTTGGGATGTATAAGACGCTCGAATGACACAAACATACGGAAAATGGGCGATCCCATCTCAGGAACATAATAATCCGTAAAATCAAAATCGAACGACGAACTCCGATAATCCATATCTCCATACCGTTGCTGAAGCAGTTCCAAGGCCCTGGTGAGTTTGGCTAAATCGCTGTACAGGATACCCACGAATAATTTCACCATCCACGGTTCTTGTGGTTTCAATCGACAAACTCCCTGTTTAAAAATGAGACCATTTGTGATGATGCCATCGATTACGTATGGATCAATCTGCTATCCCCCGATGTGTTTTGGGAATCCAGAGTCCCATCTCCCGTTCCCGCTCCATGTTGATCTTCACGGCCTCTAGAGCCTGTTCCACGAGAACCGGATCGATGCCAAAGATGCCATGGATCGACTCGTGGACACGATTTTTAATGTTGGTGTTGACCTTCCGGTCGAACGTCGTCTCACGCATGAACGTCTTATGAATGTAGACCATTCGGTCTTTTTCCAATTTGGTCAGACAGAGACCGTGCATTGAATTCCAATGGAAGGACGACAGCCAGTGATCTAAAAACGTGTCCGCAGACACCGGTTTGTCCTGGAACCGGTACCTCCACTTTTTCTGATGCCTGTTGAACGTATACAATTCGATCCGGTCGCTGTTGGCCTGGAAAACGAGTTCGACTCCGGAGCATTCCGTCTTGTACAGCCGTGGCTTTCCCGGACAAATCTCCATCGGATGATGCAGGAGATATCCGGGATCGACAAGATATTTCGTCGAATCCAGCTCCACGACCAGGGCACAATGCACGTTCCTCCCCCATCGCATGTCTGCCATGACGGGATAGCAGATAAATCCGTGCCGGCATAAGATGGTCTGCAAAAAATAGGTCAGGGAAAAACAGGTGCCTCCCAGACGATGCCGCGCATGATCCTCCATGATTTCCCAGGGCAAGCGGATTTTTTCCGTGCTCTGGAAATGGTGTTGGTACTTGATAATTTTGCTGATGTTTTCATACGGGAAGCGCGAAAAATGGGATAGAAGGTTTTCCAGCAAGGCGATCCCGCCACGAGCATGCGATACGGAAAAATACCTGTCAAAGAGATCCACGGCCGTGAAGTGACGCGAGATCTCAGAAATGTCTGGACGTGTACCCATAATCCCGATGAATCCAGCTTAAAAATTTAAACGGTCTTCACCGATTCAGTGCACATACTATAATGTAAACATTTTTTATGACGGATGCTTTATAAAATACGATAAACTTTAGCGACTCACGAGCGCGATTGATGATTCACTTTTTTCGGAAACGGATACATTCATACTGACCGTTCTTGGCAAGAAAATCGATGATACACCGTGTAATGGGTGGATTTGCATGTACTGTCAAAAGCGTACTTTCCTGAATATCATATACGTGATCCATCATATCCGAGATCGTTTATTGCGAAAAAACCGATAAGATCTCTCTTTTTTTGTGAGAGTGTTGGAAGTACACAAATGGGAATAGGGTGGGTCTCTTCGACACTTTTTACGAGTTTTCAGGAATACACTTTCTGATGTTTTTTTAAATTTAGATGATCGTTGTTCTTTTTAATATGCAGAAATCCGACGGCTTTGGCCATTTGGGCGGCATTTCGTCGACCTGTTAAGTTCTAACCTGGACCACACCTACTTGCCGTTCAGTACTTCTTTGACGACGCGAAGAAGGTCGGCCAGAGTATAGGGTTTTTGCATAAACCGGAATCCTCGTTTCTGTATGTCGACCCATTGGGATTTTTCTCCCGTGTATCCACTGCACAACAGAACTTTTAGTCCTCGTTTTTTTGACAGCAGATTGTCCACCAACTCGAGACCCGTGATGTCTGCCAAAACCACATCACTCAGCACCATGTCAAAGCGTCCATCCTCTCTTTCAAAAATCGCATCGGCTTCCTTTGCGCTTTCGGCAGAAATTACTTCGTACCCATGCTCCCGCAAAGCCGAAGTCGTGTAATCCTTCACTCCCTTCTCGTCCTCCACGACCAGAATCCGGCTCCCGTCGCCGCAAAATTCCTTCATGGAAACCGATTCTTTATGGCTTTTTTGGATTTTCACGTTAATGCCTGGCAGAAAAATCCGGAATGCTGTTCCTTTTCCGGGCTTGCTGGTCACATGAATCCAACCAGAATGCTGTACGACAATACCGTAAACCACTGAGAGACCTAAACCGGTGCCCTTTCTCGTCCCTTTTGTACTGAAAAACGGCTCGAAAATGCGTTGAATCGTCTCGCTATCCATGCCCATACCCGTATCGGATATCGTCAAACAGACAAACCGACCGGGCCGTGCTTCGGTCATCTTCTGGGCGGCGTGCTTATCCAGAACAACATTCTCGGATTTGATCTTGAGCCGACCCCCGTTGGGCATGGCATCCCGGGCGTTGATGACCAGGTTCATGATGATTTGTTCCATCGTTCCCCGGTCTGCCCGCACCGTCCATAAATTGGGCTCCAGGTCCGTGCTGATCCAGATATCCTCTCCTATCAAACGATGAAGCATCTTCAGCAGACTTTCAACGATCTGATTCATTTGAACGGATTCAAACTTCATGGGTTTTTTCTGACTGAAAAGTAACAGTTGACTAGTCAAGTCGGCGGCCCGCATGGCGGCCACCTGAATTTCTTTCATCTCGGTGTACAGTTCGTTGGATTCATCGATTTTTAACATACACAAGTCTGAATTGCCCTGAATGACGGTGAGAATATTGTTAAAATCATGGGCAATGCCCCCTGCCAGAATGCCCACGGCCTCCATCTTCTGGGCCTGAAGGAGTTGCGCTTGTATTTTCTCTTTCTCTTCCTCTGCCCGTTTTCTTTCCGTGATATCACGAATAATACCCTGATATCCCAGTATTTTACCCTTCTGTGTCAGACGTACCGACGATGTGAGGAGACAGTCCAGCTCTTCACCCTTCTTGTTCTTCAGCTTCACTTCGTAATCCC
This sequence comes from uncultured bacterium, assembly GCA_964614115.1. Lineage (GTDB taxonomy): Bacteria > Zhuqueibacterota > QNDG01 > QNDG01 > DSAB01 > CAZTKR01. The sequence goes on along the minus strand of CAZTKR010000098.1, from coordinate 6,287 downwards.
TGACAGATCCTTTCTCCTCGATATCCCGTTTAAATTGCCTCCAATCTTCCAGATTCACATACAGCTCTTGCAAATTCAGCTTGAACATCTCTTCCCTGGAAAAACCAAAAAGTTCCATCGTCGATTGATTGGCAATGACAAAATTGCCCTTTCGCGTGGTGATATAGATAGAATCTCGCGATTCTTCAAACAGGGAACGGTACCTTTCTTCACTTTCGCGTAATGCTTCTTCCGTCAACCTGCTTGTCCGTTCAGCCGAAAGGCGGTCGATAATATCGTGAAACACAACCACGGTACCGATGATCTCTCCCCGGTCGTTCTTGATGGGAGAGAATGTGCTTTCGATGGGTATCTCCTGCTTATCCTGGGCAATCAGAATAGAGTAATTGTCCACACTTAGGTTCTTTTGCTCATCGATAATATATCCGACGGGATTTTTAATCTTTTTTCTCGTCTCCCTATCAAGAATATGGAAAATCCTGCTCAGGGATTTTCCGATGGCATCGTTCTGATTCCAGCCCGTCAGTTTTTCTGCCACCGGATTCATGAACGTCACATAACCTTTTCTATCCGAAGCAATCACGCCATCGCCGATGCTGCGCAATGTCGTGGAGAACCAAGATTCTCTCTCTTTTATATTCATCTCCATACGATGACGGTACACAGCCATTTCTATGGCACTCTGCAATTCCCGATTATCCAACGGCTTCAGGATATATCCAGAGGGTTCCGTCACTTTGGCCCTGTTCAGCGTTTCCAAATCGGCATGTGCCGTCAGGTATATAAAGGGAATATCATAGTTCGCTCGAATCTTCTCCGCCGTATCAATCCCGTTCATACGGCCTCTGAGTATGATATCCATGAGAACCAAGTCCGGAACGGATGTTTTCATCTGTCTGAGGGCCTCTCGTCCCGATGCCGCTATACCCGAGACCGAATAGCCCATATTCAATAGACTGTGACGTATATCTTCGGCAACGATCTGTTCATCTTCCACAATCAGTATCTTTAAATATTTACTCATGGAGCGTTTCCTTCGCATTGCCTGCAATAGACTTCCATTTTACCATCGTTTCCAGTTCCTTCTGTGTTTCCCACAGTCGTTCAACGAGATTTCTCCGATATTGTTTTTGGTCCATTCCATGGTCTCTACAGTCGATGCTCAGAAACACCGATCATCCCTTAGAGCTTAAAAATATTCCGCATCATCGTCGTAGCATAAAAAAGTACATCTTGTATCTATTCCCTCTTGTGTGTATTCAGAAATAGAAAACTCCTTTCAATCCTCGTTGATATATATAACACTGGATTTGATCGTATGGTTCATTGTTTCGTAGACCTTCAGCGTGTTGATCCGTGCTCTTGGCACATTTTGTATGCATGATAACCAAATGGTCCATTATATCCTGAATACATCTGTCCGTTGGTCTTCACTCGGGACTCTTTTTATTCCTTGAACGTCACATGAAAAGCATTCCCTTTTTATTCTCATAGATTGCACCCACACCGTCTGTATCGTTAGTGTAAGATGACAAACGATATCGGGAAAAATGATTTTCTTCAGGCGTGCACCGAAACAAACCACTGTACTGTGTCCCGATCCACATCTGACTCAATCCATCTTCGTGTATCGCTAAAATACTTCTCGTGTTGAGGCCGTCAGGAACTTCGGCATCGGACAGCCGATACGTCAGATCTATTCCTTCGCGATCAAGTATGTACAAGCCTCTGTCGGTACCTATCCATACTCTGCCCGATTTATCTTCTGTGATGGCATACACATTATTATTACCGATACTATGGATGCTGCTTGGATCCAATCGACAGCGAATGAATGTTTCCGTCTCCCGGATAAATCGATTCAGCCCGCCTCCGATAGTGCCAACCCAAATCGTCCCTTCCCTGTCTTCATAAAGACAAAGGACAATATTGCTGCTCAAACTCAACGAGTCCTGGGGATCTGTTTTGTAGAATTTAAAGCGGTATCCGTCATATCGATTCAGTCCATCCTCGGTTCCAAACCATAAAAATCCCCGGCTGTCCCGGAGTATGCAAGATACGGTATTTTGTGAAAGCCCATCTTCGATGGATAGACAATCAAATTTTACTTGTACTCCCTGAGCATCCAGAAATACCCATATACAAGAGAGAATCGATGCTATAAAAGACATCCTTCGGTGTTGCCAGACTCGTGATACGTGTTTACTCATTGGCTCTGCTCACCTCTTTAAACCGGATGCGAAATTCAGTACCCTCATCACCATTCACCAAAATATGTCCGCCCAACTGATCTTCGGCCAGGATCTTCACCAGATGCAATCCCAGAGAATCGACCCCACGAAAATCGATACCCTCGGGAATCCCCACACCGTTGTCCTTGACTATCAGTTCAATTTCACCATCTTCCATCTTACATAAGGAAATCCATACATGGCCCTTTACCTTGTCCGAGGATGAGAATGCATACTTAAGTGCATTGGATACAAGTTCATTGATGATAAGCCCGCAGGGCACAGCTGTATCGACACTCAGGTGAACATCCTTTAAATCCAACGTCAGCATAATACGAGAAGGATCGATGCGATAAGCCCGAAAAATTTCATTTGTCAGGCTCCTGATGTATGCCGTAAAATCGATATGTGCCAAATCTTCGGATTGATACAGCCTCTCATGAATGAGTGCCATCGAGCGAATACGATCTTGACTTTCCCGAAATAGATTTATAACTCCTTGATCCTTGATGTACTTTGTCTGAAGGTTGAGTAAACTGGAAATCACCTGCAGGTTGTTCTTTACACGGTGGTGAATCTCCTTCAATAACACTTCTTTTTCCTTCAAAGAAGCCCTCATACAATCCTCGGCCCGACACCGTTCGAACACATGCGCCAGTATCCCTGAAAATACAGAGAGGAGCGTTAAGTCTTCATCACTCCATTTGCCATTTTCTGTGATACGATCGAATCCCACAAAGCCCAGCACATCTTTTTCAGCCTTCATGGGATGCACCAGCAGCGAATGAATACCCTGGCTTTTTAAGATATCTCTTTCACATTCTGCTTCCGGAGGAAGTGAGGCTATATCCTCGATCTTTATCAAGTCCTTTTCGTTCAGTCGATTCATCCACCATGCAAACCTGTCCAAGGGCATACAATGAATATCCTGTTTTAGAGGCGGAACACCCTGAGACAACCATTCGTACGTTTTTTCCATCGCGGTTTTATCATTGTTCAAACAATACAGGTAAACCCGGCTTGCCTTACTGTACAGACCAAGATACGCCAACGAGGATTGGATGGCTTCATCGATATCGGTTACACCGACGAATCGGGATGAAATGACAGATATCGTCCGTTCCAGATCCAGCTTCTGCCGAATCGTTCTCTCGGCTGTTTTCCGTTGCGCAATTTGCGTGTTCAGTCTTAAATTCACTCTTTGTAACTCCTCGTTCCTCCTCTTCATGCTGTGTACTCGTATTCTATAGATGATAAATACAGACAACAGCATAAATGTCAAAAACAAGACCCGAAACCACCACGTTTGCCATAATGGAGGCAGTACCTTAATATGGATAGAACGCCCCTCTGCATTCCAAACATCATCAGGATTCGACGCTTTGACTTTGAAAACATAGTCCCCGGGTGACAGGTTCGTATAGGTTGCCAGTCGTTGATTCCCTACATAGTTCCAATCTTCTTCGAATCCATCCAGACGATAGGCATATCGATTCTTCTCCGGAGTCGTAAAATCCAGCGCTGTAAACTTGAAGGAAAAGACCTGATCGCGATATGACAGGGTGATCCGGTCTGTTTCGTGAAGCGAACGCGTTAAATACGGACACCCGTATCTTTGATCTCCTATACGAACCGATTGATTGAACACCAGAAAATCCGTGAGTACGACCGGCGGTACGTATGAATGACCTCGTATTTCTTTGGGAAAGAAGGCCGTTATACCGTTGATACCACCAAAGAACATTTCCCCATTCCGGCTCTTATGATAAGCTCCCGAATTAAACTCGTTACTCTGCAGCCCATCTCTCACATCGTAGTTCTTAAAATGGTCGCTCTCGGGATCGAATCTGGATAAGCCTCTGTTGGTACTCAGCCAGAGTTTTCCGTCGTCATCTTCCAGTATTCCGTAAATCATATCATTGGGCAGTCCATCCTCTTCCGTGTAATGGACAAAGGTATTATCCAAGAAATTATATCTATTCAGCCCGCCAACTGTACCAATCCAAAGCTGTTTTTTACTATCCTCGAAAATACATAGGACACAATTATGACTTAGATGTTTATTGTCCTCCGTACTGGCCATGTAATGCGTGAACGTTTTTGTCTCTCGATCCAGTACCTTGAGTCCCTCTCTATCCGTGCCCACCCAGAGGTGGCCGTTACTATCCTCAAGAATAGACCATATCGGATTTGTCATTTTCACTGGGGAGATCTGATAGGTTGTTTCATAATGAAGAAACGCATCTCTTTTACGATCGAACCGCTCCAGAATTCCAGAATTCGTTCCGATCCAAAGAATTCCGGAACGATCTTCGTATATCGTCATAATCCCGTTATCACAAATACTGTTGGGATCATCAGGATCATGGGTATAGTGAACAAACGTCCCATCATCACGATTGAATTTATTTAATCCCTGTGAATAAGTACCGAACCAAAGCGTGCCCGAACGATCCTCACAGATGGCAACGACGCAATTTTCTGTTATGCAGTGAGGATCCGAAGGATTCTTCTTGTAATACGTGGCTTTGTTCCGGCGAAGGTCCAACCTGTTGACACCGCCCGACTCGGTTCCCACCCAAAGCATCCCGTCACGATCCTCGAGTATGGCCCAGACATCATTGTCATTCAGACCGTTGCGATTCAAGGGATTATGCTTGTAATGACGGAATTTCTTGCGATTCAGATCGAGTTTGTCGAGTCCGGTATTCATTCCAATCCAGAGCAGACCGGAACGATCCTCATACAAACAAATGACATCGTTCTGGTTCAGGCTGTTCTGATTCAATCGATCGTGCTGATACCGAATAAAACATTTCTCATCTCGGTCGTACCGATTGAGTCCGCCTCCATCCGTACCCAACCACATGTTTCCCATATTATCTTCAAACACAGACCAGACAACATCGTGGCTTAAACTGTGAAGATCGTGGGGATCGTTGTGATAGTGACGAAATGAATTGTTGTGACTGTCAAATAGATTTAATCCATCGTCCGTACCAATCCATAAAATACCAAAACGATCTTCACGAATACTATTAATACTGTTGTGACTCAGACTGTTGGGATCGCCCGCGTCATTGAAATAACGGCAAAAATGCCCTGTTTCCACATTCAGACGATTCAATCCGTTGCTCGTACCGATCCATAGCTCACCGGAGCGGGTTTCATAGATACATGAGACAGTGTTGTTACTCAAAGAAGAAGAATCGTCGGGAACATGTTTGTGGTGGGTGAAAGATTCGGTATCCCGATGAAAGCGATTCAGTCCCCCGGTTTCCGTTCCTATCCAGAGCACCCCCGACCTGTCCTCGTAGATAACCCGGATATAGTTACAGTTAATGCTGTATGCATCCATGGGTTTATTCTTGTAAAGTACGAAAGACTCATACTCCCCGTCGTATTTATTCAAACCATCGGATGTTCCCACCCAGAGCACCCCGGATGCATCTTCAAAGATCGACTGAATCTGGTTATTGTTCAAACTATTCGGGTCTTTGGAGTCGTGCTTATAAACGATGAATTCGTATCCATCGTATCGGTTGAGCCCATCGTCCGTGCCGATCCACATGAATCCTCGATGGTCCTGGTATATACAGTTTATGCTACTCTGCGATAGTCCGTCGTCGATGGTGATGTGGTCGAAGTGAACGGGCTGCTGGGCAAAAAGATGGAAGGCCGCATGAATAAAAACCGATATCCACCGAATACCTCGCTTTAGCGAGGGAGAGGTTCTATGTATCGATGGCTTTTTCATGGCATACACAGCCTATTGATGTTTCTCTGTTCGAGTTGTTCCGAGGTGACCCTGCAGGGATCCCTCTATCGTATCCGGGTAGACACCATATCGATTACCCTTAAAATTTCTGATTATTAATCCAAGGCAAAGTCTTTGCCATACTATCGACAAAAATGATAAGACTTTATTCATCTAACTCGTTTATTTACAATGTTAATTATGGATCAAGGCATTTGTTACTTATTTAGAATAAGTAATTTTTATCGTTTGTATAGGAATTTTTTACTCGTTCGATGTTATATGTAAAGACATATGAA
>CAZTKR010000097.1:11689-12709 GCA_964614115.1 uncultured bacterium | reverse complement strand
AAGCTTATGGGCAGAATGTGATTACGGTGGATATTACAGTAAAGAAGCTATTAAATATTATGTCCACCTTCGTAATGGCAGTTCTATTTGCCGGATGCAGAGGATAAGATGAAGGCCAATCGTACTGCGGGATACGTATGAGGTAGGTCGAATGCTTTATTTTATGATGACTTTAGCCATCGTATTCAATAACGACTCCCTATAACCACGAGAGAATCGCCATCATGAGAATAACAATAGCCCAGCTCAATCCCACCATCGGAGATTTCACTGGAAATCTGAAACTCGTCGAAAAGGCCTTGAGGCACACCCGGCAGGAGAATCCCGATCTTGTCGTGTATCCCGAATTGATCCTGTCGGGATATCCCCCGCAAGACCTTCTGGAACGAACCTCTTTTTTCGAGGACTACCTAAATGCATCGGATCGTCTCAGACAACTATCCGAACAATTTCCGGATAAGGGCATCCTGTTCGGAAGCCTTCAGTCATCGAAGAAAAAGACGGGGAAAGCCCTCCACAACACGGCTGTTCTCATCCAGAACGGCCAGGTACTGTTCGAACAAGCCAAATCTCTGCTTCCCACATACGACGTCTTTGACGAGGCCCGCTATTTTGAACCCGCATCCGCCATCGATATCTTTTTGTTCAAGGGGGAAAGATTGGGTATCACCGTGTGTGAGGATGCGTGGAACGATCCAAAGCTCTTTCCCAAGAGGCTCTACTCACGCAATCCCGTGGACATACTGGCAAAAAAAGGGGCTTCGCTATTCATCAACATATCCGCATCTCCCTTTGGCATCGGGAAAGACACGTTGCGTTACAAGCTATTCCACAATCATGCCGTCAGGTACAAGAAACCCATCATTTTGGTAAACCAGGTGGGAGCCAACGATGAGTTGATTTCCGACGGACGGAGCATGGCATTCGATGACCAGGGCAATCTCATCCGACTGGCACCCGCGTTCAAGGAACACGTGGAAACCATCGACCTGAGTAAAACATTTCCGAAGATCGCATTCT
>CAZTKR010000097.1:10001-11679 GCA_964614115.1 uncultured bacterium | reverse complement strand
GGATGAATTGGAGTCTGTCCACGAAGCCCTGGTCCTGGGCATTCGAGACTATGCGCGTAAATGCGGTTTTCGCACCACTGTTCTTGGTCTGTCCGGAGGCATCGATTCGGCCGTCACTTGTTGTCTTGCCGTATCGGCCCTGGGCGCGGATAATATCCTGGGAGTTTCCATGCCGTCCATGTATTCATCGGAGGCCAGTGATGAGGATGCTCGGAAGCTCTCTGAGAACCTTGGCGTACACTTTAAAACCATACCCATCACACCCGTATATAATGCCTACCTGGATTCCCTGAAACCCGAATTCACCGGAAAGCCGGAGGACATTACCGAAGAAAACATACAGGCCAGGATACGCGGAAACATACTCATGGCTCTTTCCAATAAATTCGGGTACTTGCCCCTCTCTTCGGGGAACAAGAGCGAGCTCTCTGTGGGATATTGCACGCTCTACGGGGACATGAGCGGAGGGCTCAGCGTCCTGGCCGACGTGCCCAAGACGCTGGTCTACCGGCTCGCCCAGTACATCAACCGGGATTCCCAAATCATCCCCCGCCGTATACTGGAAAGACCACCCTCGGCAGAACTGAAGCCCGATCAGACAGATCAAGACGTCCTCCCACCCTACGATGTCCTCGACCGGATTCTATCTTTATACCTCGATCAGGGATTATCCGTCAAAGAGATCGTGGATCATGGTGTACCGCAGGAGACGGCGGAGTGGGTGATTCAAGCCATACAAAAGAATGAATACAAGCGAAGGCAGGCGGCCCCTGGACTAAAGATAACATCAAAAGCCTTCGGCATGGGAAGGCGCATGCCCATCGCAGCGAAGTATGATATTTAAGGAAGGGAATGTCAAAGGGATTACATCGTTAACTATACCCATCAGACCATTTTATCCTGTGACGATGCCCAGATAATAGCAGAGATGTCATGAACGATTATCCGATGGATATGTCACATATAAAACGGCCTCCCAATTTCCACACTTTATTCTCGCCCTCGAAAGCAACTCTCCAATAAAAACGTCATCGGATGGGATATATCATGTCTCAGCAGGATGACGGGGTATACAACCTATTGATAAAGAATCGTACGAAAAACAAAACGTGATTCTAATATCATGATGATCGTATAGATACAGAATCACTGAAAAATAGCAGCCCTCAGCTGTTCTCTGTGTTCTGCACCCAAGTCGATTCCCTTTTGGTATGCCTCCCGTGCTTCCGACGGTTGATTCAGCAACGCATACATCAAGGCCATATTGAGATGAATCTCACCATCCGTCGGATCAAAACGGGCCAGCTTTTTCAGATGGTAAAGCGCCCCCTGGTAATCCTTCTTACGGAAAGCCACACTGTACGATGCGTTATGGGCTTCCGTTGAATTTGCGTTCAGTCTTAACGCCTGTTGCGCATACTGCACCGCCTGGTCGATATCTCCCAGACGGAGTAAGGAGAGGGCCAGGTTACCGGCGTGGAGCGCACCTTCCAGGCTGAAATTATCCAGATCGACGGCCTTTTGAAAAGCCTCGGCCGCCCTGTGCAGGGCCGGCTGGCCTTCGCCGCCCTTTCCGACAATTTTGAGATACTCATAAAACCAGTACACGCCTCGCCTGGACCATATCCTGGCCAGACTAAGCCGATCCAATCGGTCTAGGTGCTCGATTCCTAAGCTC